>JAFUCE010000106.1 GCA_017459805.1 Eggerthellaceae bacterium
CAGGCGATGAGAATATCGATGAGGAGTTAATCGAACATCGGTTATTGTCTGCTACTGCGCTTATGCGAACAGAAATGAACAGGGCGCACATCGACTACGAAAACCCATCTGATGAGTTGCGTGTTGCCCTAGTTGATGTCTGCTGTTCCGTAGCGAATCGCCTCATTCCTAGAGACGATAAACCACATGGTGTTACCCAGATGGCTACTACGGCTGGTTCGTATTCGGAGCAGTTCACTTTTTCAAACACTTACGGTACACCTAAGTTATTGCCCAGTGAATTGTCTTTGCTTGGTATTGGTGGATCTACTGGCCGCATGCTTCATCCAGAGGTTAATCCAAAAATGAGGTGGTGGCATGATAACTGGTGTTGAAATTAGGGTGTTACGTCCGGAATAAGTGGAGTATGACCGATTTGGTAACGAAACCTATAGCGAAGAAACCGCAGAGAGTGTGCAAAACGTACTCATTGTCCCTGGCGCTACCGACAACCTCGAGGCAAGCCGTCCACAAGGCGTAAGCATATCCTACACCCTGCATTTTCCGAAAACTTATAACAAGTCTTTGCGCGGGTGTAAGGTGGTGCTTCCTAAGCCCTGGGACGGGACCTATAAGGTCGTAGGTGACCCAAAGCCCTACATGGATGGTAACACGCCCACAAAGTGGCACATGCCTGTCGAAGTGGAGGTGGCTCATGGCTAGCGCATTCGTTCGTATTAACGAGAAAAAACTCAAGAAACTTGTGGATGAGTCGTCTGGTACAGGGGCGTTACTTCAAGGGAGAGTGGACTCTGTTGAAGGTAAGGCAAATTCTTCTAGTTCGGGTTTTCGGACAGGAATCTATCATCGCCCTGGTGGTGAAAAGGTAGGTAACACTCAGCCAACATACAAAGGCAATGTCACAAAAGGTCGCAAAGGCTATGTTGGTATTGTCTATACGGGCAACTACTCAGCAATGAAAGACAACTATGAGAATAACACGCTCTTGAAATCGCTTTAGGAGAGCAAATGTACAGCGTTACAGAACAATTAGTAGCCTGGCTTGTCGGGCTTGGGTATCGTGCGTCTACTCAGCCGCCAAAAGATTCGCCAGATTCTCCTGACGAATTCGTTACGGTTGAGCGAACAGGCGGCGGCTCCGAAAACTTGATTGATTACCCATTGATTGCAATACAAACGTGGGCGAAAACCGAACCAAGAGCCGAAGAAATGGCAAACGACATTCGAGCAAGAGCGATTCTTACAGAGCAACCAGAAGGCGTACACAGCATGAGAGTTAACGCAGGGCCGTATCCGTTCTACGACGAAGATACGCGATGCCCTCGTTACCAGTTAGTGCTTGATTGCACAGCAAAAATCGTTTAATAACAAATGAAAGGAGGGGCTATGGCCCTTAATGCAGCAAGAGTGCTTGTGGGTACTGCTGACCAGCAATCCACGACAGGCGCTATTCGTAATGGTGATATTCTCACCGGTGAAAACATCCCAACTTCTTTTGAGGAAGCAGAAGCGGCTCTTGAAGCCATGAACAACTCTGGCTATGTTTCAGAAGATGGTCTTGAGCTTGCTAACGACATGTCCACAACGGAAATCCGCGAGTGGAACCGCAATATCGTTCGTAAGCTACTCGATAGCTATGACGGCACTATTAAGTGGTCGCTCATTCAGCAAGACTATGAGTCTTGGTGCCAGGCTATCGGTGAAGAGCACGTGACCAAGACCGATGCTACAGCCGAGCATGGCGAACAGCTCCACATTGGTTTGGGTGCGCATCTTGCACCTCCGCAAGCCTACGGCTTTGCAATGAAGGACGGCAAGAACCGCATTATCGTTATTGTTCCTAATAGTCAGATTTCCAATCTTGAGTCCATTAGCTTTAACGCTACTAGTGCAATTGCTTTGCCGGTTACGCTTTCTTGCTACGATGATGGTACGGGAGATTCTATCCATATCTTTACCGATGATGGTCAGGTTATTAGTGCGTCTACGCCTAGTGAAGACCAGGGTGAACAAGGCCAGAACGACCAGGAAACCGACTTTGAAAGCATGACAAAGGCTGAATTGCTTGAGTATTGCACCCAGAACAACATTGAAGGTGCAAACGACAGCATGACAAAAGCTGAAATCATCGCTCTTATCGAAGCCGCACAAAACGCTTAAACATACTATTCAATCAGGAGGTAACTAATGCGTAATTTTGGAAACGATGCACCACAGTTTATGTCCTTTACTCTAGGTAAGGACAAAACGGTTTATAAGCTGCCACTAGCTGCTTCTTTGCCACTATCGGAATCTATCAAGTTTTCCGACTTAGCAGCAATGCCAGACGGCGAAGAAAAGAATGCAGCTGCTGTAAAGTTTCAGTACGACTTAGTTGTTAAGTATCTAGGTGAGGAAGTTGCCGACCTTATTACGGTTTCTCAACTGGGTGAAATTTTTGGTGCCTGGGTTGAAGAAAGCCAAAATCAAGGTGCAACACCGGGGGAATAGCTAGCCTTGCCATTACCGTTAGGGACTACGAGAGCGCACTCAACTATGACCTAATGGTTTTGACAGGGCGGACCCTGGACGAATATATGAACTTAGGGGCGGCAGGTGTTGTCGCCCTTGTTCATTTCTACAAGCATTTAAGTGCAGATAGTGCAACATGGCGAGCACAGAGCGGATATAAAGAAATTTCAGAGTGGTCTAGCACGTTTAAGACCAATATGCTTCTTGCCGACATAGTGGACTCCATTGCGTGGTTTAACTATTCGTTTGCCTCTGCTTATTCAAAACGCAAACCTAAGAAACCGACTACATACCCACGCCCCTGGGTTTCAACGGGGCAAACACTTGGAAAAGAGCCAATTCCTGTTAAAGACTTTTGGAACTGGTGGAATAAACAATAAGGTGGTGAGCCATGTCTAGCGGTGTTGGTACTGGCTATGTAAACATAGTGCCAAAACTATCTGGTGTTGGTGCGCTTGCAGGTCAGCTTACAGCTGGATTGGGCAGCGTTGGTGCCGCAGGTGCTAAGGCTATAGGCGCTGCTGCATTGGCCGCAGGTGCAGGAATCGGGATATTTACCAAGCAAACCATCGATGCAGGTAAGCAGTTTGATGCATCAATGGCACAAGTTGCGGCAACCATGGGCAAATCCATGGATGATGTTAGAGCAGAGTCAGTTTCTGTGGGCGACTTCACAGGTAGCCTTTATGACTTTGCACAGCAGAGGGGCGCAACTACAGCATTTAGTGCTTCACAAGCAGCAGAGGGCTTAAACTATATGGCTTTGGCTGGCTACAAAGCCGAAGAATCCATAGAGATGCTACCAACAGTTCTTAATCTTGCTGCTGCTGGTAGCATGGAACTCGGTGCAGCATCAGATATGGTTACTGATGCGCAAACTGCCCTTGGTCTGTCCATGAAAGAAACCGCAACCATGGTTGACCAAATGGCAGCGGCTTCAAGTAATACAAATACCTCCGTTGAGCAGCTTGGCAACGCAATACTGACAGTAGGCGGTACAGCTAAGTTTATGAATGGAGGCATGGTTACTCTTGCCGATGGAACCGAGGTAGCAGCAGATGGCACTACAGAATTAAACACCGTACTCGGTATTCTCGACGACAATGGTCTTAAGGGTTCTGAAGCAGGTACGCATCTTCGTAACGCTCTGCTCAAAATGGGCGGTGACGAGAAAACCAAAACTATGATGCATGACCTCGGTGTTGAGATATTCGATGCCGAAGGCAAAATGCGTAGCTTCTCGCAGATCATGCCTGAATTATCTGCCGCCATGGCTGACATGACGGATGAGCAGAAAATCGAAGCGTTTGGCGAAATGTTTAATGTCCGTGACGTTGCCACTATGAACGCATTGCTGGACACTACAGCAAAACGCTGGAATGAAGTTGGTGCTGCAATCTACGATTCTGCTGGTGCGGCAGAACAAATGGCCGAAACGCAGCTCGACAACCTAGAGGGCGACGTTGTTAGGTTTCAATCTGCTTTAGAAGGCGTTCAAATCGCAATTTTTAACGGTCTTGACCCAGTTCTTCGTCAGTTTGTACAAACAGGAACAGAAGGCCTAAGTGGCTTAACCAGTCTTCTTAAAGACCCTGGCGTGATTGAATCCATAAGCGGTATAGCAAATTCAATTATCGGAGGATTCACTACAGCAACTCAAGTCATTTCTGACTTTGGTAGTGGACTGTTTGACAATATAGATTTTGAAGGCTTTAGCACTGCTTTTGGAAATATAGGTGACACCATCGCGCAGAACTTTGGCGATGGTGGACAGGCAGCTTCAGCCAAGGATTTTGGTAAAACTTTTGCAGAAGGAATAAATGGGTTAATTCCTGTAATCGAAGCGGCAACGCCAATAATAGATGGAATATCTCAAGTAATAAAGCTAATCGCGGACAATTCAGAAACAGCCGTACCGCTTCTTGCTGCTCTTGCCGGTGCTTTTGTTGTCATGAATATCGCAAGTTCCGTAGGTCCTGCGATTGGTGCTATTGCTGGCTTTATTGGAAGTATCGCTTCGCGTGCCATAGGTGCTATAGCTGGACTGCTTGGGTTAGCAGGTGCTGAAACTGCTGCTGGAGCAGCATCGAGCGCATCTGCAGGACAGATTATGGCAGCCGCTGTAGCAGTCATTGCCTTAGGTGCAGGTATCGCACTAGCTGCTGCTGGTATGTACATTTTGGCTTCGGCGGCTGTAATGCTTGCCGATTCGGGTGATACGGCAATCATCATGGCTGCTGGTCTTCTCGTAGGCGTTGTTGGTCTAGTAGCTGTATTCGCAGCACTTGGTCCTATGCTGACAGCTGGCGCGGTAGGCATGATTGCCTTTGGTGCAGCTGTTTTAATGGTTGGTGCTGGTGTGCTTATTGCAAGTGTTGGCGTTATGCTGATTGCTGGTGTTTTACCTCAAGTTGCAGCCGCTGGTACACCTGCTGCCGTAGCGTTTGCGCAACTTGCAGGGGCACTAATTCTTTTTGGTCCTGCGGCTATAGTTGCAGGGGCTGGTGCAATCGTTCTGGGTGCTGGCTTAACCGTGTGTGCAGCGGCACTAACGCTTGCAGGTGGAGCAGCAACGATACTTGCTGGTGCCGTTGTTGTTATTGGCGCTGGCATGTTGTTGGCAGGAACAGCCGCCAAAATGATGGGCGATGCATTGCCTTCCATTGCAGATAATGGTGGACGGGCAGCGATTGCAATCGGAGAACTCTCGTTAGCAAGTGGACTAGCTGCTGGAGGGTTAGAAGCAGGCGCAAAACCAGCAAAGGCACTAGCAGATGCGGTCATACCACTTGGCACGGCATCTTCCATGGCGGCGGTATCATTGCTTCAAATATCAGCTTCTTTGCCTGGTATAGCCTCTAATGGACTACCAGCTAGCGTTGCTGTTATGGCACTTGCAACAGCTGCTGGAACGGCTGCGCCACTGTTGGCGAGTGCTGCACCGTCCTTGAATGCGATGGGGCAGGCATCCTCTGCTGTACGCAATGGTCTTAGCGCAACCTCTTCAGAGTTAAGACGTATGTCATCATCGCTAACAACGGTGCGTTCTTCGAGTGCCACAACCCAAAGTGCACTCGTAAACATGGGGCGTAGTGCCAATACAGCAATAGCATCTATGTCTAATTCAACTAAATCACAGATGAATGCAATATCCAACGCCTTTAAGAGCACTGGTAATGCAGTTCAAGCTGAATCGGGTAAATACAAGAGTTTTGCAAACGAAGTTGCAAACAATATGAACACGGCAAATACGGTCGTATCAAATGCTATGTCGAGCATTGCTGCAACAGTTAGTGGCACTTATCTACGAATGCAAAGAATAGATGTTGGACCATTGCCGCATTTCTCCTTTTCAGGCGATTTCGATGCTAAGACCAAAAGGGTGCCAACGCTTAATGTTAGCTGGTACGCAAAAGGTGGCATCATCGATGGTGCACAACTGATTGGCGCTGGCGAAGCTGGACCAGAACTGATATGGCCATCATACAGTCCTTATCTGTCTAAATATGCGGAAGCACTGGCTTCACATATCGACGGAAACAGTGGCGATGTATACGTAACTCTGAACTATACCGAAAACGACAATGCTGCAGATATGGTGCGCGATGTTGCACGTGGCATGAAACGACTGAAACTGGCAGGAGCTTTCTAATGACGAAATGGGTTCATACATATACAGGTACTGTCTTATATGGACAATCTACAACGCCACTAATCTGGGAAAAATCGGGTATTAAAAAAGCCAAG
Source organism: Eggerthellaceae bacterium (assembly GCA_017459805.1). Lineage (GTDB taxonomy): Bacteria > Actinomycetota > Coriobacteriia > Coriobacteriales > Eggerthellaceae > CACXMZ01. The sequence continues at coordinate 6,259 of JAFUCE010000106.1, forward strand.
GTTGGCGAAACCTATTTCAGCAAAAAAATGGGCCATGTCTATGAGTGTAGAGTTGCCGGAGGTCCTAAAGTCGCTAAGTGGGCTTGGATAGGCCGCGATCCCGTATATTTTGGTACAGCCATTACTGGAACCAATACAAATCCAAGAGGTTTTAAGTATTCGGGTCTCAAAAACCCAGAGCCGATGAAAGACCAAATGTATCAAAATAGCGAAACAGGCCATGTGTATCAATGCACAAAGGGTGGTCAGCCCACTGTTGCTGAATGGAAATACGTTAGAACCGACATTGTTAAGAAGCCCCAAAAAGGTGTAAGCCTAGGTGCTCCTGTGCGCTCAGGTAACGGGAGCAAAGTATTTACATGCGAATGGAAAACGCCCGACTCGCTAAAAAGCGACAAAAGCGGAGACCGCATACAGGGGTTTTACGTTAACTGGATTATTGGTATTCCAGGTACTGATGCAAAAGAATGCATGAAATCAGGCAATAGTGGTCTTACAAAAGATTCAGTTAACCTAAACAATTTCGTATATGGTGAAAAGAAAGACGCGAGAACCGGTGTTGTCACTAAACTTACATATACACGTGCGGACTTTTATCCTGTTAATAAAAAACGTAAGCTCAGCTATCTAATATGTGACGTGCAGCCATATAACCAAAAAGGTAAAGGTGCTGAAAAAGCAAGGAAGCAGTATACGTTTAGCGTCCCTAAGGCACCAGGACTTTCTGCTCCTACCATTGACAAGAATACTGGAAGAATTAGCTGTGTTTGTAATTCTGATGCGGGGCATGATTCGAAAGAACGCTACGACACGGTTTATTCTATCCACATTGAGAACACCTACACCAAAAAGAAATGGTATCACCGGAAAGCCGAAACTACGAGTTCGACTCAATTTACCATGACCTACGACCCGCCCGACTACCAAGCAATTGGTTATGCGGACTACATCAAAGTAACGTTTACTGCGTACAACCGTGGTTATGCTGGTGATTCTAAAACAGTAGAAAAAGTTTTTTATTGTGCTTTTCCTGCGCAGGCGACAATAAAGAGCACTGAAGTGAGTAGTCGTTCTAGTGATGGAAAATGTACCGTTAAGATTAGCCTTCCAGCAAGCAAGAATAAAGAGCATCCAGTATCTTCTGTCAGGCTCGATTATCTTGCCAATGTCGAGTATTCGTCAGCTGACCGCATCCCAGGTGATGTTGAGTTTAGAGAAAGCAACATCGTTGACAACGCTGGGTGTACTGCCTTAACGATTCCGACAAATGTTTTAATTCCAGACCCAGGAAGGTACTCTTATGTAAGAGTTCGCACATTAGGCACTTCGCCAGAGATTCTGTTTAGAGACTCGAAAGCGTTTAGAGTAAAGGGGCTAGAAACGCCTGCGGAAACCGCAGCTGATGATGAGATAATCATCTCGTCTGCTACTAGGGGAGACGACGGTACAAGCGCGAAGGTTTTACTTGCCTGGGGTAAAGGGGGGCAAGACGATGCTGAGTCTACCGAATTATCATGGGCCGACTCAGAGGATGCCTGGACTTCAACAGAAGCACCGAATACATACGATTTTGAATGGTCGGACACAACTTCTCAAGTATCTGGCTATAGTTCATCTGCTCTTGTAACAATTAAAAAACTCGATGAAGATAAAACGGTTTATGTAAGAGCACGTAGGTACAACGAAGATGCTGCTAATCCTTGGGGCCCATATACAAATATAGTCCCTATTAAACCTTTCGTATTGCCAACTTCTGTAACAGCAAGTGCACCAGCTTTTATCCCTATTGGTGAGTCACTTCCTGTTTCTTGGATAGTAGGCGGTACTGCAACGCAAAAGTCTTGGAAACTGTTGACAAGCACGGGTGTAACAGTTGCTACAGGTGATAACTCCCTTAATGCCTACTATATTCCTTCCAACAGGATTGCAGGTTTAGTGCAAAATAGCGAAATTACATTGCATGTCGAAGTATCTGCTGGCGGTGACTGGATCGCTTCGAATGATGTAACAACATCAATTATCGAGCCACCTACATGTGAAATAAGCATGCAAGATACCCTTGCTGCACAGCCACTCTCGTTCAACGTTTCAAGCAATACCGAAGCAAGCCTAATTGTGATTGTTACATCGGATGGTAACGACTGGCAGCTTCCAACAGGCATGTATCATCAGCCAGCGGGCGACACGGTATGGAGTTCGCTTATTGAAGATGTTGTATGGGTTGAGGACGAAGGCGTATACCATACAACAATTACTGCTCCCACTGGTCTTGAGCTTATGGATACAGGGAGATACTCAGTGTCTGTTACTGCGCTTGATAATACGTCGGGATTGAAATCAGATACTGCTGTTGCATCTTTTGCAATTCATTGGGAACATCAAGCGGTTAGTCCAGAGGACTACGTTGAGATAGAGGGTAACGATTACACAGACGAAGACGGGATACACCACCAAAACGCTACGATAACGCTAACCAACCCTGTAAACTCTGGCGAAAACGATGTCTATGACATATATCGTATGACAGGCGATGGTGCTGTACTTGTCGGGAGTAATTACCCGCTTGATTATGAAATAGTTGACGAATTTGCCCCATTTGGTGACGGCTCTCTGAAGTATCGCATTTCTTTGCGCACCCCTGATGGTGATATTGAATATTGCGATTTTGACTACACATTAACTGGTAAGGCTATGCGCTTTGACTGGAACGGTGGTGTACTCGAACTTCCTTACGACATTTCTGTTGCAGACAGCTACGAAAAAGACGCTGATACACACAAGCATCTTGATGGAACGGTTACAGCAGGATGGAATCAGGGAGTAATCAGAAAAGCATCTTTATCTTCAGATGTTATTCGTCTTGAAAACAAAGACACTGTTGCTGCAGCTCGTGCTTTAGGACGTTATGCCGGCATAGTTTTTGTACGCACTCCGGATGGAAGTGCGTACGCAGCAAATGTTGAAGTAACCGATATGTCTACCGAAGGAATTATTCAAGCCGTAGCAATTAGTGCTGAAGAAGTTGACCTAACCGACCAATTCATGCTTATGCCGCCAGGGACTGATGAACCGCAAACAGAAGAAGAAGCGGAGGAGGACGATGAATAATGGATTGGTCAAAGCCTTATTCTTCTTACTGGCGCGTTTTCCGTGTCAATAAAAAGACATGGGCAGACGCAGAACAAATATCTGGCATAGATACAGCAACTATTGAAAAAACCGCAAATGATGACCTGCTTGAAAGTGGAAGCATGGACATTACGGCCGACACTTTCGAAACAGGTTATTACCGCATTGTTATGACAGCCGAACAAGATGGCGGTGCTGAACGTGTTGAAATCGCGACACTTCTTTTCGAGAGCACAAGTGGCACACGTGACTATGGACGCGAAACAAAAACAGCAGAAGGTCATTCTGTTTTATACCCTGCGTCCTGTTTTTTGCTGTCCGAAGGCAGCTACGCCTCAAGCGGTATAGACGGTGCCCAATATGTTGCTGGCTTGTTAAGTAGTGTAGTGAATGCTCCTATTGTGTGTGATGGGTCATTTACTCTTAATGAGTCAGTAGTTCATTCATTTGGATGTAGCGTGTTAGAAGCCGCCTGGTCTGTTTTAGACGCAGGTAATTTCATAATGCGGATTACTGGCAATGGCGAAATTCATATACTGCCTAAACCTAATGAAGCTACAACTGTTTTTGATGCTGCCAGCGCAAATCTATTGATGGCTGGAGTAGACCATTCGTGCGACTATTCAGAGTTGCCTAACCGCTACATTGCCAAAAATGGGGACTACATTGTAACGGTGGTCAACAATAACCTAGACAGCCCGATTTCTTATCCAAAGCGTGGTTGGTACAAAGACGTTATCGACGATTCGCCAACTTTAGTCAATGGGGAGTCGTTGGAACAGTATGCAGAAAAGAAACTTACTGAACTGTCGGTTGGTAGGGAAGAGCTTGTTTATACGCGAGAGTGGATAGAAAACTTATACCCCTATGACGTAATTAAAGGCTCGATTGAGTCAGCAGGGTTTGATGGCAATATGCGCATCGTTTCCCAGTCCATAGATTGCAATAGCAGGATTTTGGTTTCGGAAAAAGCCGAACAGGAGGTTTTACTTTGGGAAAAATAGATCCATCTGCATTGTGGGATTTTGCTGACAGCCTTAAAAGTCAGGGTAATTCCCAAAAAAGCCAAGTAAGACAAGCGGTTGTTAGCAGAGTAGACAATGACTGCGTATGGGTACGTGTGTATGGAAGCGACATTGAAACGCCGACGGTAACAACTTCTGCCGAGGTAAAACCTGGTGATACGGTTACGGTTGAATGGCGCAACAATTCCCTACATATTTTAGGTAATACAAGCGAGCCTGCCACATCATCTAGTCGTGTCAAAACTATGTTAGAGCCCGTGGAGGAAATTGCCCAGGCCGCATACAGCACATCAGGCGAGGCCATGGACGCAAGCCAAGCTGCTCACCAAGCTGCTGAAGAAGCCCAAGATACCGCAGAAGCCATCAATCAACACTTCTGGCATCGCTCTACCGACCCCGACCAAGACGGAGCAGGAACGGGTGCATTTGTGACAGACGAAGAACAGACGACCTTCCTAGAGGCAATCGCAAGTGGTATCGAGCCAACCGTGCTTAGACCACTACACAACTTGTTGATGAACGCAGAAGGCATCTTACTTAGAGCAGCTAAGAAAATTCGAGCAGCATTCACTCCGAGTGGCGTGTCCTTCTATGACGGAAAGTGGGATGGTACAGGTGACGGGTCTTCGCACGTTGTGGCAACGTTTGGTACAAACGGAGCGCGTATAGGCCGCGATGGAAACAATGAATATAACGTCACACTAGAGAGCGATTTATTTGCTTTCAAGAAAGGTTCTGGCTATCTAATTAGCCTTATGAGTAGTGAGGTTATCTACGAAGGAAAAACACTAGCACAGCCCACGTTTGAAATGGCACAGCTTGGGTTAGCAGAAGGTAATGCAGGCTTCTTGCACATGAGCGTTACTGATTATGATAATCGAACGTTCTCTCACTTATCCTCACTAAGCGGTGTTAAAACCAATAATCCCGCGTATCTTGAACTCGTTGCCAATGGTGCTGGCGGTTCGTCAGTACTACAAATTGGAGCAACAAGCGGCGGTAATAAGCAGATTTATTATTGGCAGTTTATAGACGGTTATACACACTTGCCAAAACCTTTAGGTGTCGGCAATGGTGGCACAGGTGTGGGAACGGCGACAAAAAATCAAGTGTTTGCAGCACCGACTTCACAAAACGGTGCGCCTGGTTTCCGCGCACTCGTCGCAAACGACCTGCCGACCGTCCCCGTGAACAAGGGCGGCACAGGTCAATCTAATGCAAACGATGCTGCTCGTGCTTTAGGCATGGCAAAGACCGCTGGTGACACAATTAGCATGAGCGGATACGTTGCTACGGGCTATCTTACGTCAAGTAAAACAAAAATGACGCTCACGGTTGCAACCCCGTTTAGGTTCTATGACTTCACGGGCGCAACGGCAACCGCCACGGCAACGGTCAGGCAGAATAACCTGTATCTGTTTGGCTCAACATCGAGCGCAGCGGCAACCCTGTCAAACCTTTAAGTCACAGCCAAGGCAAACGGCTTCTTCACCCTTTCATATACGGGCAGCTCTCAATCAAACGCTATCAACAACGACCCAGTTGCCGTGTACTTCAATACGCTGTCTATCACGCTTACATAAGAGGTGAGATATGGAGACGATATTCCCAGTAATAGCAAGTGGAGCGGTGAGCGCAATTCTAGCAGCGTTTGGGTGCTATGTAGCACTCACTAACCGCCTGACAAAGTTAGAGACGATGATTGAAGCACTTACCAAGACGGTTGAAAAACACAACCAGGTCGTAGAGCGCACCTACGTCCTGGAACGCGATATGCAGACCGCGTGGCGGCGCATTGATGAAGCACGGGATGATATCAAAGAGTTAGAAAACGTAAAGATTGGAGGCACAGCATGACGCAGATAACGAAAGAGAAGTTGAAGGAATGGCTAGTTGCGGCACTAATTAGAGCCTTGAAAACCTGGGCGCAAGCGGGCGTGGCCTACATCGGCACAAGCGCGGTCGGCATCCTGGGCTTTGACTGGGTGGGCTTCTTTAGCATCACAGGCATGGCTTTTGTGCTGTCGATTCTTACGAGTATCGCGGGATTGCCCGAAGTGAGTAATGGCGAGACTCTACCGAGCATCATGACAACCGTAGAAGCCAGTCATGCGAAGGAGGAATAATGGAAGAGTTTGACTTTAGCGAGCTGAATCAAGAAGCCCAGGAAGAACTAAGCAACGGAAGGAGTGAGCAACATGACGATGAGCAGTCTGACAACGAAGTATCTACCGACAGTCCAGCATAGTGGACAAAGGACAGCCAGTATCACCGGCATCACTATCCATCATATGGCTGGCAACCTAACCATTGAGCAATGCTCAGCTTGTTTCCAGCCGCCACGGGAAGCTAGCTCTAATTATGGTATTGGTAGCGATGGCAGCATTGGTTGCTATGTGGATGAAGAAAACCGTGCATGGACTTCTTCAAGTTGGCAGAATGATAATAGGTGTATCACTATCGAAGTGGCAGACAACATCGTAGGTGAGCCTTGGTCTATCTCTGACGCAGCGTACAAGAGCCTTATCGCTTTGTGCGCTGATATTTGCAAACGCTATAACATCGTACCTAGCTATGACGGCACAGCTAATGCCAGCTTCACCGAGCACAGAATGTTTGCTCCTACGGGATGCCCTGGTACGACTATCCACAACTGGTTGGTCAATGGAAAAATCATCGCTGATGTGAAAATGAAAATGATAGAAGGTGACAACGTGAAAGAACGCAAGGTGTGGCAGTACGCTGCTAATATGACAGACGCGCAAAAATGGTTGCCGAAGTGGAACAAAGACGGCTCTGTCACTCTCATATCTAAGGCGTGCAACCTTGCGCTTGACGTACAAGGCGGCTCGAAGTCAAGCGGTGCGCTCGTGCAAGCCTACCCACAAAATGGTACAGACGCGCAAAAGTGGAAGTTAGTCCAGATTAAAGGTAAATACAACCCCGCTGGTGTTGCGCCGTTTGAAATCGTCCCCGTACTCAATTCCAAACTACGTCTTGACGTAAAAGGCGGCAGCTTAGCAGATAAGACGGACGTGCAAATCTACAAAGCTAACAACACCAACGCGCAGAGGTGGCTCGTGCTCGATGACGGCAATGGCTACTGGGTGCTTGTGAATGTAAACAGCGGCAAGACTTTGGACGTAAAAGGCGGCGGCAAATGAGACGAGGTACAACTCCGACTTTCACCTTCGAGGTAGACCTGGACTTGACGGGGTGGGATACCTACATCACTTTTGAGCAACGAAAGGTAGAGATTACCCGCAAGGATGCGGCCATTACACCATCGAATGAAGGCTGTATTGCCGAGGTCGAACTTACACAGGCAGAGACTCTTGCCTTTAAGCCTGGTGCGGCACAGGCACAACTACGAGCGGTCAAGGATGGTGAAGCTGTAGCTTCAACAATCTTCGACTTCGAGGTTGGAGAGATTCTGCTCGATGGAGAGATACCGCAGGAGGAATAGTATGGGCGACTGTAAATGCGTGAGCGCGAAGGTGTCCGTGTCGGGAGACATTCATGCCACGGTGTCTTGTGACGGTACAACACATGGCACGGTGTCTGTCGGCACGGTCACGATACGCGACGGCACCAACGACTACGAGCGACTGGTGCATAAGCCTTCCATTGAAGGACATACCTTAACAGGCGATAGCACCATAGACCAAATCGGTGTAGGCACTCTTACCGTACAGGACATTGAGAAGATACTTTACAGGATAGATTAGGAGATGAAATGGCAGACAACTATACAAATGGCGTAGGCGTTGCAGCGATACGCGACTGGGCGGATGGTAAGTTTGCGCTTGATGCCGACCTGGATACCTTGGCAGCAGAGGTGGCTGAGATTATTTCAGAAGGTGGAGAACCCAACGTCATTGAGACCGTGAAGGTCAACAACCAGGCGCTCACGCCTGACGCTAACAAGGCGGTCAACATCGACCTTAGTGGTTACGCGGAGACAGCGGACGTCCCCACGGACTTGTCCGACCTGACGAACACAGGCCAAGACCCGTATGCCACCCAAGGCTATGTAGACCAAAATGGCGGCAAGATTGACGTTATCAAGGTCAACGGAACTGCTCAGACTATTACCGCAAAAGCGGTAGACATTACCGTACCTACGGCCGTAAGCGACCTTACAAACGATAGCGGTTTTCAGACTGCTAACGATGTATCGGGCGCAATTACCACAGCCTTAGCCAACAGCGGTGACCCGTACACCACGGAGTCCGATGTTGATAGCGCAATCTCAACGGCTATCTCTTCTGCCTACAAATACAAAGGCAGCGTTGCAAGTCAGAGCGCACTTCCGTCAAGCGGACAAACCGTAGGTGACGTATACAACGTACAAGATACTGGCATGAACTACGCTTGGGATGGTAGCGCATGGGATGCCTTAGGCTCGACTGTTGATACGTCCGTATTCTGGACTTCGACCAGCGGACAGACCAACAGCCTGACTGCTTACACCTACAACGAAGTTATGGCGATTCTGACTCAATCCGCTTAGGAGTTATCATGGCAGATAAGTTTTCTGCATCGGCAGCGATTCAGGCCGTCCGTGACTGGGTGGCTTCCAAGATTGCTACATCGTCTGACTACGGCATGGTGAAGCTGAATCCTAACGAAGCGGTCACGCTTAATTCAGACGGGCAGCTAGACGTGGGCGGCAGACTGGGTGCGTTCAGCGGTACAACTGGTATCTTCCATTCCAAAGACAGAGAGCCGCGCAGCGTCAAGGATTTCTCTTTCCTGATAACCGACGCCAAGGGCATGAACCTCGACGCGCCGAGGGACTTCGCGCTTGTCACGGGCGTTAACCTCTCGCTCAAGGGAAGCCATGCGGCGGGAAGCACCACCTACAACGTGGCGAACACCTACGCCAACAGGATAGCGTGCTCCGTGCTGGCAGGAGGCGGCTACCTCTCCCAGTCGGAGGATTATTCCAAGGAGAACCAAATCGTCCCCGTCACCTCCGTCACCATCAACGGCAGCTCGTTCACGCCCGACAGTTCGGCGGACTCGACTACCCCGATAGTGATAACCTGCGACACGTCAGCAAACCCGACCAGCGCGGTCACAGCCCTGCGCGTGTTCGGCGGTATAACAGGCGGCTTTTGTTCCGAGTATATCGGGCAATGCGTGGGCGGCAAAATGGGCGCTTCGCTTGTTATCGGGCAGAGGGTCATCGGCAAGAGCGGTAACGTAAACGTCATTGTGTCGGCCGACACCTATAACGCTGGAAATGGCAACGCGCTGTTTGGGCGGTTGCACATCAGCGCAAAGAACCGCTGGTTTATGGCTGGTACAGGTCACGACAACACCAACGGCAGAAGCGAAGCGGGGGCGGCGGTGGGGCAGTACAGCCTCATTGACGCGAACACGCTTTTTGCGGTTGGCAACGGCACAAGCCATACCGCACGCAAGAATGCTTTTGAGGTCACGGCTAATGGCATTGTGCTGCTGTCACCGAATGGATCGCGCTGGCTAGTGAGCGTAGACAATTCGGGCAACCTGAGTACGAGTGCGTTGTAGCACCCGGAATTGTTACGGCAATTGTCATAGGCTGTTTTTTTATCCCCAGGTAAGACCTTGAAAAAATGAGGGAAAACGAGGTGTACATTTGGGTGTACATTGTCATTTCATTTTGACAAACGCCAACCCTCTCATCAGCGTTTTCCCAGGTCAGCTAATTGCATGGGTAACAGAGGGTAACTAGTGTGCACACATGGAGTCGCCTGGGGGTCAAGGGGTCGCAGGTTCAAATCCTGTCAACCCGACCAGATTAAAATAGCCAGCTACAAGCTGGCTTTTTTAATCTTATTGGGCTATAGGTTTTTATTACCTTGGTTCACAAGCAAGATATGCTGAAAGCTATCTTGCTTGCGGCGAATGTCAAGGTCTATAGAGCGCAGCGTACCTTGACATCAGCGAAATCCTGTCAACCCGACCAGATTAAAATAGCCAGCTACAAGCTGGCTATTTTAATCTGGTCGGGCTATAGGTTTTCATGCCCTGGCTTGCCGGGGCTTTTGTTTTATGCCGCACGGCACACAACGATGACCGCACGGTCAGGAAGGAGACAGTCATGTCCGAAGAAAACTTGTAGTTAAAGCACGGAGCTGCTTTTAACGTCCATCTTTTATTCACTTAAGAATTTGTAATTCACAGGTGGCTAGTTTTACTATAATATAGTTACACGAGGTGAAAGAAATTCGCCGTTTATAGTAGATAGTCGCAGACTGAACACTATATTTAGTATTTAAAGCTTGCTTCCATAAGCAGTTCTTAAACACAAATATAGGTCTACTTCTGTGGCTTTCTGTATGAGAGGGGTGCGAAACTTGGAACTAATAGGATTCCTTATTCTGTTTCCATTACTAGCGGCCGTCATTTTATTGTTTATAAAAAATGACTCGGCACGTAAAGTGGTAGTGGGAGCAAGCGCTGCAATCATAGCCATTGCGTCGCTTGCGCTCGTTATTGGAAACCTATCAACGCCGCCTATTTATTACGAATTCGATTCGCAGATTGTCGAAATTATCTGCGTCGCAATAAGTATAGCCATAGGCCTCGTTGTGCTCTGGTTTGCCTACAAATACAAGAATATCCTCGCTGGTGTTCTTGCAGCTATTCAGCTGGTAGGCTCACTTATTTTCGATTTTGCCTTTGCGCCAAACGTTCATGTTGCACAAGGGCTCTATCTCGATTCGCTTTCAGTTATGATGACCTTTATTATCGGCATCATCGGCTCGGGCATCTGCTTCTATGCACTTGGCTACATGAAAGATCACGTCGAGCACCATCCTGACGAAGAAGACCGCAGGCCGCTGTTCTTCTTCCTCATGTTTTTGTTCCTGTCGGCCATGTATGTCATCGTCTTCAGCAACAACATGGTATGGATGTTTACCGGTTGGGAAGTGACAACGCTTTGTTCCTTCTTGCTCATTGGCTACACCAAGACCGACGAAGCAATAGCAAACTCCTTCCGCCAGATTGTTATGAACATCGCAGGTGGCATTGGCTTCTTGATTGCACTTTTCTACTGCGCAGGAACCATGAACACCCTTTCCTTTATTGAGTTCATTCAGCTTGGCCTTTCGGCACCAGCTGTTATTTCGCTTCCTGTCTGTGCGCTTGCTTTTGCAGGCATTACTAAAGCAGCACAAATGCCATTCCATTCATGGCTCTTAGGCGCTATGGTTGCGCCCACACCTACCAGTGCTTTGCTCCATAGCTCTACCATGGTTAAGGCAGGTGTGTTCCTGCTCGTTAAGCTTGCACCGCTCTTTGCCATCGCTACGGCGCCTGCGGTTATGGTCGTGCTCGTAGGTGGCATCACCTTCGCCCTCGCAAGCTTTATGGCCATCAGCCAAAGCAATGCAAAGCGCGTTTTGGCTTATTCCACTATTGCCAATCTTGGTCTTATCGTTGCCTGCGCAGGCGTTGGCACCCCTGAAGCAGTCTGGGCAGCAATGTTCTTGATTCTGTTCCACGCTGCAGCAAAGAGCCTTCTCTTCCTGTGCGTTGGTACGGCAGAACATCATATTGGCAGCCGCGACATCGAAGACATGGACCTTCTGTTCGAGCGTATGCCGCAGTTGGCACGCAATATGATGATTGGCATCATGATTATGTTCATCGCCCCCTTTGGCATGCTTATTTCTAAGTGGGCCACGCTCGTGTCCTTTGTCGACAATCACCAGGTTGCGCTCATTATTCTTCTTGCCTTTGGCTCAGCTGCAACATTTATGTTCTGGGCTAAGTGGCTTGGCAAGCTTTCTGGTGTTGCAGGGCAACCTGCCAATGTTGAAACAACCGTTCACAAGACTGAGTGGGTTGCCATCTATCTGATGACCGTACTCGCCTTAATCTTCTGCATCGGTCTTCCCTTAATATCTTCAACCGTGGTTATGCCTTACATAAACGGCGTATATGGATACACCATGACCGCTCTCGATACGGATATCCTCGCCTTAATGAGCATCCTGTCCATTGCCGTTATTGTCCTGCTGCTTGCAGGCACCACGGGTGCATCAAGCAAGCGCAAGGTAGACGCCTATCTTGCCGGAATCAGCGTAAGCAATGCAGACCGTTCGTTTAGAAATTCTCTGAGCCAGGAAACGCGTGCAACGGTGCGTAATATGTACCTCGCCGACACCTTCGGTGAAGAACGCATAACGCCTGTGGCTGAAATTTCGACCACTCTTATCATTATCGGATCATTCGCGGCAGCCCTTGCCACGGTAATATCAATGTTGTAGGAAGGAGGCAGCAATGGATTTGAATTTCTTTATCACAACATGCATCGGTACCATCGCATTTGCGATAGCTGCTCCCATCCTTGGATGTTTGATTAGTGGCTTTGACCGCATCATTTCGGCCCGCATGCAGGGCCGCGTAGGACCTAAGCTCCTGCAGCCTTACTGGGACGTACGCAAACTCCTTGGCAAAGACAAAGTTGCTGTTTCGGGCAGCGAAGACACGTATATCAACCTTGCCCTGTTCTTCTCTTTGCTGGCTGGCGGTTTATTCTTTAGCGGAGGCAATTTCTTGCTCGTGGTGTTCGTTATCACGCTTTCAAGCCTCTTCTTTATCGTGGCGGCGTATTCAACGCGTTCGCCCTATGCTGAAATTGGCGCAGCCCGCGAAACCTTGCAGGTTATGTCCTATGAGCCAATGATTTTGTTTATGGCTGTTGCCTTTTATCAGGTCGTAGGCACCTTTGATGTATCTGGCGTTTTCTTGCTCAGCCAGCCTGTCATCTGCACGGCTTGGGCAGTTTTCTTGGGCCTGCTTTTTGTCCTGACCATTAAACTGCGCAAGAGCCCCTTTGACATTTCCTCAAGCCATCATGCTCACCAAGAAATCGTTAAGGGCATCACGACCGAAATGAGCGGCCCGACACTTGCCAAGGTTGAGGTCATGCACTGGGTTGAAAACGTCCTCTTTATGGCATGGGTAGGCGTCTTCTTTGTCTACTCCAACCCCATTTCAATAGTCATTGCTATCGTTGCCGTCATCCTTATCTACTTCTTCGAGATTTGGGTCGACAACAATTTTGCACGTGTCAAGTGGCAAGCCATGCTCAAGTGGGCATGGATAGTTGCCCTGTTAGCAGGCGGCCTTAACGTGGCCTTCCTGGCATTTTTCTAGAAAGGAGACTACTGTGGGTTTTGCATCAAAATCTCCTTGGGTTATTCACTATGACGCATCCAGTTGTAATGGCTGCGACATTGAAGTGCTGGCTGCTTTATGCCCTGGTTACGACGTCGAACGCTTCGGCATCATTAATACGGGCAACCCCAAGCATGCCGACATTTTCCTCGTTACAGGCAGCGTGAACCAGCGCAACATCGCTGTTGTTCAGGAAATCTATAACCAGATGCTCGAACCAAAGGTCGTTGTTGCCTGCGGTTGCTGCGCATGCACTGGCGGCGTTTTCCACGACAGCTACAACGTTATCGGTGGGGTAGACAAGGCTATTCCGGTTGATGTCTATGCTCCCGGTTGCGCTATTCGCCCCGAGGCCATTATCGACGCCGTCGTTGAAGGCCTTGGCGTGCTCGAACAAAAGGCAGAAGCGCTCAAAGAACAGCAAAAGAAAGGAGCTTAAAGAATGGCTGATTCAAAAACATTCCAAGAGTTGTCTCTTGATAAGCTAGTTTCTACTGCTGAACAGCTCAGTCGCGACGACTGGCGCAGCGTTCAAATGCTTTGCACCAGCACAGAATCTGGCATCGACATGACCTACACCTTCGCAAAGGACGACACCTTGGCTAACTACCAAATCCGTGGCGTCACGAGTGAAGATACCGTTCCTTCTATCCAGCACCTTTTCTTGGGGCTATTCCCCTTTGAAAACGAAGCGGCAGACCTTTTTGGCGTCAATATTGAAGGCATGGTGCTCGACTTTGCTGGCAGGTTCTACGATATTTCTGAAAAAGATCCTATGACCATACTGACACCTGAAGCCAAAGAACGTATGGACAAAGAAGCAAAGAAGGCCGCCGCCGCAGCTGCGAAGGCCGCCAAAGATGCAAGCAAGGCAGAAGGGGAAGGCGCAGACGCACCGGCTGAAAAGCCTGAGGTCGACCTTGAAGCAAAACTTGCAGGCATGGATCCTGAAAAAGCAGCTAAAGTTCGTGCTGCTATGGAAGCTAAGAAGAAGAAAGAGGCAGAAAAAGGAGGGGATGCATAATGGGTCAACATACCGTCATACCATTTGGTCCACAGCACCCAGTGCTTCCTGAACCAATCCACCTCGACCTTGTGGTTGACGACGAGGTGGTTATTGAGGCTATTCCGCAGATTGGCTTTATCCATCGCGGGCTCGAACGCCTCACTCAAACACGCGACTACAATCAATTTATCTATATTACTGAACGTATTTGTGGTATTTGCGCTTTCGGACACAGCCTCGGCTATGCAGAAACCATTGAAAGCCTAATGGGTGTTGAAGTACCCAAGCGCGCCGAATACCTGCGCGTTATTTTGCATGAGCTTTCGCGTGTGCATTCACATATTCTTTGGATGGGTCTTGCAGCTGACGCATTTGGCTATGAAAGCCTCTTCATGCACTGCTGGCGTCTCCGTGAACGCGTGCTCGATCTTTTCGAAGCCATGACAGGTGGCCGTGTTATCCTTTCTGCCGTACTCGTAGGCGGCATGGTACGTGACCAGGACAGCGCCATCTTAAACACGGTGCAAGAAACCCTTGAAGGCATTAAGGACGAATACAATCAGCTCTGCAAAGCCTTCCTGGAAGACAGTAGTGTTAAAAACAGGCTCGTTGGCGTTGGCACCATCAGCACCGAAGATGCAAAAGCTTACGGCATGGTTGGCCCCTTTGCGCGCGCATCCAACGTTAATAACGACGTTCGTTGCCTCGGTCATGGCGCCTATGGCGACCTTTCCGACTTCCAGCCTATTCTGGACACATCGGGCGACTGCTTTGGTCGCGTAAAAGTCCGCGCACTCGAAACGCTTCAGAGCATCGACATCATCAACGAAATGATTGCAAAGATTCCTGACGGTCCCGTATTAGAACAGGTCAAAGGTGCTCCAGAAGCTGGCGCCCAGGCATGCAACACTCTTGAACAACCTCGTGGCGAATGCTACTACTATGCCTTAGGCAATGGTACGAAGTATCTCGAGCGTATGCGTATTCGCACACCTACCAGCATTAACTTAGCTGGCATGGCCACGGCACTCAAGGGTTGCGACCTTGCAGACGTCAACATGATTGTTCTGACTATCGACCCCTGCATTAGCTGTACAGAAAGGTAGGAGAGATGGGAAGCTTTAAACTAGGCACAATGACCATCGGGTCAATCTTTAAAAAGCCCGAAACCATTCTGTACCCCGTAGTTGAGAAAACGGCACCAGACGGACTTAAGGGCCACATTGAAAACGATATGTCGGTTTGCATTCTCTGCGGTATGTGCGAGCGCGCATGCCCTGCTGACTGCATTCGTGTTGACAAAGCAGAAAACCTTTGGGCTATCAATCGTTTTTCATGCGTACAATGCGGGTCCTGCACTCGTTCGTGTCCAAAAGACTGCCTCACCATGGAACCAGCCTACCAAAAACCTAATACAGTTATGAAAGAAGATGTTTTTTACAAGCCAGAAGAAACAGAAGAAGAAAAGGCTGCAAAAG
>JAFUCE010000022.1 GCA_017459805.1 Eggerthellaceae bacterium
AGGAGATTTCCCTTTTCCACCTCTATTGAACGACTTGGTAATAATATAGGGGTCGTCTGGGATATCAAAAGTTTGGTAATCATCTGGTTTAAGAATAGGTAGGGCAGATGAAATAACACCATGCGCAATGCGCTCTTCAAGTTTCCACTTCTTTTTAGTTAACTCAGCAAAGATATACACGCGCTTTCGGCGCTGAGGAAATCCGTATTCAGCGCTATTGATTACGCGCCATTCTACGGCATATCCCAAGTTTGCAAAGCAGGCAAGCATAATTGCGAAATCACGTCCTCTTTGTGACGCTGGGCTTTTAAGTAAGCGATCAACATTTTCAAGTAAAACAAACTGTGGTTTTTTCAAAAGAAGGAAGCGATATATTTCCCACCAGAGGACACCCTTTTTGCCGTCAATGCCGCCCGACTGGGAAAGAGGCTTTGCAACCGAATAGTCCTGGCAAGGAAATCCTCCGACAACCATGTCAACATCGGGAATGTCAATCAAACCCTGTTCGTAGTCATCAAGGACTTTGGCTATATCTTCGTTAATACAACTACCTTCACCAAAGCGTTGTTCATAACAGCGCCATGCAAACTGTTTGCTTTCATTTCCTGGTGGTTCCCACTGATTGGCCCATACTGTTTTATAGGATCCAGCGGCGGGCATATCAAAATCTGGATAGTCGGGATTGCTATATCCGTCTAGCCCAAGGCGGAAGCCTCCGACGCCGGCAAAAAGCTCGGCAACTCTAATAGTCTTCATGGCACGTTTCTCCTTTGCTGCTGTGCCATTTAAATTGCACCAAGCATTCTAGCGCAAAAGTGCGCATTGATCAAGATCCAAGAATGGGACAGGGTAGCAGCTATTTGTTGCTGTTCACAGGGGTGGTGTTTTCTGAAATCATGGCGTTTAAAGGCGCAAGAAATATGTTTGTGACAATTTTTCCGAGTTTCGGGCGATTTTATTAGCCATGCTATCGATAGGTCAAAACAAGCAGGCTTGTGAACTGGTAAAACGCAAGCTGCAGTTTATCGGTTTCGAGATATGTGAGAAAAATCGTCAGAAACTCGAAAAAATTGTCACGAGTGATGATTGGATTTTCCAGACTGTGAGTCGGTCGGCAGCCGATACCCCTGTGAAGTAGCAGCTATTTCGTAGCAGCAAGGCGGGCGAGCTCACCTTTGATGTATTGCGCATTGAGCCAAAAACACTTTTTGACGACAGGGCCACCCTGCGGGGTAGGCAGCGTGTCTGCACTGTTGCGCCCATGCGGTCGTACGTGGCAGCAACGATTTTCGGTTGATTTAACAGAGTCCTGTGCGTGCCCTTCTTTTACACGTGCACGCATTTCTTCATAGCAATGCTCGGCATCTTCTAAATCTGCTTCTGGCATTTGCCAGAACGTAACACCAGACAGACGATATTCGCCGTCCTTGTTATCATCTTCACTGTAGATAACAAAGAGGAATTTTTGCTCAAGATAGTTTTTAAAATCGCTGTCAGCAAACGGGGTATTAGCAAGTTCAAAATAGTCGAAGGTAGGAAAGGAGATGGATTCCTTGGGCGTACCGTTGCGTTTAACACGCATAGTTTTAGGAACGATACCTGCCTTTTCAAATTCTTCAATTTTTGCTTCATCGGAAACACCTAAAATACGTCGTGTAATAAGCGCGCAGAGATTCTTTGGCTTCCTGCCACTTTCCTTAATGTAGCCAAACGATTCGCCAAGTTGTTCTTCGGTGCGACCAAAATACGGCTCAAAACGTTTGTATACCAAATCGAGAAGCCCGATATTTTCTTCCTCGGCCGAGCGTTCTATTGCCTGCATGCCTTCAATAAAGCGATTCGATAATGCTGTCATGAATGAGGCCTTAAGAGCCCAGGCACGGGGTTTTGCCTCTATCTCAGAAAAGGGCTGCTTGCGTCGAACCTGCGCATTAGCAGCCTTAG
>JAFUCE010000023.1 GCA_017459805.1 Eggerthellaceae bacterium
CTGCCAGTCCGCCAGTATCCGCTCCCTGTCCT
This sequence comes from Eggerthellaceae bacterium, assembly GCA_017459805.1. Lineage (GTDB taxonomy): Bacteria > Actinomycetota > Coriobacteriia > Coriobacteriales > Eggerthellaceae > CACXMZ01. The sequence continues at coordinate 33 of JAFUCE010000023.1, forward strand.
CCTTCGGGTACATTTTGTCCTCCTTCCTGCCCGCTTCACGAGCCTATGGAAGGTCCAAGTTTTTACCGCATTCCCGAGTTGTACGGATTTTTCTAGTTCAACTCGTACAATACCGTCATTTCTTGCCACTTTTTCGCTTCAACTCGTACAACTCCGTCATTTTTTGCCAGCAACTGCTTTTTCGCCTGCTTTGCCAGCAACTGCTTTTTCGCCTACTTTGCCAGCAACTGCCTTTCGCCTACTTTGCCACCAATTGCTTTTTCGCCTGCTTTGCCAGCAACTGCCTTTTTCCTTGCTGAAGCGCTATGGCTGCTACCTTGCGCTCACGCAATCTATTCCCTGGCTTTCGCAGAGTTCTATAAGCTCGCAATCAAGCGAAGCAAGTGTTGCACCGAGCCTTCGTGCTAAAACGAAATAGGTGATATCATACACTGAGTGATTCAGGCGAATTGCCTCCTGCAGCACTTGTTATGCGCTTGAATTCTTCATACAGGTCTTGTGGTAAGTCGCGCACTTGTAGTGGTGGCATGTGCTTCACCTCCCGTTTTAGATGTTTGCATGCATTATGTTACATTTGCATGCAATGGATACTGCCTGCAGTAATGCGCAGCAGGTTAAGCTGTGAGAGAATACAGCCATGAATGTAACTTGTCCTATATCGAACGAGTGCGGAGGCTGCTCCCAGATTGGTCTGCCCTACGAGCAGCAACTTGCGGTGAAGCAGCAGCGCATCGAGGAATTGTTCGCGCCTTTGCTTGCGCGCGGTGTGTCGTCTGGAAACGACTTGGGAAAGGCCGATTCCGCTACCGCTACCGCTACCGCTACCGCTTCCGCCTCTGCTGCCCTTGTTGTTCAACCGATTCTGGGTATGGAAGACCCGCGGGCGTACCGCAATAAGATCGTGTCGCCCTTTGCGCCTGCGCCGGCAAGCCGCAAGCGCAGCCTGCGCTCCATGGCACACACGGGCCGTGCGGGCAGGGTGGCGCTGCGCCGCGAAGACATCCAATGTGGCCTGTATGCGGCGGGCACGCATAAGATAATCGCATGCGAAAGTTGCCCCGTAGAGCACCCGGTGGGCCGGCGCGTGGTGGCGGCAGTGCGCCAGATTATGGCGCGCTACGGTATGGCGCCTTACAACGAAGACGCGGGCACAGGCTTCGTGCGCCATGTGGTGGTGCGCGTGGGTGCCAACGGTGGCGAAGTGCTGGTAACTTTGGTGACCAACGGGCGCGACTTCACGGGGTCGAAGAATTTCTGCAAGGAGCTCGTGCGCGCGGTGCCTGAAGTTACCACCATCGTGCAGAACGTGAACACGAGCGCCACCAACGCTATTCTGGGCCAGGAAGACCGCGTGCTCTATGGCCCTGGGTTTATCCTGGATACGCTCTGCGGCTTGAGCTTCCGCATTTCCAGCCATTCGTTTTTCCAGGTGAACGCTTTGCAAACACAGGTTTTATACTCCGCTGCTCTAGCGAGCAGCGGGATACTCGACGCTGCGGCTTCCGCTGGCACCCAATCTGCTTCCGCTCTCGCCGACTCACGTACCGAAGTACGCTTCGTCGGTGCGAACGAAGCCATCTCGGGCACCAGCGAAATCCTCGCTGACACTTCGACTGCTAGCGAGTCAAATGATTCACCCGCTTATGTGCGCTCTAAACCCCTCACTATCCTGGACGCGTACTGCGGCACGGGTACTATCGGGCTGGTGGCGGCTGCTGCGGCGCCGGGGGCGCAGGTTATCGGCGTAGACAGCGTGGAAGCGGCCATTGCCGACGCGCGCCAAAACGCCGCGCACAACGGCATCGAAAATGCCCGCTTTGTCGCCCAGGACGCGGGTGAGTTCATGCAGGGCTATGCGGCACTCGGCGAAACGGTGGACGTGGTATTCATGGACCCACCGCGCGCAGGCGCCACCCCCGAATTCCTGCAGGCACTCCTTAAGCTGTCGCCCAAGCGCATCGTCTACATCTCCTGCAATCCCGAAACCCAAGTCCGCGACGCACGCGTGCTCCAGGAAGGCGGCTACCAGCTGCAGTCCATCCAGCCCGTCGACATGTTCCCCCACACCCAGCATGTAGAGTGCGTAGCCTTGATGTCATGTACAGATGTATAACAACATCAGCCCTGCGCACCGATTTTTCGGCATCTTGGGTGGGCGCAGACGAGTAGAAAAACCAGCGGTCAGAGACGATGACAACATTGAAAACGATGTAGCGGCACGGAGGGAAAGGGAACACGTGAGGATATTCGAGAGAATCAAAAACAGAATCCAAAATCGTAATGCATCAGAAAGAAAAGCTATAGTTTTTTCTATAGGAGAGAATTGCCTGACAGACGATATTTTAAAACGAAATGGGTTGAAAAGTTTCTCTTCGCCTTACGCCAGCTCAAGGTCGAATGTGGAATATGTCCTTGCCTTCGAGGAAGAAAGATTTCGGGATTTTTTGAATCCAGAGTTTCTGCGAGATGAAGAGGCATTTGGGAAGGCGGTTGTCAGAAACAAAAAGTATGTGGCAGTAAAAAACACCTATCACAGTAGCTGCACTAATGGATTTGAGTTTACGCACCACAACGTTTTATCTGACGATAAAGCCAGAGAGACATTTGAACGACGTTGCCAGAGACTCCTTGATTTAGAGGGGTATGACATCACGCTTGTCTACCACCACCGAATGTGCGAGCAGACAGACGAGAAACTGTTGGGAAGGCATTTGGCTCAGCTTGCAAAAATCTATGCTAACAAGAAGAATCGCGTTCGGATTTTTGCGTTTACACAAGTGCTGGTTGAGGATCCTTCAGAGAGAAGGGTCGAAAAATATAAACAGGGAGAAATCTGCTTTTATCGGTTCTACACCTTACATGAATGGGGAGGAGACGATCAGGATATTTTTTGGGCTCGTGTCGATGACGACCTTTTGCAGCTTATGGTCGAAGATATCAAGAACTTATCGAGGCGAAAACATGAGTAAACCTCGGGTGAGCACAGACGATAACATCAGCCCTGCGCACCGATTTTTCGGCATCTTTGGTGTCAGGGGTCTTTGGTGTCAGGGGTCGGGTGTCAGGGGTCGTGTGATTTGACACGTGGATGGCGTCGGGAGAAGAGGAAGGGTTCATGAGAAAGAAAACCGGTATTCTACTTTCCGCTCTCCTTATGGCAATGCTTGTGACATGTATTTCCGGATGCAGTCAATCAGACAATGCCCTCAAAGCGGCGGAGGATGAGATAAAGCTGATCATTCAACTTGATTTGAAAGAAGATATCGGCCTGCTCATCCTCGACAACACCCTCAACGGAATCGAAACCAGCGGCGGTATTTCCAATGCCGACAAATCAAACCTGAAGCGCAACGACGTCTTAGACTGGACGCTTAGCAAGCAGGAGTATGACAACCCAACCGGTCCGGCACCTCTGACTGTTCGATTTAGAGTTATCACGCAATACTGCGACCCAAACTACGAGAACGACTACCCCGAGGAATATACGATGCTGTTGGATCCGATCTCTCTTGAGGCGGATTTTGGCAGGGACTACTACATCACTATAACCGGGGATAAGGAAAGCGGCTATCAAGCGGCGCAGGACAACCTCTGATGTTGGACGCTGCGATTAATGCGAGGAGCTTCTTTTTTCTTCGTTATCAACACTGACTTAGATTAGTCGTATTTTGCCTCTCTGGTAGAATAAGTCTAAAATAAACCTAAACTTTAGATTAGTCGAAATGAGGTAATTTATGCCGTATATTGATCGTGCAATAAGCAATGTGCTGAAGCAGCGTGTTGCTGCAAGCAAGTGCCTTCTGCTCACAGGAGCTCGGCAAGTGGGGAAGTCGACGTTGCTGCGCCACGAGTTTCCCAAGTTTAATAGAGCGAATTTCGATGACAGGCTTACTCGCCTTCAGGCAAAAGAAGAGCCCAAGCTGTTCTTTATGAACAATCCTCGCCCGCTCTTCATCGACGAGGTTCAGAAAGAGTGCAGCGTGCTCGAAGAGATAAAGATCCTGCTCGACGAATCCGACGCTCGGGGCGAATTCATATTGTCGGGCTCTCAGGGGCTTGAGCTTATGAAGGGTGCGAGCGAATCGCTTGCTGGCAGGGTCTCTATTGCAGAGCTTTCAGGTTTGTCGCTGCGGGAGATTCATGGCATCGATTTCAACCGACATTTTGTCCCGACCGCTGACTACATTGAGAAAAGGGAAGCGCGCATTAAACCCTACAACGACATATGGGAAATCATCCACAAGGGCTCTTACCCCGAGCTCTACGATGCTGAGAGAGACTGGCAGGATTTTTACTCTTCTTACGTGTCAACCTATTTGGAGCGCGATGTCAACGAGCTCATTTCGGCCGACAGCCTGGCTTTCACGAAGTTCATGACCGCCGTGGCCGCAAGGACCGGCGAAATGCTTAATTATGCAAATATAGCAAGTGAAGTCGGCATGAGCGAGCCCACGATAAAAAGCTGGGTATCCATCCTCGAGCGCACAGGAATCATCTTCATCCTTCAGCCGTACAGCGCCAGTGCGCTCAAGCGGGCAATAAAAACACCTAAAATTTATTTCAGAGATACGGGACTTGCGTGCTACCTTACGCGCTGGACATCCGCCGAGGCCCTGAAGAACTCCGCAGTTGCGGGCAGCATGTTCGAGACCTTCGTGGTGTCCGAGATACTGAAGTCGTACAGCAACGAGGGAATGGAATACACGTTCAGCATCTTTTACTACCGTGGCAAAGATAGAAAAGCGACGACTGAAAACGAGATCGACCTTGTTATCGAAGAAGATGGCGTGCTGTATCCCATCGAGATAAAGATGACGGGCAACCCGAATGCAAGTATGGGCAGAACCAATCAGGTTCTCGATGGGATTCCAGGCAAGAAGCGAGGGATGGGAGCTGTCATTTGCATGATCGATAAGAAGACCTACCTCCGCGAGAATCTGGTCGCCTTGCCAATCGAATACGTTTAGGGTTGCGTTGCAGTGTCATAAGGAACAAGTCATGGAGTGGATGTGTTTACGCAAACAGGCGAAAAACTGCCATCGTCTGTGCGTACACGACCCGTATCGTTTGCCACGTCTCGTGCCATGTCGAGTGCGTAGCCTTGATGTCATGTACAGATGTATAACAACATCAGCCCTGTGCACCGATTTTTCGGCATCTTGGGTGGGCGCAGACGATGAGCAAAACCCGGTGGGCAGAGACGATGTCGCATGGGGGCTTTTCGCTGCTTGCAGGCGAACAAACCCTTGTATTTGGAGTAAAGTTACTGTCAGTTGAATGGAGAATAAAAGAAGGAGGGTATCCCATGAAGAGAAAACTTCCATTCGCAACGATTATTGCAGTTATGTTGTGCACAATGTTGCTGCTCGTATCGTGTGGCACAGGAGGCGGTGGCGCAAGTTCAGCTGGAAGTAGCACAGCGGATGGTAGCGTCCAGGCAAGCGAAGGGGAAAAAGTGCCAGCGTGGCCTGCTCAGGAAGCCTTGGCCTCTCTTGCTGTTGCAGACATAAACTCGATTGAGTACGTGCGCGCGACAGAGGGCGGACTGGCGGGCGATACGCTCACCGGCGCGGAAGATATCGAAGATGTGTACCTCAGGCTTAAAGACCTTGGCATTGTGGCCGAAAGCAATATGGGCGTCGACGACGACGGCCTGAGCATCAGGGTGAACACGGGCGCAAAGACCATCTCCTTCACATTCGAAGGGGACATCCTCGTACTTGAAGATGGCAGCAGGTTCGAAGTTGAAAACCTAGGGTCGCTTAAGAGCTATATAGATAGGCTCATCGAAGAGCAGGACGCGGCGATGGGCTCAGGCGATTCCGCGGACGATATGGGTGAAGCCATAAGCAGTCCGTCTGAACCTGCGGACAGTTCACCTGAAACCCCGAGCAAAAACCAAGGCACGACCAATAACGCCGCCTACGACATCGAGGAAAACTTCACGAAGACCGCCTCTGCCGACGGCAGTATAGAATACCTCTACTTCAACGACTTCATGATGATTATGCCAGGCAACGAGAAGTGGAGCTTCGAGGCAGACGGCGACTCCGTTGCCTTCTATCTTTTTTCGGCCCAGCAGGAGGGCTTCGGCGGCAGGCTCGTGAGCATCGTAGCCTACGACATCGATGACTATTCCTACGAGAACCTTCCCGTGGAGTACCACGTCGCGGGCGTTGGGCAGAATGTGAACAAGCGCTTCATTGCCATTTATCCGTCGGATGTGCAATTTGACCCTGGTGATGCGACGCAGCAGGCCGACTACAAGGACCTGTACGACTACTTACACAAGATAGGGGAAGGCGCGGTCAACAGCCCGTTTCAGGTAGCGGACAGCAACCCGGCTCCGTAAAACACGTGAACAGGGTGAACAGGGGACGGGTTTTTCGTTCATTTTTTCCCTACTACACGTGAACAGGGGACGGGTTTTTCGTTCATTTTTTCCCTACTAAAGAGATGACCCCGAGCGAAATCCCTGTTCACGTCTGACAAATGACCTGTCCCCTTGACCGGTGTCAGGACCGGTGTCAGGGGTCGTGTGCTTTGACACGCCTATTCTCTTGTTATCTTGGTGTCAGGGGTCGTGTGCTTTGACACGCCTATTTTCTTGCTATCTTGGGTGGGCGCAGACGATGAGCAAAACCCGGTGGGCAGAGACGACGTCAGAGGATGAAACGACAAATTCCAGTTTGCAGAGATGCCGTTGGTAAGAGAAGTATGCCATGATACTTGAAACGAAAAGATTGATCCTCCGACCGTGGGAAGAAAGCGATGCGGAGAATTTATTTAAATATGCCAGTCATCCTGATGTGGGACCAATCGCAGGATGGGCGGTTCATACAAGTGTAGAGAATAGCCGTGAAATAATCCGGAGGGTTCTTTCAGCGCCAGAGACCTATGCTGTAGTATTAAAAGAATCAGGCCAACCTGTTGGCAGCATTGGACTTATGCTTGGGAAAGCCAGCAATATTGGCCTTCCTGATTCAGAAGGTGAAATCGGCTACTGGATCGGAGTTCCGTATTGGGGACGAGGGCTGATACCGGAAG
>JAFUCE010000107.1 GCA_017459805.1 Eggerthellaceae bacterium
CGCACGCAGAGGACTAACGAATGGAGTAGACATGGAAAAGGTCTCTATTCAGACCCTGCTTGAAGCAGGCGCCCATTTCGGGCATCAAACCCGTCGCTGGAACCCTAAGATGAAGCCGTATATTTTCGGCAGCCGTGGCGACATTTACATCATCGATTTGGTGAAGTCTCTTGAAGGCATGGACAATGCGTACAGCTTCGTGTCCGAGCTTGCCGCTAAGGGTGGCACGGTGCTGTTCGTTGGCACCAAGAAGCAGGCCCAGGAAGCCATTGCCGACGCTGCCAATAGCTGCGGTATGCCCTACGTGAACGCTCGTTGGTTGGGCGGTATGCTGACCAACTTTGCTACCATCCGCACGCGCGTGCAGCGCATGGAAGAACTTGAAGCCATGGATGCTGATGGCCGCATGGCCGTTCTGCCCAAGAAAGAACAGATTCTGTTGCGCAAGGAACTGGTGAAGCTTCAGACTAACCTGAACGGTATTCGCAACATGAAGAAGACGCCAGACGCCGTATTTGTCATCGACACTAATAAGGAAGCTATTGCTATCCAGGAGGCTAAGAAGCTGGGCATTCCAGTAGTGGGCACCTTGGATACCAACTGCGACCCGGACGATGTTGAGTATGGCATCCCCGCTAACGATGATGCCATTCGTACGGTCAAACTGCTTTCCGAATTTGTAGCCCACGCTGTTCAAACTGCCATGGGCGCACCTATTACCGCCGCTGAAATGGCTGGCGGAGCTGCCCCTGCTGCCCCTGCTGCCCCTGCGGCCGAAGTTGCCGAAGAAGCCGCTCTTGTGGAAGCTGCCGAAGAGGCCGCTCCTGTGGAAGCTGCCGTTGAAGAAGCCCCTGAAGCCGTTGAAGCGGTAGCAGAAGAAGCTGCTGCAGAGGCCGAAGAAACCGCAACTGAAGAAGCCGCTGAAGCAAGTGAAGAAGCTGCCGAATAACAACTCAAAGTAATTATGGCGGGCGTGAGTACCGCTTGGATGAAAGGAAATAACGATGGCTGAAGTAAGTGCATCTATGGTTAAAGAACTCCGCGAAATGACTGGCGTTGGCATTCTGGAATGCAAGAATGCTCTGGCAGAAGCCGACGGCGACCTCAATCGTGCTGCCGACATCCTGCGCGAACAGGGCATTGCCAAGCAAATCAAAAAGGCTGAACGCGCTGCCAATGAAGGTACCGTGGTTGCCCTCGTGTCCGAAGATGGCAAGAGCGGCTCTGTTATTCAGCTGAACTGCGAAACCGACTTTGTGGCTATCAACGACAAGTTCAAGGCTTATGCCGAACGCATTGCCCAGATTGCTCTGGCAAACAAATGCGAGGACGTCGATTCCTTGAAGGCTGCAAGCGACGGCAGCGAAAGCGTTGAGGAAATCATTACCGACTGCGTACGTGTTATGGGCGAAAACACCCAGCTGACCAAGGTTGCCAGTGTTTCTGCCGGCGCGGTATGTGCCTACATTCATGCCGGCGGCAAGATTGGTGTGCTCGTAACCTTTGAGACCGAAGGTATCGAACCCACGAGTGACGCCTTCGTAGCCTATGGTCGCGATGTTGCTATGCAGGTTGCCGCTATGTCTCCCGTGGCTGCAAATCGCGAAAATGTTCCCGCTGACGTGGTTGAACACGAAATGGAAATCTATAAGGCTCAGGCTGCTGAATCTGGCAAGCCCGAAGAAATTCAGCAAAAGATGGCTGAGGGCCGCCTGGAAAAATACTACAAGGAAAGCTGCTTGACGGAGCAAGAGTTTGTCAAGAACCCTGACCAGACCATCAAGGCTTACACGGAAGAAGTTGCCAAGCAGCTTGGTGGATCGATCAAGGTTGTGGACTTTATCCGCTTCGCATTAGGAGAATAAGAGGCGACCAGACGCTGCGCGCGGCCCCAGCGCATTGTCTTGCCCCTTGTTTTGCCGCTCGCGTACTTCAAGTACGCGTCGCGTCAAAGGCGGGGCAATCCAAAGCACTGGATGCCGCGCTCGCTGTCTTACCATGGGCGACCTGGGATGTGAGGATTTTAATATCGTCAACCTGGGACTCGATAGTTTTACTATAGGCGACCGAGAATGGTTTAAGTACGCCAAGCGGAAAGATTTAGATGGCTGAAGAGGTAATCATAGCGCGCGAGACGCCAGTCCTGAAGGGGACGGTGCGTGTCGCTGGTGCGAAGAATTCGGCGCTGAAGCTTATTGCCGCGGCTATTTTGGGCCAGGGCGAAACCACGCTGCGTAATGTACCCCTGATTTCGGATATCGACATCATGTCCGAAGTGCTCGAACGTCTGGGTGCACGGGTGGTGCGCAATGGCCACGAGCTGCTCGTCGACACAAGCCAGGTCGACAGTTTTGAAACGCCTTACGAGCTGGTTACCAAGATGCGCGCAAGCATTTCGGTACTCGGGCCACTCGTGGGGCGCTTCGGCCAGGCGCGTGTTGCAATGCCCGGCGGTTGCCAAATCGGTGCACGCAATATCGACATGCACCTGGTGGGCATGGAAGAACTTGGCGTTGAATTTTCCGTTGACCATGGCAACTTGGTAGCTACCACGCCGAAGGGTTTGCATGGCGGCAATATCCTGCTTGACTTCCCAAGTGTGGGCGCGACGGAAAACACCATGATGGCAGCTTGTGTGGCAGAAGGAACCACAACTATCGACAACGCGGCGCGCGAACCCGAAATCGAAGACCTCGCTAATATGCTTAACGCCATGGGCGCCAAGGTGCAGGGCGCGGGTACGTCAACCATCACTATTGAAGGCGTGCTGCTCGAGTCCATGCACCCCTGTGTCCATACCACCGTCGGCGACCGCATCGAGGCGGGCACCTACCTGACGGGCGGCGCTTTACTGGGTGGACCCGTTACGGTGGAAGGCATCAATCCCACGTTTTTGCGCATGGCACTCACCAAACTTGAAGCCTTTGGTTGCACGGTGGAAACGGGCGAAGACTCCATTACCGTTTCGCGCACGCAGCCCCTGCGCGCCACCGACATTCAAACACTGCCATATCCTGGCTTTCCAACGGATTTACAGGCACAGTTCATGCTTCTTGCCGCGCTTGCAAAGGGAAGCAGTATTGTGACTGAAAATGTATTCGAAAACCGCTTCATGTTTGCAGCTGAAATAGCTCGTATGGGAGCCGATATTAATATCGAAGAGCATCACGCGGTGGTAACGGGAGTCGAGCGCCTTCAAGGTGCACCCGTGGAATCAACCGACCTGCGTGCGGGTGCTGCGCTTGTACTTGCTGGCCTTGCTGCCGAAGGGGAAACAATCGTGCGCCACATTGAACACATCGACCGTGGCTACGAAGACTATGTAGGTAAGCTCGCAAGCCTTGGAGCAGACATAGAACGCGCGGCACTAGAATCGCTCAACTAATATGAGGGACGGGCATGGCGCGTATAAATCGCAGAGCATCTTCGAGGCGCACCCGTGAAATCGAGCGGGGTACGTGGGGCACGCACGTCCCGCGGCGTCCACCTTCTTCGCGCAGTTCCCGTTCAGGCAGGCGCAATAGTATCAACTTCCAAAATCGTTCTTCTGCACGCACGGGCGAAATAAGTCAGGTTATGCCCGAAACGCGCACCCGCGAATCGCACGCAGCCTACACGCAGCGGCGCAACCAACGCGGCCTCGTATGGCATGACAGAACGCGTAGTCGTGTTCGCTCCATCATTACTGTCGTTCTCATTGCGCTGGTTTTGCTTACCGTGGCTCTTGGTGTGGCCTGGTTTGTATTCAAGCTTCAGATTGATAGCAAAATGAATCTGCATGACCCAGCGGTGGCTGAAGTGCTTTCTGCGCCCGAAGACGAAAATGATCCCTACTACATTTTACTTGCGGGCACCTTTGATGACCCGATGCGTGAACACGATGGTCCGCATATGCTTACTTTAGTGCGCGTGGACAAAGAGAATCGTACTTTTGCGCTCGTCAACCTTCCATACAATATCGAAATGACCATGTCAGATGACGAATACCACATTCTGTCTTACGCGCAGATTCTTGGTGGCGATGCGGAATTAGTGACGCAAGTTGAAAACCTCTGCGGCGTGGAGTTGTCGCATTTAATCGAAGTGGATGACAAATCGTTTGTCAATATTGTTGATGCTCTTGGTGGCATTGACATTGATCTTGCGCACGAAATGGACGACCCCGATACAGGCTCTATCTATATTCCAGCGGGGCAGCAGCACTTAAATGGAGAAGAAACGCTTGCCCTGGTTCGCTGCGACAATTACACCACACCGCTCGAAACGCGTTCGCGTGTTCAGGCCCAGGTAATGGAAGCGCTCATGCAAAAGCTGCTTTCGAAGACGCGTGTTGGCGAACTTGCTGCACTCGATAAATTAGCGGGCAGCATCGACACCACAATGAGCTTCGACGATGTGTGGAGCATCGTACGCGCCTTAGGCAATGGCAATGACGTGACCGTGTATTCAAGTATTGTGCCCGGCGTGATTTCAGTTGACCCCGACGGCACCTTCTTTAGCGTGCAACGCGCTTCCTTCGACAGCATGATGGAAGCAGTTCGTGATGGCCGCAACCCCGATGAAGCCGCAACTATTTCAGGCCTTACACCCGAACTGGTGCGTATTAATGTAAAGAATGGTGCTGGCATTACGGGTGGCGCCGCGCAGGTGGCTGAAAAGCTGGAAAGCTATGGTTACAAGGTGCCAGAAAAAGGTAATGCGGACAACTACGTCTACGACGAAACGCTGGTGGTGTATAAGAGCAATCTCTATAAGCCAACGGCCGAAGAAGTGCTGTCGATTCTTGGTAATGGGCGCACCATCGAAGCGGGACTCTTCTACGAATTTGATGAAGACATCCTGGTTATCATTGGTAAAGACTGGATTCCCACGAGTTAGACTTCGTCATCCGCGCGGACGGTGGAACAAAATTACAGAGTGGGGCCGTGCTCAAGAAAGAAGCGGCAGAACAAGCAGTTTTCTTTGATGGCTGCATTGCGGTCGACTTCTGGGTTCATTAAGGCGTCCAGCGGTTCAACGCGTTCGTAGGTCGGGCGCGTGCAATGCGTGTTGTAGCAGTCCGCAGGGCACTGCTCGCCAGGAGTATTATGTGGACAGCGCGACTGCCATTCTTCGTCGCAACCGCGCTCTTCCCAACATTTCATAAGAAGAAACTTTCCTGTCTCTTAAATTTCAAAGCAAACAAAAAGGGTTTCAGGAGAGCAAACTCGTGTGTTTAGCGCCAGGCATCTTTTGCGCCTCAACTCTGCCAAACACGCGCAAAGATGCTTCTTAAAACCCTTTGCTGTGTCAAAGTCTTACCGCTTTTACGGCAAGATGCTACTGAACGGGTACGACGCTTGTCACGCCAGGAACGCGTTCCTTCAGGATGCGTTCCACGCCATGTGCCAAGGTCATCTGGCTCATGGGGCAGCCCTTGCAGGCACCCTGCAGTTCCACGCTTACCACGCCTTCGTCATTTACGTCGACGAGGGCAACGTCGCCACCGTCGGCCTGAAGGCTTGGGCGGATGAGTTCCAAAACGCTTGCTACTTGTTCCTTATCAATCATTGTTACTCCTTCAAATGGGATGCTTCTTACTGCGCCATTCTACCACAGGGAAGGCAACTCTTCTGTTACAATAGCATTACGGAAAGCACCTGTGCCACATACGAAGCGTGGTGTTGAATGGGAACTATAGTGCAATGTGCCTCTTGTGGGTCGACCGAGTTCGACTTGCATGAATTTGACACTATGATGGTCCTTTGCCCCGAACTCGCACTCTTTGGTCTTAGCTGTCCGTACTGCGGCACGCATGTTTCTGCCGTGTGCGTTATTCCCCCCGACATGCACGATATTGTGAACCGCGCAGCAATCGAAGTCGGCGCAGGCATGGGGCGCGAAACTCCCGCAGATGCTTAGCATTTTTCCTGCAACAGCCCATAATGTGGTACTTTAGCCTCTATGCTTAATGAGCTCTTTCATAGTTTGGATCCGGTGGCCTTTACCGTGGGTCCCTTTGCGGTGCGTTGGTATGGTATTGCCTACGTGTTGGGTTTTATCTTCGCGGGCATAATAATATATCGCGTGGCAAAACGTTGGCGCATCAATGTGGGCGCTGACCAGGTCTCAACCATTATTATGTGGATTATCATCGGCGTCATTTTGGGCGCGCGCCTTGGGTACGTGCTCTTTTATGGCGGCGACTACTACGTGCAAAACCCCGAAAAGATTCTAATGTTTAACGAAGGTGGCATGAGTTTCCATGGCGGTTTGCTTGGCGCTGTTTTGGGCGGATTTATTGCGTCGCGCCAGCTGAAAATGCCCTTTATTACCGTGGCTGACCTCTGTACAATCGGTGCGCCCATTGGCCTGTTTTTTGGACGCTGCGCCAATTTCGTAAATGGTGAGCTGTGGGGCGCAGAAACCAGCCTGCCCTGGGGCGTTGTCTTCGGCGGCTTTGCAGGGGACGTGCCGCGTCACCCTACGCAGCTCTATGAAGCATGTCTTGAAGGCATCGTCTTGTTTGTGGTGCTTTACGTCCTTGCGCGTAAGCTGCCTCCGCGTCCACGGGGGACCTTCTTAGGTACCTTCCTGCTGCTCTACGGCATTTTCCGCTTCCTTATAGAGTTTGTGCGTCAACCCGATGCGCACATTGGCTACTTGGCGGGCGACTGGCTGACCATGGGCCAGGTGCTTTCGTTTCCTTTGGTGTTGGCGGGCATCGCTTTGCTTGTGTGGGCGAATCATGCGAAATTGCCCCAACAAGGTGTCGAAGTTGCGGATAACAACGTATCATAGGTGCATACTGAATAGGTCAGTTGAGCTAAGAGGGTGCACCGAAAGGTGTGCCGGTAGAAGAAAGGCGCCTTGGTAGCGCGCCTGGGAAGAAGGAGAATCATATGTTGAAGTTTTATAAGTGTGAGCACTGCGGCAATGTGGCTGTAAAGGTTTACGACAAAAAAGTACCGCTTATGTGCTGTGGTGAAAAGATGGTCGAACTGACCGCCAATACCACCGATGCGGCAACTGAAAAGCACGTTCCCGTTGTTTCTATTGATGGCGCCAAGCTCGATGTGGTGGTAGGCGAGGTCGAACACCCCATGACCGAAGAACACCTTATTACCATGATTGTTCTTGAAACCAAGAAGGGCTTCCAGGTAGCTGAACTTACCGCCGAAGACGCCCCGAAGGCAAGCTTCGCGATTGCTGAAGGCGACGAAGCGGTGGCCGTCTATGAGTATTGCAACCTCCATGGTCTGTGGGTGGCCCAGCTTTAGTTCTGTAGCTTTATAGACACAAGAAGCGCTTTTGCCGTGAAGCAAGAGCGCTTTTCTTTTATTATTAGTGGCATGAATACGACGTGCGATATTGCAATTGTGGGCGCAGGTGCCGCTGGTTTGGCGGCGGCCATTTCTGCTGCGCAAGCTGCACGCAAGGCCGAGGCGCAGTTGCGTGTGGTCATGCTGGAGGCAAGCGACCGCGTCGGGCGCTCCATCCTGAAAACGGGCAATGGACGTTGTAACTTTAGTAATGCAGACATTGCCGAAGGTCCCGCGGTGGCAAACTATCGCAACGCCGGTTTTGTGTGGGCTGCCTTTGAAGCGCTCAACCGTGCCTTTCCCGAACCCGATTTCAACGATCCCGTTTTGGCTTTCTTTGAAGATGCAGGGCTTGAATGGCGCCAGGAAGACGACGGCCGTCGCTATCCTTTATCAAACAAGGCGAGCACCGTGCTTGATGTGTTGCGTGCGGAAGCGGCGCGTTTGGGTGTAGAAGAAGTATGTGATACCCGCGTTGCGGCAATTGAAGCACCTGTTGATCCAGACAAACCCTTCACCCTCCGCCTCGCTGATGGGCAGTTTTGGCGCGCCGCTGCTGTCATTGTGGCCTGCGGTGGGGCAGCGGTAGAACACATCGAGCTTGCCAACATGCGCCCTGAAGCGGTGCAGCCTATTTTAGGACCCCTGGCCGTTGCCAGTGCCGACCAGGCGTTCACGCGCGAACTCGACAACATCCGCGTGCGTTGCTGCGTATCGCTTTTCCGCGACGAAGCGGGCGAGCTTATTCACAAGCACACCGAATCAGGAGAACTGCTCTTCCGCCCCTATGGGGTATCGGGTATTTGCGTCTTTAACCTGTCGCGTCTTGCGCAAGCCGGCGACTATGTACAAATTAATTTCCTACAAATGGGCGATCTTGACCACTCGCACGACTACCTTAAATCGCGCTTCGCAGGGCTCACGGAACACCTGGGTCAGGCGCCTACTTACGAGCAGTTTATGCGTGGTTTAGTGGTGCCGCGCCTGACCGATGCTGTGCTTAAGCGGGCAGGATGCAATGCCCAGGACACAGCAGACGTGGAAAAGCTTTTCCAGATTTTGTGTCTTTGTTCTCTGGAAGTAGCCGGCATGGGGCCAACCGACGTCTGCCAGGTGCAGCGCGGCGGATATGCGCCTAATCAATTCGATGCGGCGACCATGCAATCTCGCGTTCAGCCAGGGCTTTATGTAGCAGGTGAAGCGCTCGATGTGGACGGGCCCTGCGGTGGTTACAACTTGCATTGGGCTTGGGCAAGCGGGCTCCTTGCGGGTCATGCAGCTCAGGCCTATGTGAATGCACTTTCCTCGTCTCAAACCCTGTCTCATGTGGGGACGGAGTAGAAATGAGACAAAATTCTAGACAGCGGGTAAGGGCATGCTTAAAGTAACGGGCGTCCATATGCCGCTTGACGCTGAAAGTGCCTGCCGAGGTGGCGCTGCTATTACGGCAGGCCCCTTGCTCGACGCTGTTGCGGAGGTCTTAGGCATTGCGTCTTCAAAAATCGCTTCCGTGCAGGTCTTGCGGCGGAGCGTGGACGCGCGGCGTAAATCAAAACTTCACTTTGTTGTGAGCGCTGCTGTTGAGCTTGTGCAGGAAGAACGCGAGGCAGAACTTGCTGGGCGTGGCGTGGCAAGCTATAAGCCATATGAGCCCCTCGACATTCCTGCCGCACCAAGCGTTCTACAGGACAGCACACCCGATAGCATCCCAGCCAAGAGCCTGCAGGCAGCACAAACTGCCACGCGCCCCGTTGTGGTGGGCACAGGTCCAGCTGGTTTGTTTGCGGCCCTCTTTCTGGCGCGAGCAGGCATGTGCCCTTTGGTGCTTGAACGTGGTGGTAGTGTGGACCAGCGCGCGGCCGATGTGGCTCGCTTCAACGAAGCGGGGCAGCTTAATACCAGTTCAAACATTCAATTTGGCGAAGGCGGGGCAGGCACGTTTTCAGACGGTAAGCTGACTACCAACACTAATAATCAATACACGAACCACGTTTTGCATTGGTTTGCTGAAGCGGGTGCTCCGCCAGAAATCCTTTGGGATGCTCAACCTCACATTGGCAGCGACAAACTACCCGCGGTCGTTGTGGCCATGCGCGAAGAAATCATTGAGCGTGGTGGTACGGTCCTATTCAACACCCAGCTCACCGACCTGCGTTTCGAAGGCGGTAAACTCCACGAGATTGAACTCAGTACGCGTGATGCTGCGGGCTCAAGCGTGTCGACATCCTGGGTTTCGTGCACTCAGCTCGTTCTTGCCTGTGGGCATTCTGCACGCGACACCTTCGAGCTCTTGCAACAGCGCGGGCTCCACTTGGAACAAAAGCCCTTTTCGGTAGGCCTGCGCATAGAACACCCCCAAGCACTCATCAACCAGGCACAGTGGGGAAGTGCTGCGCATCATCCTTCCCTAGGTGCCGCCAGTTACAAGTTGGCGGTCCACGGCTGCGCGGGCAGAAGCGTCTATACCTTCTGCATGTGCCCTGGGGGCGAAGTGGTGTGCGCTGCCAGCGAAGAGGGCGGAATCACCACCAACGGCATGAGCCCCTTTGCGCGCGACGGCCAATTCGCCAACGCGGCCGTGTTGGTGGGAGTAGGCCCCAGCGACTTCGGAGGAAGTGCGTGGGAGCAGGCTGACCCCCTGGCGGGTGTGCGCTTCCAGCGAAAAATTGAGCAGCGTGCTTTCCAGGCATCCCTTGAGGCAGGTGGCCTTGCCTATCAGGTTCCCGCACAAAGCCTCGGAAGCTTTTTAGGTGATGGGTCTTTGCCGCCTCCGTCATCATGTGCGCGTGGTATTGTGCCGTGTAACTTGCGCGACATTCTCCCTGAGTTTGTTTGTGCTTCCATTGCCGAAGCGCTCCCACTTTTCGACCGCAAACTTGCTGGCTTCGCAAGCCGCGAAGCGCTCCTTCTTGGGCCAGAAACGCGGAGCTCGTCGCCCGTGCGTATTGCCCGCAATGACGCCCACCAAGCCTGGCTTGAAGAATCTACGCGTGAAGAAGGCTGTGGCATTTATCCTGCAGGCGAAGGAGCGGGTTATGCGGGCGGCATTATGTCGGCTGCATGTGACGGACTTCGTGTCGCTGTCGCCTTAGCTTCCCAGAGTTTTTAGTCGCCCACTCTTTAGTTCTTCCGCCTGCCAAGCTGGGGCGTATAATAAGCGCAAGAGTGTAAACGCTCTCCTCAATTATGCTTGCAATGCTCTACAAGATTGCAGGTCTGCCGAAAGGAGTAATCATGCTGCACGAGATTAAGTTTCCTTCGTCCAATGATCGCGACACGGTGGTTGGCTGGGTGTATGTTCCCGCCTGCGAACCCGAAGGGGTGGTGCAGCTGGTGCATGGCTTCGGCGAACATTCGCGCCGTTATTTCCACATGATTGTGGCGCTTATGGATGCCGGTTTTATCGTGGCTGCGAATGACCACGTTGGCCACGGGGCAACCGCCATTCTCAACGACACCTGGGGCGACTGGGGCGATGCTGGTCCACAAACCATGATGGAAGACGAAAAGCGCTTCAAGGACGAAGTAAGTAAGCTCTACCCTGGCTTGCCCTACTTTATGTTTGGCCATTCCATGGGTTCGATGATTGCCCGCGACTTTTCCGCCAAGTACGGCGACGAACTGGCGGGTGCTATCTATTGCGGCACGCTGGGCATTTTCAAGCAGACCGATGTTGTGCGTCCCAAGCTTGATGCGGCTGTTGAAGCGGGTGGCGCTCACGATTCCGACCCTGCCTTTGTGGGCGAATTGATGGGCTGGATGTTCGCCCGCTGCGAAGAGGGGGCAAATCTGGGCAACGAATGGATCTGCCACGACCCCTACGTGCAAAAAGATCACGCAGAAGACCCCTTCGACGCGTTCACGCATCCCGTCCATAATATTTCTCTGCGCGACTTTATCGACATGATGCTTGTTATCGAAGGCGAAGAATGGGCCAAGAAGGTTCCTACTGACCTGCCTCTTTTGCTTATTGCGGGTGACCAGGACCCCGTGGGCAACTGGGGCGAAGGCGTATATCTGTGCGCGAATTGGCTGCATGACACAGGCCACGATGTTATTACGAAACTCTATTCGGGCTATCGCCACGAGATTCATAACTACGACGACATCAAGAACGATGTTGAGGAGCTCATTGTCGACTGGCTCTTTATGAAGCTTGCTTCGTAAGTGGGCGCGTCGGCAGCGGGGCAAAAACACGGGGCATGGGTATGGGCACCACCAGCGACATAAAGCAGCTTCTTGCCGCGCTTAAAGCAGGGCAGTGCGCCATCTTCCCAACCGACACCGTAGTGGGCTTGGGGGTGGCGCCTGCGTATGCACAAAGCCCTCAAGCCATTTTCGCTGCCAAGCAACGTGACGCGGGAAAGCCCGTGGCGTGGCTTGTGGGCGGCGTGGATGCACTTGATGTATATGGAACCCAGGTGCCCGACTACGCACGTAATATGGCGCACGCCTTTTGGCCGGGGGCGTTGACCTTGGTGGTGCACGCGTCTGACGAAGTGCCTGCTTCATTTCAGGCACCCGATGGCAGCATTGCTTTGCGCATGCCGGCTCATACAAGGTGTCTGGAAATCATTCATCAGGTGGGGCCTTTGGCAACAAGTTCTGCTAACCGTTCTGGCGAGGCGGCACCCGCGCGTGTGGCAGATGTGGACGATAAACTCATGCTGTCCGTGGGCTGCGTTTTCGATGACGGCACGTCGGCAGCGGGGCAGCCTTCAACCATTGTCGATTGCAGGCAAGCGACACCTATAATTCTTCGCCAGGGTAGTGTTGTTGTGTGATAGTTCATGGGGGATGAGGAGACTAGGATGACCGAACAGGTGCGGGAAGAATTTAGCTTCACATCGGCGGATGGCAAGACGCCTATACATGCGATAACGTGGTTGCCCAAAGGCGAAGCAGTGCAGCAACCGCGCGGTATCGTGCAACTGGCGCATGGCATGGAAGAATACATTGCTCGCTACGACGACTTCGCACGTTTTCTGACGAGCCATGGTTTTGCGGTGTGCGGCAACGACCATATTGGCCATGGCCTCAGCGTTTCAGACGAGGTGCCGCTTTCGCACTTGCCGCTTAACGGCGCTACGGTCATGCTCGCTGACATGAACAGTCTGCGTGCCCAGTTTGCATCATGCTTCCCCGAAAACACGCCCTATATTTTGTTCGGGCATTCCATGGGGAGTTTTGCGGCACGCTGCTACCTCGCACGCTATGGCAAAGGCCTTGCAGGTGCCATCATTTGCGGGACGGGTGACGTTCCCGTGGCGGCATCCATTTTCGGTGGTTTTTTGGCGCGACGCATGGCCGAAAAAAATGGACTCGACTCCTACAGCCCCTTCATTACCAGCTTAAGTGACGGCAAATACGGCAAAGCTATCCCCGTGGCGCGCACAAACTTCGACTGGCTCAATACCGACCCTGCCCAAGTTGACGCCTATATCAATGACCCGCTGTGCGGTGTGGCGTTTACCGTGGGTGGCTATGCCTCTCTCATGGATTTGGTTGCCGAAGCGTGTTCGACAAGCTGCACTCAGCAGGCACCAGCTGGTCTTCCCGTACTTTTTATTTCTGGTGAAGACGACCCCGTAGGTGGCCATGACGCGAAGGGCGCGATGAAGGCCTTCGAACGTTACGCCAAGCACTCGAAAACGCTGCCGACCATCAAGATTTACCCAGGCATGCGCCATGAAATCTTAAACGAGCCCGAACATCAAACAGTTTATGACGACGTACTTGCATGGCTCGACAAAGTAGTAGGAAGCGAACAAACAGAAGCTACGTGATAGGCACCAAAGCGATGTGACAACACTGCCTCATGCAGTCTAGAGTTACCAAAATCTATCGAGCGCCTGAAGGGGAGACCATGACATATCTTATTGCCCTCGACCAAGGTACAACCAGCAGTCGTGCGCTTCTCATTGATGCGCATGGTGCAGTAAAGGCTGTGGCGCAACGGCCCTTCGAACAGCATTTTCCTCAGCCTGGTTGGGTTGAACACGACCCCTTCGACATACTTGAATCGCAAATTGCGGTACTTCTTGAACTCATGGAAACACAGGGTATGAGTGCTCAAGATATTGCAGCGCTTGGCATTACGAACCAGCGCGAAACGACCATAGTGTGGGACGCTCGCACAGGCCTTCCTTTTGGGAATGCCATCGTGTGGCAGTGCCGCCGTACCGCCCCCATTATTGAAGATTTGTGCAGCTCACCCGATGTACGCGAGCGCATTATTGCTACGACAGGCCTGGTGCCCGACGCCTATTTTTCTGCGAGTAAAATCAAATGGATTCTTGATAACGTGGAAGGTGCGCGCGAGGCGGCCGATGCAGGCTTTGCGCGTTTCGGCACCGTGGACACCTGGCTTATGTACAACCTAACGGGTGGGGCGGTGCACGCTACTGACTACACCAATGCAAGCCGGACCATGCTTTTTGACATCCACAAAGGCGTGTGGGACGAAGGGCTGTGCGATCTGTTTGGCGTGCCCACATCCATGCTGCCCGACGTGCGCCCCAGTGCTGCTGATTTCGGCAAGACAGCGATTGCCATTCCAGCGCTGGCACTGAGTGAAAGTTGCCCCTGTTCTCTTGCAGCTGCTCAGCAAAGTATTTTCGAAAGTATTCCCGCCAACATTCCCATCTGCGGAGTGGCGGGCGACCAGCAGGCGGCACTCTTTGGACACCTGGCAACGCGCCCTGGTGAAGCGAAAAACACCTATGGCACGGGCTGTTTTTTGCTCATGCACACGGGCAACAAGGCCATAGCAAGCCACAACAATTTGGTGACAACCATAGCCGCAAGTGCGCCGGGTACTACGGGTATCGAATACGCTCTCGAAGGTAGCGTCTTTATGGCGGGCGCTCTTATCCAGTGGTTGCGCGACGAATTGCAGCTCATAGAATCTGCCGCAGAAACGGAAGAGCTGGCAAACAGTGTGCCCGACTCAGCGGGTGTGTATGTCGTCCCAGCCTTTACTGGTCTTGGCGCACCTTATTGGGACGCTGATGCGCGCGGTGCCATTTATGGCTTGACGCGCGGAGCGGGGCGCGCTCATATTGCGCGTGCCTGCCTGGAAGCTTTGGCTTACCAGGTGGCCGATTTGGTTGCTGCCATGGAAGACGACTGCGGCCAGCGCCTGGAAACCTTAGCCGTTGATGGCGGAGCCTGTAAAAATAACTTCCTCATGCAATTCCAAGCTGATCTTCTGGGCAGCGTAATAGCGCGTCCATCAAACGTGGAAACAACCGCGCTCGGTGCAGCCTATTTGGCGGGCCTTTTCTGTGGCTTTTGGGAAGACATTGAACAAATTCGCAAACTACACGCTATCGAGGCCGAGTTTTCGCCTACCATGGAAGCCGCACAGCGCCAAGAATTGCTCGCTGGTTGGGCGGATTGCGTTTCTCGGACAAAAAGTGTCCGCGATTAAGCTATTCTGCAAACACGCAGAGTGCGCAATACTAAAACGACTCGAAGCCATACTGGCTTGAGGTCGTTTTGCCATGTTGGTATGCGCAACAGCAGAAGGGAAGCTATGAACATTGCTATGGGGGCCGACCACGCCGGCTTCGAACAGAAGGAATTGCTGAAAAACTACCTGGTTGAACAGGGCTTTACTGTGCACGACAAGGGCTGCTTTTCCGAAGAACGCGTGGACTATCCAGATTTTGCCCAGCTAGTTTCTCGCTCCGTTGCCACGGGAGAGGCTGACTTTGGCGTGCTGGTGTGCGGTACGGGCATTGGCATGGCTATGGCGGCCAACAAGATCCATGGTATTCGTGCCGCAAATGTAAGTACGGCCGAATTTGCCCAGCTTGCGCGTGAACATAACAACGCAAATGTAGTGACGCTTTCGGGTCGCTTCGTTGACGTGGAAACTAATAAAGCAATCCTTGACGCCTTCCTCAACACGGAATTTGCGGGCGGGCGCCATGAATGTCGGGTCAGTAAGATAATGGAGTTGGAGTAAACATGCCACTGAAATACGTCGAACAAATCGATCCTGAAATTAGTGAAGCTCTTTGGGACGAACTTGCGCGTCAACGCAATACCATTGAACTCATTGCTTCGGAAAACTTTACGAGCCCAGCTGTTATGCAGGCGGTGGGCACTGTTCTTACCAATAAGTATGCTGAAGGTTACCCTGGAAGGCGCTACTACGGCGGCTGCGAAGAAGTCGACAAGGTTGAGCGCTTGGCTATCGAACGTGCCAAAAAGCTCTTCGGCGCCGAATTCGCTAACGTGCAGCCCCATGCGGGTGCTCAGGCCAACGAATGCGCCTACGCTGCCATCCTGAATCCGGGCGACGTTATTCTTGGCATGGACCTGAACAATGGCGGTCATCTTACCCACGGTACGCCCATGAATTTTTCTGGCAGGGTATACACCTCCTATTCTTATGGTCTTGGCGAAGACGAACGCATCGACTATGACGCTATTGCCGAACAGGCCCACGAAGTAAAACCAAAGCTTATTGTGGCAGGCGCTTCGGCTTACCCGCGCATCATCGACTTTGAACGTATGGCAGAAATTGCGCACGAAGTGGGTGCCTACTTACTAGTTGACATGGCCCACATTGCCGGTTTGGTAGCTGGTGGCGCCCATCCGTCTCCCGTGCCCCATGCCGACATCGTAACGACGACAACGCATAAAACCCTGCGTGGTCCACGTGGCGGTCTCATTCTCACAAACAATGAAGAGCTGGCTCATAAAATTGATTCGGCCGTGTTCCCAGGCACTCAGGGTGGCCCCCTTATGCACGTTATCGCTGGTAAAGCGGTTGCTTTCCAGGAGGCCTTGCAGCCTGAATTCCGCGAATACATTGAAGACGTGGTAGCTAACTGTGCGCGTCTGGGCGAAGGTTTGGCCCAGGGAGGCTTGCGCTTAGTGTCGGGCGGTACCGACAACCACCTCTGCCTGGTCGACCTTACGGCAGCCGACATTTCGGGTCGCGATGCGAGCCACTTGCTTGAGCGCGTGGGCTTTACGGTCAACAAGAATGCGGTGCCGAACGACCCGCGTAGTCACTTCGTAACGAGTGGTATTCGCGTGGGTACGGCCGCAGGCACCACCCGGGGCATTACCGCCGACGAATTCTTTGAAATCGGCCTCGCTATTGCTGAAACGCTCATGCAGATTAGCGAAGAAACGGTCCGCTCCATGGACGACGGTGGTTTTTCACCCACGCCAGAAGATGAATCCGTGGTGGAAGAGGTGCGCGCCATTGCCCAGCGCATCCTGGACGCGCATCCGCTTTATCCAGAACTCTACAAGGAGAAGAAATGACCGACGAGGCGCTGCAAAGCGAACAGCCCGCGCAAACTGAACCGTCCGAGCAAGTCGAACAAGCCGAACCGTCCGAACCTGCCGAGCGGCCCCAGCCCGTCCTTGGTGTTGACCGCCCAAGTTGGGACGAATACTTCATGACGCTTGCCAATCAGGTGGCTACGCGTACAACCTGTCTGCGCCGTGCAGTGGGTTGTGTCATTGTTAAGGACAAGCGCATTTTAGCAACGGGCTATAACGGCGTCCCAACGGGCTTGCGCCATTGTGCTGAAACTGGTTGCTTGCGCGAACAGCTTGGCATTCCGAGTGGGCATCGTCACGAAATCTGCCGCGGTCTTCATGCGGAACAAAACGCCATTATCCAAGCCGCACGCTACGGGACCGATATTCGCGGTGCCACGATTTATGTCAATACCCAGCCCTGCGTGGTTTGCGCCAAGATGCTCATTAATGCGGGGATCGAAGAGATTGTTTACCAAAATCCTTACCCAGATGAACTGTCTATGGAACTACTTGGTGAAGCAGGCATCAAAATGCGTGTATTTGAAGGGTAATTTTTGCCACTTTATGTGTTTCCAAGCATTCGCCGCGTATTTATGCGCTACGATACCCTACGGCGTTGTAGGCCAAGCTTAATACATAGTATGTGAAAGGACGCGAACTTCGTGGCTTTGTGTATTCTTGTGGGTGCAGTCGCTGGGTTTGCGGGCTTTTTACCACTGTGGGCAGCTTTAAAACTAACACAGCGTTCTACCGAAGTCGGTATGGGCGCAACGGCGGCACAAAGCCTTGGTGGCGTGTTTGTTTCCTTGTTGGTTTTAGCGCTTGCCATGTTTGGTGCTTCGCGCCTTGCGCACGAATACGTGGGCATATTTGGGCTCGTAGAGCTCGTGACATTTGTCATAGTGAGCGTAATCTACTTTACGCATCGCAATAAGGTCCTGCGGCGTAAGGCCCAGGAAGAAAAGAAGAACAAGGGGGCAGAGCAGTAATGCAAGAAGCTTTGGAAGCGTTTGTCGCACAAACGCAAGGGCTAGCTGAACACTTCGAATCTCATACCGTCTTTTCTATCGGCGGTTGGAACATTTCGCAGTACACCTTATACATGTTCATTATCTTGGCGCTCGTGTTGCTCATTGTTTTGCTGGGCGCGCGCAAGCTGACCCTTATTCCGGAAGGCAAGGGCGGCAGCATCCTTGAATATATGTATAACTTTGTGGGTGAAGGCGTTGGGCGCGATGTTATTGGCGAAGGCTTCAAGGAGCACGTTCCCTTCCTCGCAACTTTGTTCACCTTTATTCTTATCTGCAACGTGGTTGGTTTGATTCCAGGAGCGAAGGCAACAACGGGTACCATCTCGGTCACTTGGGCGCTTTCGCTCATTTCTTTTGTTTACTTTAACTATTGGGGCTTGAAGAAACTGGGCGTGTTTGGTTATTTGAAGAGCCTCTGCCCGAGTGCGGTGCCAGGGCCCATGAAGCCCATCATCTGGTTCCTCGAATTCTTCTCCATGATTTTGCGTCTGCTCACTCTGGCCGTCCGTCTTTATGGCAACATGCTGGCGGGGCATATGGTCTTGGCGGTGTTTGCTATCGCCACTACGACCTTCGTGCAATACACCTTCTTCCAGATGGGCGGGCTTGCAACGGGTGCAACTTCACTCATTTGGTTCTTCTTGCTGCTGTTCATGTATGCCCTTGAAACGCTGGTAGCTTTCTTGCAGGCCTACGTGTTTACGATTTTGACCTCGTCATATATTGGCATGGCCATTCACCCGCACTAAGAAGTGCGGCCTGAGCGCTGGCAACAGGCGCGCCGATCACAGCTTGGTCGCATACGTGTTGTAGCTATGTAAGGTACTTATACTGCTCCACTTAAGCAGTTGGGTAAATGTAGGAAACAGAACTTATTAAAGGTATAAGTTCAGGAAAACATCAGGAGGTTATTGTGGAAATTCTGCTACCTGCACTGAAGGTTGTTGGCTACGGCCTCGCCGCCATCGGCCCTGGCATTGGCATCGGTATTGCTACCTATGGCCTGTGCGTGTCAGCTGCCCGCCAGCCCGAAATGAAGGGTGGCCTTATGGGTTACTTCTTCATCGGCGCCGCTATGTCGGAAGCCTTGGCGCTTATTGGCTTGGTCCTTTTCTTTATTGGTTAGCGCTCTTGTGCGAAGCACCAATAGTTCAGAAAAGGAGATTCAAGCGATGAAAATGATTGTGGACAAAGTTCTCCACTTTGGCACAAGTGCCTGTGCAGCCCTTGCTGCCTGTGTCGCTCTTTCTCCGGCTTTGGCGTTTGCGTCAGGCGAAGAAAGCGGCGGCATTAGCGCTATTTTGCCAAACATGGATGAATTCATCCCGATGCTTGTCGCCTTTATCATCCTTTGGATTATCCTCGCGAAGTTTGGTTGGCCTATTTTCGACGGTATGATTACCAAGCGAAACAATACCATCCGCGAATCGCTGGAAAAGTCCGAAGAAGCCCGCGTTGAAAGCGAACGCGTTCTTGCCGAATACAAGCAAGAACTCGAAAGCGCCAAGCAGCAGGCAACGCAAATCATTGCCGACGCCAAGAAGACAGGCGAAGCTGCAAAGGCGGGTATTACCGAGGCTGCACAAAAGGAAGCCGCCGACATGATAGAAAAAGCGCGTGCTGCCATTGAAACCGAAAAGAAGGCTGCAGCAGCAGACCTTCAGAGTTCTGTGGCGGACACGTCCGTAGCGCTTGCTTCTAAATTGTTTGGCGAAGGCCTTTCTGTGGAAGAGCATCGCGCGCTTATCGAGCGCTATGTAAACGAGGCGGGCAGTTTCAATGCCGGCTAATCGTTTTTTAGAAAAGGCTGAAGTAGAGGTGTATGCCAACACTCTGCTCGATTCGCTCAATTCCGAAGGCGGCATCGATGCCGTCATGGAGGCACGTACCCAAATGGAGCAGGTTGTTGCGTACAACCGCAGCCACACCGAACTGATCAATGCTTCGTCGAGCCCTGAATACAGCCCCGAGCAACGTAATAACTTGGTCAAAGAAGTATTCAAGGGCATGTCGCCAGCCTTGGCAAGTACCCTCGGTGTTATGGCTGAACGTGGTGGTTTGCAAATGCTTCCCCGCGTACTTTCAGCTTTTAATGAACTAATTCGCAGCAAGTTGGGCGTAACGGTGGTGGACGTGGTTACCCGCGTGCCCCTTGACGACCATCTGCGCGAACTGATTACCAACAAGGCACACAATGAACTGGGTGGAACCGTTGTTTTGCGCGAACAAATTGACGAAAACATGCTGGGCGGCATCATTATGAATGCTGGCAGCAAGCGCATAGACGCAAGCATGAATACCATGCTTGAAGCTGCCCGTCTTGCCTTGAAACGAGCTTAAGGAAAGTAGGTGAAAAAGTGACTGAAATTACCGCACAGTCGATTGACGAAGCGCTGCGCGCACAGCTAGACGCGCTCCAGACCAGCGTTGAGTCAAGGGAAGTCGGCACGGTTATCCAGGTTGGCGACGGCATTGCCCGTATCGACGGCCTGCAGGATGCCATGGCAGGCGAACTGCTTGAATTCGTGGGCGAAGGCGGCAAGACCGTATATGGTCTAGCCCAGAACCTCGAAGAAGACGAAGTGGGCGCCGTGCTTTTGGGCGATGTCACTGTTATTAGAGAAAACGACACGGTAAAGACCACCGGTCGTATTGTGGAAGTTCCTTCTGGCAAGGCAATGCTTGGTCGCGTGGTAAACCCCTTGGGTATGCCCATCGACGGCAAGGGCCCTATTGAAGCCGAAGGCTACCGTCCCGTTGAGTTCAGGGCACCAGGCGTTATCGAACGTCAGCCCGTAAATGAGCCAGTACAAACTGGTATCTTGGCTATCGACTCAATGATTCCTATTGGTCGTGGCCAGCGCGAACTCATTATTGGCGACCGCCAAACGGGTAAAACGGCTATTGCTATTGACGCCATCATCAACCAAAAGGGCCAGGACATGATTTGCATTTATGTTGCAATCGGTCAGAAGGCCTCCACGGTTGCCAACCTCGTGGAAACCCTTGAAAAGCATGGTGCCATGGAATACACCATCGTGGTTTCCGCTACGGCTTCCGATTCAGCCCCGCTGCAATACATTGCCCCCATGGCAGGTGCTGCAATGGGCGAATACTTCATGTACAACGGCGAAGATGGCAAGCCCGCGAGTAAGGACAACCCCGGCCGTCACGTGCTCTGCATCTATGACGACCTGTCCAAGCAGGCGGTGGCATATCGCCAGATGTCCCTGACGCTTCGTCGCCCGCCCGGACGCGAAGCCTACCCGGGCGATGTGTTCTATCTGCACAGCCGCTTGCTGGAACGCGCCGTTAAGATGTCTGACGAAAATGGTGCTGGCAGCTTGACCGCCTTGCCCATGATTGAAACGCAGGCTGGCGACGTGTCCGCCTACATTCCGACCAACGTGATTTCTATCACCGACGGCCAGATCTTCTTGGTAACGGACCTGTTCTTCCAAGGCCAGCGTCCGGCAGTCGACGTTGGCATTAGCGTTTCGCGCGTAGGCGGTTCGGCCCAGATTAAGGCCATGAAGCAGGTTGCCGGTTCGCTTCGTCTGGACCTGGCAAGCTACCGCGAACTGCAGGCCTTTACCCAGTTCGGCTCCGACCTGGACAAGGCAACCCAGCAGCAGCTGGCCCGCGGTGCGCGCATGACTGAACTCTTGAAGCAAGGCCGCTACGTACCCATGCCTGTTGAAGAGCAGGCGGTGGCAATCTATGCGGGTGGCCATGGCTTCTTGGACAGCATTCCTGTCGAAGACGTCGTGCGTTTCCGTGGAGAATTGCTCGATTACCTGCGTGGTTCGCACTCCCAGATTTTGGAAGATCTGCGTACCGAAAAGAAGTTCACGGAAGAAATCGAAGGCGCCCTGGACGCTGCCATTGAAGCTTTCAAGGGGCAGTTCGCGTCGTCGGATTCCGAATAGGGACAAGGCAGGTAGAGCATGCCGAACCTTCACGACTTAGAAAGGCGCATTAACTCCGTCAATTCGACGAAGCAGATTACGCGTACCATGGAAATGGTGGCGGCTGCTAAAATCCGTCGCGCAAGCGAGCGCGTGGAAGAAGCAACGCCGTATTCCGATTCCATGGGCGAAATGCTTGCGAATGTGGCGGCTAATGCAGGCAGCTCTGACAACGCACTGCTTACCGAACACGACGATGTTAAGAGCATCCTGTATATCGCGGTTGTTTCCGACCGTGGTTTGGCGGGTGGTTTTAACAGCAATGTATTGCGTACGGTTGAAAAAGCAGTGTATGCCGCACGTTCTGAAGGCGCGACAGCCCACGTGGTTGCCTGCGGCAAGAAGGCCATTTCGTATTTCGAGTTCCGCAAAATAGATCTTGACCTGGTGTTTAAGGATCTTTCTGCGGATCCAACGCTTGACGAAGCGCTCCAGATTGCAACGCGCGCAATCGAAGGCTACACAGCAGGTGAATACGACAAAGTGGTATTGGTTTATAACCATGCGAAGAACGCAGCCGAACAGGAACTGCGCACGGAAACCGTTTTGCCCATAGATTCAGACGTGCTTGGGAAGGCTGATGAAGCCGAAGAAGAAAGCGCTGCAGAAGAAAAAGAGTTGACGGGTGACGTTATTTACGAACCCGACGCCGAAGCGGTGCTCGATTCTTTGCTGCCCGCATACGTCAAAACGACAATTTATCATGCGCTCGTGGACAGCGCTGCGGCCGAACAGGCTGCACGCCGTACCGCTATGAAATCCGCAACCGACAATGCGAACGAGATGGTGGAAACGCTCACGCGCTTTTACAATCGCGTTCGCCAAGGCGCCATTACCACCGAAATCAATGAAATCGTTGGTGGCGCAGCAGCTTTGGAGGAATAAATGGCTACAGAGACAAAAACACAAGGGGCAGTGGGACGCATTGTTCGTATTGTTGGCCCTGTTGTGGACGTGGAATTTCCACAGGACGCAATGCCAGCAATTTACAATGCGCTTACGGTGAGTGCCGAAACGCCCATCGGCCAGGTTAGCTGCGTGCTTGAAGTACAAATGCACCTGCCGGGCGACTTGGTACGCGCCGTTGCCATGTCTTCAACCGACGGCCTTATTCGCGGGCTTGACGTGCAAGACACGGGTAATCCCATCATGATGCCCGTCGGCCAGGAAACCCTGGGCCGTATTTGGAACGTAATTGGCGAACCGGTGGACGGCAAGCCAATGCCCGAAATTAGCGAATGGATGCCCATTCATCATCCGGCACCCGAATACGCTTCTCTTACGACCGACACCGAAATCTTCGAGACCGGTATTAAGGTTGTCGACCTTATCGAGCCCTTTATCAAGGGTGGTAAGACGGGCTTGTTTGGCGGTGCTGGTGTTGGCAAGACCGTTATCATCCAGGAACTCATTAACAATCTCGCCCAGGAACACGGTGGTACGTCGGTGTTCACAGGCGTAGGCGAACGCACCCGCGAAGGTACGGACCTCTTCCTGGAAATGAGCGAGTCTGGCGTTATTAACAAGACCTGTTTGGTATATGGTCAGATGAATGAACCTCCAGGAGCACGTCTGCGTGTTGGTCTGGCAGGCCTTACCGAAGCGGAATACTTCCGCGATCAGGGCCAGGACGTGCTTTTGTTCGTGGACAATATCTTCCGCTTTACCCAGGCAGGCTCCGAAGTGTCGGCGCTCCTTGGTCGTATGCCTTCGGCGGTAGGTTATCAGCCCACTCTGGCAACCGAGATGGGCGACCTGCAGGAGCGCATTACCTCGACCGATGTTGGTTCGATTACGTCGGTGCAGGCCGTGTACGTTCCTGCTGACGACCTGACCGACCCGGCTCCGGCAACTACCTTTACCCACTTGGACGCCAAGACCGTTCTTTCGCGTTCCATTGCTGAGTTGGGTATTTATCCTGCCGTTGACCCGCTTGAGTCCACCAGCCGTGCGCTTGACCCGCAAATCGTTGGTCAGGAACACTACGACGTGGCCGTGGGCGTGCAGGAAATTCTGCAGAATTATAAAGATCTTCAGGACATCATCGCCATCTTGGGTATGGACGAACTTTCTGAAGAACAGAAGGTTATCGTTAACCGTGCGCGCAAGATCCAGAAGTACTTGGGTCAGCCCTTCCATGTGGCTGAAGTCTTTACGGGCAACCCCGGCCGCTACGTGAAGCTGGAAGACACCATTCGCAGCTTCCGCGAAATCTTAGACGGCAACTGCGACGAAATTCCCGAGCAGTGCTTCGTGTACAAGGGCGCTATCGAAGAAGTGTATGCTGCCTACGAAGAAATGAAGAAGCAGCAGGAAGAGGCATAAATTATGGCAAGTCTGGTATGCGACATTGTCACTCCAGCTAAATCGCAGTTTAGCGAGGAATGCTACATGGTCGCGGTTCCTGGCACAGGCGGACACATGGGCTTTTTGCCAGGTCATGCGCCACTTATGTCGACGCTGGCTGACGGGGAAGTGCGCATTTTTTCCGACGCTAGCACGCTTACGCATAGCTTTGCGTGCCAGGGTGGTTACGTGCAGGTGACGGGCGAAAAAGTTATCGTGCTTGCGGACCGCACTATGGCTGCCGAAGACATTGACGCAACAGAGGTGGCAGCAAAGATAAAGGAATTACAAGCTGCCTTTGATGCTACGGCAGAAGACAGCGTGGAGCGAAGCGTCGTTGAGTATGATTTAAGATGGTATAAGACTCTTGAGTCTGTTGCAGGAGGGAACTAACATGAAAACTTGGAAGAAGATTTTGGCTCTTGCCTTTGGCGGTGCTTTGGCGCTGTCTTTAGTTGCGTGTGGCGGAAGCAGCGGTTCTGCTGCCAGTGGCGACTCGAGCGCTGCTGCTAGTGGTGACGCGGGCGCAGCTGCTGCTGCGGCAGGCGACTTCAATCTGGTTAAGGACGGGACGCTTACTGTCATTACCAGCGCCGACTATCCACCCTTTGAATATATGGAAGGCAATGAAATTGTTGGTTTCGACGCTGCTCTCATTCGCGAAATCGGAAGCCGCCTTGGCCTTGAGGTCGAAATCCAGAATCAGGCATTCGACACACTTGTTACGGCCGTTGCCGGCGGGTCTTCAGCTGACGTTGCTATTTCTGCTATAACCATTGACCCTGAACGCCTCAATGACGTGGACTTTAGCGAGTCTTACTACGACTCTAATCTGTCCATTGTGGTGCTGAAGGACTCTGGCCTGACGGCAGCGGACGCAAATGCCGCTAAGGAAGTTTTGGCTGGCGCTGCCATTGGTGCACAGTCGGGCACATCGGGTGAAGCCTGGATTGAAGAAAACCTGGGCGAAAATCCCTACACGCCGTACCAGGAAACTCCCGACCTGCTCAATCAGCTGCGCACGGGCGCTATCCAGGCAGCAGTGTATGATCAGCCGGTTGCTGAAGCACATGTGAACGGCGAATACAGCGACTGTGAAATCCTGACGGTTATCCCCACGGGCGAACAGTACGGCATTGCGGTAAATAAAGACAATGCTGCGCTGACAGCTGCTATTAATGAAGCGCTGGAAGCTATCGTGGCCGACGGTACCATGGACGCACTCCTCACCGAAAACCTGTAGGGGCTTCTTGAACAATACAATACAAGGCCCGCTGGGTGCGGGCCTTGTTCTATAATGGCAACATGACAAAAGCGCTCAAAGACCTGTTTATTCGCTATTTGCGTGCGGCACTGGTAGTGTCGCTTTTGTTGTATTTGATTCCCGTGGCGGCCTTCGCCCTCACAAATGACACAGCGACAGCACGCAGTAACGAAAGCGGATCAAAAAATGTGCTCGGAGGCGTGCCAACGCGTATTACCTGGGAAGCGGTCGTAGACAAAGGGGAGTCGGTTTCGGCTGTGAGCGTGCAATTCCCCGAAGGTTCGGCGCTCACTGGCGCGACAAGCGTTCGCATAACCATTCTGGAAGGCACGAAGCGCGTTAATCTTGCCCATGAAGCTGTGGTTGATACGGCAGCGTCATGTGTGAACGTTTCTTTTGCGACACCCCTTGAAGAAGGCCTGCGCCTGCGCGTGGAGGTCTACGACGCAGCACTCCCGAACGTGGAAGGCCCCGTTTCGCTTTCTGGTACGTATACGCGCGACGACGGGGAAGTGGTCCTTCTTGATGAAAGCCCCGCCATCAACGTCACGTCGGCTTCTCCTGCGCAAAAAATTGCCAATTGGCTTGGCGAACAGTCGTGGGTCCAAGCATGGAATTCTGTTCCCGTCCTGCGCTTGTTCCTCAATCCGCAGCTTGCTGTTACTTCGGTTCCCACTCTTGTTATCGGCTGGCTTCTTTCGCTCATGTTGGTGCTCTTTGGCTTTCCGCTGGCTATTCCCATCGGCTTGGCCTTTGCCTTCATGAAAATTAGCAAGTCGCGCATCCTGCATGTAATTGCCGCAATTTATACGGGCGTTGTTCGCGGCACGCCGCTCTTCCTGCAAATCTACATTGCCTTTTTTGGTTTGCCGCTTATGGGCATTAAGCTCAACGACTATGTGCTGGCGGTGCTTGTGTTGGCCTTTAACTCAGGTGCTTATATGTGCGAGATTTTCCGCGCAGGCATTCAGTCCATTCCGAAGGGGCAGTTTGAAGCTTCGCGCAGCCTTGGCATGAACGCGATTCAGACCATGTTTTCGGTTATCATTCCGCAGACCATTCGTCGCGTTATTCCCACTATGACGAGCGAATTTATCCTGCTGTACAAGGATACGTCACTGCTTGCCGCGGTGGGCGTAATGGAGTTGATGCTGTATGCGCGCAGCGTGGTGGCGAATACGGGCAATATGACGCCCTATATTGTGGCGGCCCTGTTCTATCTGGTGGTAACCCTGCCACTCATTCGGGTGGTCACCATTCTTGAAAAGCGCCTTGCCCTATCCGATGAAGGTGGGGAAGTGAAGAAGCGCAAAAACCGCCGTGGTGCTTTTGAACAGATGGCTGAAGAGTTGGCCGAAACGGCAGGTGAAGGTGCGGGTGACTATGCGCAGGCAGCCAGTGTTGTGGACTCTTCCTACGTAAGTGCGGGGAAGGGGGATTAGCATGCCTGAAAGTACCCAGCCCATGATTTCTATCCAGCATTTATCGAAGCATTTTGGCGACTTGGAAGTATTGCGCGATGTGAACATTGACATCGCCAAAGGTGAAGTGGTGTGCGTGCTGGGCCCTTCTGGCAGCGGCAAGTCAACTATGCTGCGTTGTATCAACCTGCTTGAAAAGCCGACGGGTGGCAAGATTTTTATAGAAGGGGAAGAAATAACCGACCCCAAGATTAACGTTGATAAGCTACGGGAACGTGTGGGCATGGTGTTCCAGCAATTCAACTTGTTCCCGCACCTAACGGCCAAAAAGAACGTGATGTTGGCTCAGCGCAAGGTGCTCAAGCGCTCTGCTGAGGAGGCCGAACGCATAGCAATGGCGAATTTGGAAGCCGTAGGCTTGGCAGATCGTGCAGACTATTTGCCCAGCCAGCTTTCGGGCGGGCAGCAGCAGCGTGTGGCTATTGCACGTGCTTTGGCCATGGACCCACACGTTATGTTGTTTGACGAAGCTACCAGTGCACTTGACCCCGAACTCGTGCGCGGGGTGCTTGATGTTATGCGCGAACTTGCCGAAGGCGGCATGACTATGGTGGTGGTCACGCACGAAATGGGCTTCGCGCGTGAAGTTGCCGACCGCGTCATCTTTATGGAAGAAGGCTACGTGGTGGAAGAGGGCACGCCCGAAGAAGTTTTCGACCACCCCAAATCCGAACGCACCAAAGACTTCCTCGGTCACATTCAGTAGTTTTATTTCGCTGTTCTAACGAACAGCGAAATACTCGCCGCTGCAATTCAATAATGCTTTATATTTCACCCTTCTTTTACCCCTCGTGTACCAAAGTACACTTCGGGCTAAAAAGCGGGCGAACTATTTTGCATTATTGAATTTCGCTGACGCTTGAGTTGCAAACTCAGCCGAATGCTTAAGAAATAATAGTTGTTTGCACAGTTAGCAAAACACCTGCTGAGTTAAGAGAGGCTCAGCAGGTGTTTGTACAACAGACAAAAGTGAG
>JAFUCE010000108.1 GCA_017459805.1 Eggerthellaceae bacterium
ACTCAACGTCGTCACCGCGCACAAAGAAGGGTAGGGGCAGGTTGTCTTCGCGCACATCGCGCATGGGAACACAGCAATACCACCAGGCAGCGTATTGATTATAGATGGGGTCCCAGAGCACTTCGTTTTGGACGCACACGCGCACATCGTAGAGGTCGAGACGGCCCTTCCTGGGTGTGAAGTAGCCATTACGATGAATGTAGCCAATGTCTTCATGCTGTGTGTTGGGACAGTCCAGCTGAAGCATGGCACCGGCAATATAGATGTTTTCAAATTCTGGCCGCAGCAAACGAAGCAAGGTATAGGTGCGTCGGAATGCTTCGGGGTGCATGGAAATGTCGTCGTCCATGATGAGCGCATGGGTGTAGTTTTTGCCGCTGCGCAGGGCTTCAATCATGCCACGTGCAAAGCCGCCTGCGCCACCAACATTGTCGTTGGGAAACAGGCTTACATGTTCGTTTTCGACCTGCGCGGCTTCAAGCGTTTTGCCATTGTCTACCACGATAACGTCAAGGTGTTCGGCGATGTCGCACGGAATTTCTTTCGCTTTGCGTGCCTGAGTAGCCGTGCTCCAAATACCTTCTTGCAGCAGTTTGAGGTTTGCGGTGATGTATTCCTCTTTTTGGAAGGTGGTGGTCAGGATACAAATATCCACGGGGCGCACCTGCTCTGCTTCCACTTGCCCCAGCCAGCGCCCACCGAAAAAGCTAACAGCAGTGCTTGCCTGAATGTCTACGCCCACGCAGGTGGTGGTGGACATGTTAATAGGGATGTTCACTTTTTGGCGGCGTTTGCAGCTAAAAGGTACGCGCTTTACCACCTGTGATGTAGCGCCCCACAAATACTGACGGTGCTCGCCAACGTCAGGAGCCGCTAGCTCATAGATAATAATTTCGCCTTCGCCTTTAAGGTCCAGTTCAACGGCAAAGTCTTCTACGTAGGTGTAGCTGAGCCATTTGCGCATTGAAAGCATATTGAAATAGGTGCAAAGCGATACCGTATTGTCTTCTGCTACATATAAAGCTTGCTTTTTAAAGTCGAAAGAGACACGGTCGGTGTTTGTGGATGCAACTGGCAGTGGTTCCCCGGGAAAGAAGCCTCCGGCCCATCGAGCATATTTTCCATAGGGAAGTACATCTGGACCAGGAATGTTGAGGGCGCCAGGGCGGTAAAAAAGCCCCGGGCATTCAAGGTAGCGTTCTTCGGTGGGCAGAAGGATGGTTTGAAGTGTGGTTTGCACAATATACCTTTCGCTATCGAAACATATTCTATAAGTTACAACGTTATTTTGTGTTACTATTATTATATGCTAAGACGCACAAGCAGATTATGCCCCGCGCCTTTGATGTAAGAGTATGAAGCAACGTATGAGCAAAGGGGGATTTTCCCATGAAACGCATATCTTTACCTGGTATTTCCATTGTGCTGAGCGTGCTACTTGCAGGTGTCTTGCTTGCTTTCGCGCCGCAATTTGCTCTAGCGCAGGACGCAGGTGACGACCAGGCTTCTGCTCTGTCGCTGGATAGCACACCCTCCGTACCTTCGGTGGGCGCAGCGGCGGGTGCGGCAGCTGGCCCCATTGCGGGTACGGGCGCAGACATCGTGCTGGGCGTGTGGCCAACAACGGGTGGCGCGAGCACCAATAATATTTACGCCTCGTACAATGGGAAAAACTTCGTCCGCATTTCTGAGATTTTTAAAACCCCTGGCGATGCTCAGGACGTGGAGTACATGAGCGGCCACTGGCCACAGAGCAACCCAAGCATTATTTACCACGACGGCTATTTCTGGTCGCTTTCTGGATGGAACAAAAAGGATGGCAATATTAATCTTATGATTAGCTATTCCCAGGACCTGGTTCATTGGACCCACCCTGAAGGCAATTTTGCTGGAAATGGCATAAGCGTAAATGTATATCCCAAGGTTGATGGCAGGGACTACACAAACTTTGACATTGTAGCCCCCGAATGGACCGTTACAAGTGATGGTGACATTTACATTGTTGTTTCCTGCGGCAGGTATGTTGGTGGCCCTGGCGACCAGATGACACCCTACCTGATTAAAGTTTCCCACCTGTCTGGCAGCATTGGTGGTGCTGCTGGGGGCAACTATCGTTGGCCACTTGGCTTGAGTATGCGCGCAGGTACTGCCCAAAAGCTCAATTTGGGAAGCGGTGACTTTATTGACGGTGCCTTGTTCGCCGACGGCAACACAGACTACCTCATCATTAAGAAGGACGGACAAACCAATCAGCTTTATAAGGCTCAAAAGTCGGCAACCATGGGCGACCTTACCCTTGCGTCGTGGCGCTTGGTTAATTCTAAGGTGACCTTTGGCTATGAAGGTCCCTCCATTGCAAAACTGAACGGCACCTACTATCTCTATACCGACCGTCTCAAGGGTTATGAGGCCGACGGTGTCCGCGTAACGTCATCGAGTAATCTTGTGAATGGCGGGAAGAGCTGGGCCACGCCAAAAGACCCCCGCTACATTAAACCATCGGGTGCAAAGATTAATGTTAGTTCTGTGCGTCATGGTTCGGTATTAACTCTGAAAGCTGGCACGCCTGGCTGGGAAGCAGCTAATAAGCTTTTGCGCGGCAACAACAACAAGTGGAATCGCCTGTGGGGCTTTAGTGGTTTGGACACCATGGACAAGATTGTCCGTGAAGGTTGGCCTGACAACACACGTGGTACGGTGGTTATTGCAACAGCCGACGGCTTTAAGGATGCGCTTTCCGCTGCGGGCATAGCAGGCCTCGAAGGGGCTCCTGTTCTTATTACGTCGCCGAAAGCCTTATCTGAAGAAACTAAGGCACAGCTTAAGCGTCTTAAGCCAAAGAAGGTCATTATTGCAGGTGGCGAAAAGGCTATACCTACGAGTACAGCACGCGAAATCAGAAGCTTGCTTAATAGCGTTGTTGGAAGCAGTAACTTTACAATCAAGCGTCTTTACGGCGGCAATGCTCGTCGTACAGCTGAAAACCTCAATCTTGCATACAAGAACAAGTGGCAGGACGGCATTGGCATTCTGTGCACCCAGAAAAGCTTTAAAGATGCCTTGTCGGTTGCGCCTATTTCTTACAGCAAGCATTACCCCATTTTCCTGGTTACCGACAAAGACACGATTGACGACAAGACCATTAGCGCTATGAAGCAGTGTGGTGTTAAAGAAGTTATCGTGACAGGTGGCACGGGCGTTATTAGTGCAAAGATAATCAGCAAACTCAAGAGCAAGGGAATCACGATGAAGGTGCGCTTGGGTGGCGGAAACAGCTATGGTACTAGCAAGGCGATTGCGGAATGGGGTCTGAAGAACGGCATGGTTGCCAACAATATAGGTGTTGCAACGGGCAGAAATTACAAGGACGCACTCTGTGGCGCAGCTTTCTGTGGTTTAGCAAATTCAGTCCTTGTTTTGGCCGACAACAATAACAATACCAATACTGCTGTGCTGAAAAAGAATAAGAGTGGCATTAAGCGTGCCTATGTCTTTGGCGGCGAATCAGCAGTTGGTTACACTACCTGGAAAAAATGTGTTGATGCGACGAAGTAGCGGGCACGACCGCTTGTACCTAGCAAGCACATAGAAAAAGTAATAAGTGGCGCTACATGGTGGCGCCACTTTCTTGTATTATTTTTCTTCAGCCATGGATTCGTAGGCGTCCATGACAGCGTCGACTTCGCCTTCCATGCGCATGGTGCCTTTGTCAATCCATACTGCGCGGTTGCACACGCGGCGCACCTGTTCGGGTGAATGTGAAACAAAAAGCAAGGTGGTACCGTGGCCATCAACCAGTTCGCTAATGCGGTCTTCGCACTTTTGCCTAAACATAAAGTCGCCTACGGAAAGCGCTTCGTCCACCACCAGGATGTCGGGTGTTGTGGCGGTGGCAATAGAAAAAGCAATGCGTGCCACCATACCGCTGGAATAGTTTTTCAGAGGCATGTCAACAAAGTCCTGTACTTCTGCAAAATCGATAATCGAATCGAAGCTTTCTTCAATGAATTCTTTGCTGTAGCCCAAAAGCGCGCCGTTAAGGTAGGTGTTTTCGCGGGCGGTGAGTTCGATGTCGAAGCCAGCACCGAGTTCAATGAGTGGTGCCATAGTGCCGTAGCTTTTAACGGTGCCCTGCGTGGGGGTAAGGACACCGGCAATACACTTGAGCAGCGTGGACTTCCCCGATCCGTTTACGCCCACCAAACCATAGCGTTCACCTGGGTAAATGTTAAGTGAAACATTTTTAAGTGCCACAAATTCGCGGTAGAACAGTTCGTGCTTCAGAATCTTAATGAAGTATTCTTTTAAGTTGGTAAGCTGCTCGTTGGCAATGTTAAAGACCATCTGCAGGTCTTTGATCTCGATAATAGGGTCTTCACCTGCATGCGCCTCGTCATGTGCTTGCAAAGCGGCCAAAACTTCAGGTGCCAGCGGTTCAAGGGGTGTTGTTTTGTGTGCCATAAAACCAACCGCCCCTATACGTGAAGGACGAACTTGTCTTCCGTTTTCCGGAAAACAATATAGCCAACAACAAAAGTAATGATGGCAAAGCCGAAACATGCCAGATTGAGCGTGAGGCTGGGCGTAGTGTTCCAGAGCGCAATGTCACGGAAATAGGTGACATAGTGATACATGGGGTTGAACACTTCAATGCGTGCGAGGAAGTCGGGCCAGAGGTC
This sequence comes from Eggerthellaceae bacterium, assembly GCA_017459805.1. Classification (GTDB taxonomy): domain Bacteria; phylum Actinomycetota; class Coriobacteriia; order Coriobacteriales; family Eggerthellaceae; genus CACXMZ01. The sequence goes on from JAFUCE010000108.1 coordinate 4,680, forward strand.
GGCGGGGTAGAACAGTGGCGTGGCGTAGGTCCATGCGGTCAGTACCACGCTCCAGAGGTGTTCAATGTCGCGGAAAAACACCACGAGTGCTGAAAGCAGCATACCAAGGCCGCTGCAGAACAGCACCATATATAGCAAAAGCAGTGGCAAGAAAACCAAGTTAATGGTGGGCGCAATGCGGAAAAAGGCCATAACAAGCGCCACGGCAATCAGCGAAATGCAAAAGTTAACCAGTTCGAAAATCACTTTTTCAATGGGGAATACAATCTTATTAATCTTAACTTTCTTGATAAGGGGTGCCGAAACCATAATAGAGCGCATAGCGTCGCTGGTTGATGCACTCATAAGGGCAAAGAGGGTGTTGCCCAAGATCAGGTACACGGGGAAGTGCTCGATTGCAAAACGAAACATATAGGAAAAGACTGCAGTCAGCACTATCATCATGAGTAGGGGGTTAAGCACGCTCCAAAGAATGCCGAGCACACTGCGGCGGTACTTCAGCTTGAAGTCTTTGGATACCAATTCGCGCAGCACGAATAAGCTATGCTGCGTTTCGGTTACCTGCGTGCGGCGCTCCTTGCGCACGCTTTTAGGCGCGGTGAGGTCTGTTTGTGCTGTTTCTGCCATACTATCTATTGTACCTGTTCTGCACGTCATACGTGAAACCTTTGCAAACTTCTTACTTTTAGACCTTTTATGAGGTAGTATTTTCTCCCAAACTTGCAGGAGACGTATTGGCAAACCACGTTTCAGACACGAGCAATTCTGCGAACGCCAACAACGGCGCCCCTCACTACGTATACCCTGATGGCCGGGTCTACGGTGCCCCCTATGTTGAGCCTGAAAGCGCCCAAAGCGGCGAAAGCCTTCAGGGCGCAGTAAACGCTTGGAATGCGGGCAAGGCCTGGAATGCCTGGAACACTGAAAATGCGCAGAGCGGTGCAGGCGCGGCCGGTGCAGGCATGGCTAGTGCAGGTGCAGCTGGTACTGGCGAAGCCTTTGCTGCGGGCAGTATGAATAGTGCGAGCAGCGTTTCGCCCAGCACCCAGATGCCCCAGGACGTACACGCTTACGGGCGCGACAAATACATGGGTCAGAACGCCCTTGCTACGAGGCATTCCAAGCGCTCGAAAAAGAAGCGCATTATTGGCGCTGTGGCAGGAGTGTTTTTAGGGCTCTTGCTTATCGCGGGTATAGGCGTGGGGCGCTACCTTTTCGAAGCGAATCGTGCTTTGGGCCATGAAGATACCGCCTATGCGTCGAGTGTCGCAAAAAAGCTAAGCCCGGTGAATGGGACGGATGCCTTCTACACTCTTATTCTTGCCCATGACACCTTTGCGATTAAGGAAAAAGCGCAGTCGAATACCGACGTTATCATGCTGGCGCGCATTG
>JAFUCE010000109.1 GCA_017459805.1 Eggerthellaceae bacterium
GTCGTGGGGTTTCCGTCGAACAGATGTATGGCTTGACGCCTAAAAAGGAAGGTGACTAGCCATGGCTGAAAAGAAGATGCGTATTAAGCAAGTGCGCAGCGCCATTAGCTGTCCTGCCGATCAGGGCAAGACGCTTCGTGCGCTCGGGCTTGGCAAGATTAACCGCGTTGTTGAAGTTACCGACAACGAATGCACGCGTGGCATGGTGTTCAAAGTAAAACATTTGGTTGAAGTGCTCGACTAATAAGTCGGGCACTTCAACTGCCGACGCTGCGGTTGATTCTGGCAAGCACGCTAAGCCCTCCGTGCTCCACTGCGCGTACGTAGTACGCTCATTGCGCCAGTCGGGCTTATCGCACTCACCAGAATCACCCTCGCTGGCATTTGATGGACTTATAAGGCTTGTTGCCTTGTAACTGATAAAATGAATGGTAGTTAGCTGGCGGCGAGCTGCCAGCGGCGGGGAAGAACGAAGGATATATAAACCGCCCCGCATAAAGCGAAAGGAAAACTGAACATGGAACTGAAAGACTTACAACCAGCAGCCGGGTCGCGCAAGGCACGCAAGCGCCTTGGTCGTGGTCCTGCTTCAGGTACGGGCAAAACAGCCGGCCGCGGTATGAATGGCCAGCATTCCCGTGCTGGTGGCGGCAAGCGTTCAGGTTTTGAAGGTGGCCAGACTCCTTTGGCCCGTCGTCTGCCCAAGCTGCCTGGCTTTACCAATATCAATCACACCGAGTACGTACCCGTTAATGTTTCCCGCCTTGAAGAAAAATTCGAAGCCGGTGCTACGGTTGACGGCGAAAGCTTGGTAGCAGCTGGCATCATTAAGCATGCCGACGCTCTCGTGAAAGTTTTGGGCGACGGTGAAATCACCAAAGCTCTTACGGTAAAGGTTGACAAAGTATCTGCTTCTGCACAGAAGAAAATTGAAGCAGCCGGAGGGAAGGTTGAACTGCCTTGCTAAAGTCTTTGCTTGAAGCATTCAAGGTCCCCGAGCTGCGTAATAAGATTCTGTTTACGCTGGCTATTTTGGCCTTGTATCGCTTGGGTGCTTTTATTCCAGTACCCGGTATTCCTATGTCTGAGTTTGCCCAGGCTTACGAACAGGCTTCTGGTGCCGCAGGCGGCGCAGCTATGACGCTTATCGACGTGTTTAGTGGTGGCGCACTTTCGAACTTTAGTGTGTTTGCACTGGGTATCATGCCCTACATTACCGCGTCGATTATCATGCAGCTTATGCAGGGCGTTATTCCTGCTGTAGGCCGCTGGGCCAAGGAAGGCGATGCTGGTCGCCGCAAGATCACCCAGGCCACACGTTGGCTGACGCTTGCTCTTGGTTTTATCAATGCGGTTGGTTACCTGTTCTTGTTCCAGAGTGCAAGCTATGGCGTTGTTTTGCCTGAACCACATCTCTTGACCAGTGCCCTGATTGTTTTCACTTTGGTTGCTGGTACAGCCTGTATCATGTGGATGGGCGAACTTATCACCCAGCGCGGTGTGGGCAACGGCATGTCCCTTATCATCTTTACGAGCATCGTGTCTCGCGTGCCTTCTGCTATTTTCCAGAGCGCGACAAGCCAGTCTGATACTGGCATGGGCCTGGCGGTTACTCTGCTTATTTTGGCGGTTGTTGCTATTGCGATTCCTGCCATCATTTTCGTGGAACGCGCCCAGCGCCGTATTCCGGTGTCTTACGCAAAGCGCATGCAGGGCCGCAGGATGGTTGGTGGACAGTCCACCTATATTCCGCTCAAGGTTAATGCTGCTGGCGTTATCCCCATCATTTTTGCAAGCTGCCTGATTTACTTCCCAGCACAAATTGCGGTGCTCTTTAATGTTGATTGGTTGTCGCGTTTCGCTGACACGATTTCTTATGGTCCCGTTAACTGGGTTTTCAACTGTGTGCTCATCGTGTTCTTCGCCTACTTCTATACCTCTATGGTGTTTAACCCCGAAGAACTGTCCGACAATCTGCGCAAGAACGGCGGCTTTGTTCCGGGCGTTCGCCCTGGTTCGGCAACGGTGCAATACATCAAAGATGTTATTAACCGCATCACGCTTCCGGGCGCGTGCTTTATTGCTCTTATCGCGGTTGTACCTTCAATCTTGTTCAGCTTTACCAACAATCAGCTGATTCAGGCTTTTGGTGGCACGTCCATCCTCATTATGATTGGCGTTGCCCTTGACACCATGTCAAAGATTGAAAGCCAGTTGAAGATGTACAATTACGACGGCTTCTTCAAGTAATTTTTGGTTCCGCCGGCTTTCCAGCCGGCGGACCTGCCGACGCTGCGGAACAACCGCGCTTCACACTAGCCCCTTGTTTTGTTGCTTGCGTACCAAAGTACGCGTCGCACCAAAGGCGGGGCTATTGTTTTGCGCGCTTGTCCCTCGCTGGCTTTAGTGGACCTACTGCAAACCCCATGAACTACATCGAAACCGCCGCAGCCATGCGGCGGTTTTTTGTTGACAGAGCCATATGGGGCAGGTACTCTATGCGTAACGTAGTGGCATGTATTGAAGGAGTTCATCATGACCAAGGCTATCAGTCGCTCCATTCTTCTTTCTAGTGTTGTGTTATTTATGGTCGTCAGTCTGTGCTTTACTGCACAGGCTTGGGCAGATGAATCGTCGTTTGCAGGAGACCAGGCAGATAGAATTTCTGCTCTTACGCTTTCAGGAGAAGATGATGCTCTGACTTCTTTAGAGCCATCAATCCCATCGTCATATGCTTCACCCAAGATTACTTGGAAGCGCCTTGCAGGAAGTAATGCGCTGGAAACCATGCAAAAGATCGTACGCGAAGGTTGGAAGGATGGCTGTGGTGGCACGGTGGTGTTAGCGACAGCAGCTAGCTACAAGGACGCCCTTTCTGCTTCGGGTGTTGCCGGTTTGTCGGGCGCACCAATTCTTCTGACACAATCAGATGCTCTCTCTTCTCAAACAAAGAGCGAGCTCAAGCGCATTAAGCCCAGCACGGTTATTGTGGCGGGTGGTCCAAATGCAATATCTCGGTCAACATTTAATGCCATAAAGTCTCTGCTTCCTGAAGCTAAGGTCGTCCGCACATATGGGCGAACTGCCACGGGCACGGCTGCAGCCCTTAATAAGGAGTATTTCGGCAAGAAAAGTAGCGTTGCCATTCTTGCTACCAGCAAAAACTACAAGGACGCCTTATCAGCTGCCCCTATTGCCTACGCCAAGCACTACCCACTTTTCCTCACCGAAAATGCCAGCACCATATCCAATGAAACGCTTAATGCCATGAAAGCTTGCGGCATAAAGCAGGTAATTGTTATTGGTGGTACGAGCGCTATAAATAACAGCGTTGTCGACAAGCTCAAGTCCAAAGGCATTACTTTGAAAAAGCGACTGGGTGGTAAGAACTCATATGACACGTCTAACAAAGTAGCCAACTACGCGGTATCCCTTGGCATGAAAGCTACCAACACGGGTGCGGCAACTGCTAAAGGTTACAAGGATGCCCTGTGTGGTGCAGCACTTTGTGGCAAGAAAAATTCTGCACTCGTGTTAGTGGACATGGGTAAGAATAATTGCATAAATGGTTTTGTAAAAAAGAATGAATACTCAATTACAAAGGGTTATATCTTCGGAGGGAAGGTTGCTGTGAACGACTCGGTTGCCACTCTCCTTCAGACTCCTAGCATTAACTACCGTTCAATCTATGGTGAACTATTGCGGAAGGCAAAGAATGGCAGCAAGCCTTTTGATTATATGTTTTCTAACGGGCAGTATGCCGTTGAAGACATTGATAAAGATGGCATCTATGAACTAATTGTTGCTACTGGAGCAAGTGGCATGAATGGTCATGCGTTGTTCTTTACTATTAGGTATGGCAAGGCAGTTCAATGCATTGATTTCTATCATTTTGAAGCAAGTATGCTCGGTTATTTTAAAAATGGAAAAATGTACCACGAATATTATGGTCCGGGCATTTATGGAATCGATTCGCTTAGCTTAAATGGAACCAAACTCGTTACCAAGCAACTCTATTCTCATACGGGTACAGGGATGGGTCCAAGGGGCTATATATCGGGCGACACGCCTGCCGCAAGGCAGTTCTGGGCAAATAATCCAAAGGGCAAAAATGTTTCCTGGGTTTATAGCCTTAACGATTATTCCAAGCTTCCGTCATAGGTCTTAGCTAAAAACTATCTTTGGAGGCGAGCAAACGTAAAAGAAGCTCGCCTCCGGTTAAAAGCCCATGCCTTATTCTTGAATAACGCTCCAAAGCGGGGGAGTTTTGCTAGAATCAGCAGTGCCAATTAAGCCGCCGCTTCATGCAGAAGCGGCGCATGATTCAAGGAGAACTAACTTATGAACATCGTGCTTTTGGGTGCCCCTGGTGCCGGTAAGGGAACGCAGGCTGCAAAGCTGGTTGAAAAGTATGGCATGTGTCACATTTCTACGGGCGACATTCTGCGTGCAGCGGTTAAGGATCAAACCCCACTCGGCATCAAGGCTAAGGGCTTTATGGATGCGGGCGAACTGGTGCCCGATGACCTCATCATTGATTTGATGAAGGAACGTATGCAGCAGCCCGACACGGAAAATGGCGTGCTGCTTGACGGCTTCCCGCGCACAACCACCCAAGCGGTTTCCCTCGATTCCATGCTTTCAGAATTGGGGCGTCCGCTGAATGCGGCGCTGCTCATCAATGTTGAAAACGAAGCTATCGTCAAGCGCCTGACGAGCCGTCGTATGTGCCGCGAGTGTGGTCATATTGGTTCGGTCAAAGACGGCGACACCTGCCCGAAGTGCGAAGGGGAGATGTTCCAGCGCGACGACGACAACGAAGAAACCGTCCGCAATCGCCTGGACGTGTATGACAAGCAAACCGCTCCGCTCATTGACTACTATCGGGGCAAGGACTTGCTCTTAAGCGTCGACGGCGACCGCGACCCCGATGTTGTTTTTGCTGACGTGGTGGCATTGCTCGATTTGTAATTGTTAACTGCTTCATACAACAGTTTTAGCCAAGCCCCTTCCTATGGAGGGGCTTTATTCTCTGTAAAAAATATGCTGCCCAACTGCATGACTCGTATATAATGTTTAACAGGTCACTGAAGGGCGCGCATATCACGTCCTTTGAAAAATCAATTGGCCGCTTCTCGTGCGAGGGGAAGCAAAACTATCAGCATAAGGGGGTTTTTATGGCCAAAAGAAAATTCCAATCCATGGACGGTAATACCGCCGCAGCGCATGTAAGCTATGCGTTTACAGAAGTTGCTGGTATTTATCCTATTACACCGTCCAGCCCGATGGCAGACATGGTTGACATCTGGTCTGCCCAGGGGCGCAAGAACATCTTCGGCACCACCGTTAAGGTGTGCGAGATGCAGTCCGAAGGCGGCGCCGCCGGTGCGGTGCATGGCTCCTTGGCCGCTGGTGCTATGACAAGCACCTATACGGCATCTCAGGGTCTTCTTCTCATGATTCCAAACATGTACAAGATTGCCGCTGAAATGCTGCCTACCGTCTTCCATGTAAGTGCCCGTACCGTTGCGACGCAGGCACTTTCTATTTTTGGCGACCATTCCGACGTTATGGCTTGTCGCCAGACTGGTTTTGCGATGCTCGCTGAAACCAACGTACAGGAAGTTATGGACCTGTCTGCGGTAGCACATCTGGCTGCCATCAAGGGTCGCGTTCCCTTCCTGAACTTCTTCGACGGTTTCCGCACAAGCCACGAAGTTCAGAAGATTGCAACTTGGGACTACGACGACTTGGCCAAGCTGTGCGACTTCAAGGCTGTGGACGAATTCCGCGCCCATGCCCTGAACCCTGAACGTCCCGCCATGCGTGGTTCTCACGAAAATCCAGACATCTTCTTCCAGCACAGGGAAGCTTGCAACAAGGTTTACGATGCCCTTCCCGCTATCGTGGAAGAATATATGCACAAGGTAAACAAGAAGATTGGCACCAACTACGAACTGTTTAACTACTATGGCCACAAGCAGGCCGACCGCGTAGTAGTAGCTATGGGCAGCTTCTGCGACGTACTCGAAGAAGTTATCGACTATCTGAACGCTCATGGCGAAAAGGTGGGCCTTATCAAGGTGCGCCTGTATCGCCCGTTCGTAGCCGAAAAGTTTGTGGCTGCTCTGCCGAAGACTGTTAAGAAACTTGCGGTTCTCGACCGTACCAAGGAACCCGGTGCTGGTGGCGAACCTCTGTACCTGGACGTCATGACCGCTCTGGCCGAACAGGGCCGCCTGGCTGGTCTGACCGTTGTTGGTGGCCGTTATGGTCTTGGTTCCAAGGACACGCCGCCCAGCAGCGCTTTCGCTATCTTCAAGGAACTGAAGAAGGCTAAGCCGGCACGCGAATTCACCGTTGGTATCGTTGACGACGTCACCAACCTGTCCTTGCCTGAAGACGAAAACTGCCCGAACGTGGCCGATCCTTCCACCATCGAATGCAAGTTCTGGGGTCTGGGCGGCGACGGTACGGTAGGCGCCAACAAGAACAGCATCAAGATTATCGGCGACCACACCAACAAGTACGTACAGGCTTACTTCCAGTACGACTCCAAGAAGACTGGTGGCGTTACGGTTTCGCACCTGCGTTTTGGCGATAGCCCCATTCGTTCTACCTACTATGTGAACAAGGCCGACTTCGTGGCTTGCCACAATCCGTCCTACATCATCAAGGGCTTCAAGATGGTCCGCGACGTAAAGCCGGGCGGTACCTTCCTTATTAACTGCCAGTGGACACCTGAAGAACTTGACAAGCACCTGCCTGCTGTTGCAAAGCAGTACATTGCCAAGAACAAGATTAATGTCTACCTTATTAACGCTATCGACCTGGCCAAGGAAATTGGCATGGGCAAGCGCACCAACACCATTCTTCAGTCTGCCTTCTTTAGCCTGGCAAACATCATGCCGCAGAAGCAGGCCATCCAGTACATGAAGGATGCTGCTACCAAGTCCTACCTGAAGAAGGGCCAGGACATCGTAGACATGAACCACAAGGCCATCGACGCTGGCGCTACGGCTTATGTTAAGGTCGAAATTCCTGCAAGCTGGAAGACGGCCAAGGACAAGCCTGCTACCCACAACTACAAGGGTCGCAAGGAACTGGTGAAGCAAGTTGTTGACATCATGGAACCCGTTTCCCTGATGGACGGCGACAGCCTGCCCGTTTCCGTGTTCGTACCTCATGTTGACGGCCAGTTTGAAACTGGTGCTGCTGCTTACGAAAAGCGCGGCGTAGCCGTTACGGTTCCCACTTGGGACGCCGACAAGTGCATCCAGTGCAACAACTGCGCTTATGTCTGCCCGCATGCCTGCATCCGCCCCTATGGTCTTACCAAGGCTGAAGCCAAGGCTGCTCCGAAGGTCACCAAGATGGCCGAAGGCAAGGGCAAGGCAATGGCAGGCTTGAAGTACACCCTGGCCATTTCTCCGCTTGACTGCATGGGTTGCGGCGTCTGCATCGGCCAGTGCCCGACGAACGCCATTCAGATGGTTCCAACCGAAGGCGAACTTGCCCAGCAGAAGGCATTCGACTACTGCGTCGACAAAGTTTCGCGCAAGCCGAAGCTCGAAGGCACCACGGTGAAAGACAGCCAGTTCGCTCAGCCGCTGCTTGAGTTCAGCGGTGCCTGCGCCGGTTGTGCCGAGACTGCTTATGCACGTCTGGTTACCCAGCTCTTTGGCGACCGTATGTACATTGCCAATGCTACGGGTTGTAGCTCCATTTGGGGCAACCCTGCCGCTACTTCGCCTTATACGGTGAATGCTGACGGCCATGGTCCCGCCTGGTGCAACTCGCTGTTCGAAGACAACGCTGAACATGGCTATGGTATGCATCTTGGTCAGCAGGCGGTACGCAATAACCTCAAGACGAAGACCGAAGAACTTATCGAAGGCCGTTGCGCCGAACCGCTGAAGCGCGCTGCTAAGGCATGGATCCGCACCATGGACGACGGCGAAGCCAACAAGGCTGCTACTGAAAAGTACATTGAGCAACTGAAGAAGAGCAGCTCTGCTCTGGCCAAGGAAATCCTTTCTAAGAGCGAATTCCTGTCCAAGAAGAGCGTCTGGATCTTCGGTGGCGACGGTTGGGCCTATGACATCGGTTACGGCGGACTCGACCATGTGCTCGCTTCTGGCGACGACGTAAACGTATTCGTCTTCGACACCGAGGTTTACTCCAACACTGGTGGTCAGGCCTCCAAGGCTTCCAACATTGGCCAGGTTGCACAGTTCGCAGCCGCTGGTAAGGAAGTTAAGAAGAAGAGCTTGGCTGAAATTGCTATGGCATACGGCTATGTCTATGTGGCACAGATTGCTATGGGTTCCAAGCCTGCTCAAACCATCAAGGCTATCGTTGAAGCTGAAGCTTATCCTGGTCCTTCTCTCATTATCGGTTACTGCCCCTGCGAGATGCACTCCATCAAGGGCGGCATGATTAATTGCCAGGACGAAATGAAGAAGGCCGTGGATTGCGGTTACTGGAACCTGTTCCGCTTCAACCCAGCAGCCGAAGACGGCAAGAAGTTCGTGCTTGATTCGAAGGCTCCCGCGGGCGGCTATCAGGAATTCTTGGCTAACGAAGCGCGTTACAACCGCCTCGTGCGCGAATTCCCGGCCCGTTCCAAGGAACTCTTCAAGCGCAATGAAGCTGCGGCCGCCGAACGCTATAAGCATCTCGAAAAGCTGCAAGCCGTTTACGACGAAACCCAGGAATAGGTGGGTAGGCTGGCTCAAACGCTTAACTGTAGCGAGTCATATCGTCAACAGGAAGGTCCCTTCGGGGGCCTTCCTTTTTCGCTAGATATAGGGGCTTTTCGATAAAAAACCCCAAAATCTTGCGCATAAAAGGTAACGGTTGGGTTACAATGGTGTGCGTCGCATCCTCATATAAGAGAAGGGTTTCTCCACTATGGAAAAGTTTTTCAAACTTTCCGAGAACGGCACTGATGTCAGAACAGAAGTTCTTGCCGGTCTCACCACCTTTATGACGATGGCCTACATCATCGCCCTCAATCCAAACCTACTGACCGGTTGGCGTGCGGGCGGCGACGAACTGTGGAATGCTGTATTCTTGGCGACCTGCCTAGCTTCGGGCATCGCCATGATTTGTATGGCTTTCCTGGCCAACAAGCCGTTCTGCTTGGCACCGGGCATGGGCCTCAACAGCTTCCTTGCGCTTGTTGTTACCCAGATTGTTACCATCACGGGTATGAGCTATGTTGCTTCATTCCAAGCGGCACTCGTCATCGTCTTGGTTGAAGGTATCATCTTTCTTATATTAACCATCCTCAATATTCGTGAAGCCATTGTTGATGCCATTCCCTATGGTGTGCGTATGGGTATTGCGCCTGCCATTGGCTTGATGCTTCTTAATATTGGCTTGGGTTCAAACGCAGGAATTTATAGCTCTGACGGTGGCCCTTTCTACGTTATGCGCGACTTCTTCGGTTCGCTGACCGCCGGTAGTGCTGCTACCACCATGGCTGACGGCTGGCTGCCCATGGTTATTACGGTGGCAACCATGTTTATCGGCCTGTTCGCCATCGTATTTTTCGTCCACCATGGCATCAAGGGTGCCGTTATCCTTGGCATGCTTGTAGCATCCGTTATCTATTGGATTTGCCAGGCAACTTTCTTGGGTACAAACCCCTTTGAAGGCCTTGCCACGGCATCTTGGGTGCCTGCCTTTGGCGACATGGCGAACCTCACTTTATTCAAGTTTAATTTCGAAGGCTTCCTCCAGCTTGGCTGGGTAACCGCCATTTTGTTGGTCGTTACTTTCTGCATGATTGACATGTTTGACACTATTGGCACCCTCGTTGGTACCGCTTCTCGTGCTGGCATGCTTGACTCTGAAGGTAAAATGCCCCAGATGAAGGAAGCCCTGCTTTCTGACTCTGTGGGTACGATTGTGGGTGCCTGCACGGGTACGTCAACGGTTACGACCTTTGTGGAATCTGCTTCTGGTGTTGAAGCGGGTGGTCGCACGGGTCTTACGGCTCTTACCTGTGGCATCATTTTCTTGTTGTGCATGTTTATTGCCCCAATTGCCGCCATCATTCCGTCAGCCGCAACGAGTGCTGCACTTATCTACGTGGGCGTGCTCATGCTTTCGGGTTTGAAGAATGTTGACTTCGAAGCTCTTGACCAGGTTGTCCCGGTTGCTTTGATGATTATTGCCATGCCTGTTTCGGGTTCCATCGGCCATGCCATTGGCTTGGGCCTGATTGCCTTTGCCGTTATTAACATCACGACAGGCAAGGCAAGCAGCAAGTACTGGCTTACCTATATTCTGGCTGCATTGTTCCTTGTTAAATTCTTCTTTGTTGCTTAGTAGGTTTGCGTGCGCGAACAGATCCAACAGCGTAGCAATTATTCAAGTAGTCGAGGGAGGGGGGAGCGCGCCGGTCAATCCGCACGAAGGCGGAGCCGGCGCGCATCTGTTCGCGGGTCTTCAAAACGCTATATCCCTGCCATTGACGGCCTGCGCACCTTTGCTGTTATGGCCGTCATTCTGTATCACATGGGCTTTCCCTTTGCCAAAGGAGGCCTTCTGGGTGTAACCGTCTTCTTTGTTATTTCAGGTTACTTGATTACGGGGCTTCTGACCGCAGAGTGGGATTCGTCGGGCACTATTAA
>JAFUCE010000110.1 GCA_017459805.1 Eggerthellaceae bacterium
CTTTCTGATATATGCGCCCTACGATACCAAAGAGGAAGAATTCGATGAGTCCGGGCACCACCGCTTCGCAGCCCTCGGCTTCAATCTGGTCGACCACCTGATTGTTTGCCGTGGGGTGGAACTTCACGAGGATTTCGCCTACTACGCCCACGCGCGGCTTCGTGCCTTCGCCTTGCAGCGGCAGCGTGTCGAAGTCGTCAACAATGGCCTGGACCGTTTTGGCGAAGCGGTTTTGCTTTTCCCCTTCGCGCATTTGCTTTTTGCACACGTCCATCCAGTGGTTAAACAGGGCTTCAGCACTTCCAGGCTCCACTTCATAAGGACGCGTGCGATACAAGGCCGTCATAAGCAGGTCGCCATAGCTAAAGGCATACATGGCCTGTTTGAGCATGGGCGGCGTAACCTTAAAGCCCGAATTGCCTTCGTCCACATGACCTTGGAGCGCCAAACCGATGACAGGAATATGGCCGAGGTCCGCTGCCTTGAGCGCCTTGCGAATAAGACTAATATAGTTGGTTGCGCGGCAGCCGCCGCCCGTTTGCGTAATGATGACAGCCAGATGGTCGGTGTCGTACTCGCCGCTCGTGACCGCTTCCATAATCTGACCGACGGTGAGGATGGATGGGTAACAAATGTCGTTGTTAACGTATTTCAGACCAGCGTCCACGGCACCGTGGTCCACGCTCGGCAAGAGTTCAAGGTTGAAACCGTTGGCGTGGAAGACGGGCGCCAGCAGCTCGAAGTGATAGGGCGCCATCTGGGGTGCCAAAATAGTGTAGCCCGCGTCCTTCATTTCCTTGGTAAACTCGACGCGTTCAAATTCGGTACTTGCTACGTGGCGCTGCGTTTTCGATGACGCATCAAGCGACTCTTTGTCCTTCGCTGTTTGAGTCGTTTTAATGGCAGCAGCAATGGCAGCGGCAGCCTTGGCTTCAGTGGCGCCCGTCTTTGCTTCGCGACGCTTTTCGAAGTCAGCCATAGCCGCCTCACGACGGTTCACGTCGGCCAACAAGGCATCGATCTTAGCTTCGCTCGCTGGGCATGACGCTGCAAAAGCCTCCGCTTCCGCACGTTCATCAGCTGCATCCTTCAACGCCGCCAAAAGCGAACGCACGCGGATGCGCACCGCACCCAAATTGGACACTTCGTCAATCTTGATAAGCGTGTACACCTTGCCGCTGGCTTCCAGAATTTCCTGGACCTGATCGGTGGTCAAGGCGTCAAGTCCACAACCGAAACTATTCAGCTGAATCAAGTCAAGGTCGTCGCGCATGGTTACCAATTTGGCCGCAGCATAGAGGCGTGTGTGATACATCCATTGGTCTATCAAGCGGATAGGGCGCTCAAGTTTGCCCAGATGAGCGACCGAATCTTCCGTTAGCACCGCAAGTCCAAAGCCAGTCAAAAGCTCTGGAATGGCGTGGTTGATTTCAGGGTCGTTATGGTAAGGGCGCCCTGCCAGCACTATGCCATGCGCCTGGTTTTCTTCAATCCAGGCAAGCGTTTCTTCTCCCTTTTTGCGCATGTCGGCCTTGAAGTTTTCATCTTCAGCCCATGCTGCATCAACCGCTTCGTCAATCTCGCGCTGCGTTGGTGCCGGCGCATACTTCCCCATCAGTTCGGGGTGTTCTTGCACTAGTTCGACATAGAGGCGCTTCTTAAGCCTTTCCTTCTTGTCATAGGGCAAAAAAGGATTCAGGAAGGCTGGCGCGCCTGGCTCGTCTAACTCGTCAATGTTGAGGCGCAAGCTTTCCGAATAGCTCATAACTATGGGGCAGTTGTAATGATTGCCCGCGCCTTCGTCTTCCTGACGTTCCCATTTGGCACAGGGCATCCAAATAAAGTCGAGGTCCTTTTCCAACAGGTTCATTACATGGCCATGGCTAATCTTGGCCGGGTAGCATGCGTTTTCTGACGGGATGGATTCGATGCCTGCCTCATAGGTCTTCTTCGTGGATGCGTCAGAGAGCTCCACGCGGAAGCCAAGCTTATTAAAGAAGGTAAACCAGAAGGGATAGTTTTCAAACATGTTAAGTACGCGCGGCATGCCCACGGTACCACGCGTGGCTTCTTCGCGTGAAAGGGGTTCGTAGTCGAAGAGGCGGTGTGCCTTGTATTCAAACAGGTTGGGTACTGCCGCGCCCGCTTCCTTGCCGCCCGCAAAGGCTTCGCCCTTTTCGCAGCGATTACCTGTAATAAAGCGACGATGTTTGCCCGTGCTTTCATCCTCACCGAAGTCGTTGACGGTCAGCAAGCAGTTGTTCGAACAACCCTTGCATCGAAGCGTGCGGTGCGTCGGCTCGAGGGCATCCAACTGCTCCGCGGTTAGCAAGGTCGACCGGGCGCCACGGGAAGCCGCAGCGTCGGCCGTGCCGCGCTCTTGCGCCCAAACGTTTTTTAAATCAATCTTATTTATTTCATTCCTATATCTATCACGGGCCAAGAGCGCGGCACCATAAGCCCCCATGTTGCCCGCAATATCAGGCCGCACCGCATTCACACCCGCCAATTGCTCAAAAGCACGCAGGACCGAGTCATTTAAGAAGGTACCACCCTGCACGATAACCTTGTTCCCCACTTCGTGCGGATCGCGCAATTTAATAACCTTGAACAGGGCATTCTTGATAACCGAAATAGCCAAGCCTGCCGCAATGTCGCCCACGCTGGCGCCTTCCTTTTGCGCCTGCTTCACGCGGCTGTTCATAAACACGGTGCAGCGGCTCCCTAAATCTACGGGTGCTTCAGCCGAATTTGCCGTTGCCGCAAAATCTTTTACGTCAAGGTTTAAGCCAGCGGCGAAACTTTCTATAAAACTCCCGCAACCCGAAGAACAGGCCTCGTTGAGCATAATCGAATCGATAACGCCGTCCTTCACGCGCAAACACTTCATGTCCTGCCCGCCAATGTCGAGGATAAATTCCACGCCTGGCAGCATTTCTTGGGCACCACGCAAATGAGCTACGGTTTCAATTTCACCCGAGTCCACACGCAGGGCCTCAAGCAGCAATCCTTCACCATAGCCCGTAACGGTCGCATGCCCAATTTCTACCTTGGACGTGCCATCGACGTTTTTCGGCAGTGCATCGTAGAGCATCTTGATACCGCGCTTGGCCGTACCGAGCACATCACCTTTATTAGAGGTGTAATAGCTCCAAAGCAGGCTGCCGTCTTCCCCGACGAGCGCTGTCTTAAAAGTGGTCGAGCCCGCATCGATGCCCAAAAAGGCACGGCCCTCATAACTTGCCAGATTGGCCTTCTTTACACATTCGGCTGCATGGCGCGCTTTGAATTCGTCATATTCTTCCTGGTTGGCAAACAGGGCGGGCAAACGCACGACTTCGCTTCCCTGCGTGTCACCCAGGTTTTCGAGGCGCGCAATAATGTCGTTTAAGCGCTCAGCCTTTGCTTCGGCTTTACCTGCAATCGCGCAGCCCGCCGCCACGAACAGGTGGGCGTTTTCGGGTACGATAATGTGTTCGTCGTCGAGGTTTAAAGATTCATAGAAGCGCTGACGCAGCTCGGGCAAGTACTGCAAGGGGCCACCCAAGAAGGCCACGTGGCCGCGAATGGGGCGCCCGCAGGCCAGGCCGGAAATGGTTTGCGTTACCACCGCCTGGAAGATGGACGCCGCAATGTCTTCGCGCTTGGCACCTTCATTAAGCAGGGGCTGCACGTCAGTTTTGGCGAACACACCACAGCGGCTCGCGATGGGATACAAAATTTCATGCTTGGCTGCCAGCTCGTTTAAGCCAGAAGCGTCGGTGTCGAGCAAGGCCGCCATTTGATCAATGAACGCACCCGTGCCACCTGCGCAGGTTCCGTTCATGCGCTGTTCAATGCCTTGGTCGAAGTAGATAATCTTGGCGTCTTCCCCACCCAGTTCGATGGCTACATCGGTCTGTGGGATAAAGGTTTCCACCGCTGTCTTAGACGCAATAACTTCCTGCACAAAACTAATGCCCAACCATTGCGCCAACAGCAAACCGCCCGACCCAGTAATGGCAGTAGTCATAACATGGTCGCCATATTCAGCGCCCGTCGCCTTCAGCACTTCAAGGATAGTTGCGCGCACGTCGGCGTGATGGCGCTGGTAAATGGAGTAACGAATCTGGTTTTCATTATCGAGAATAGCCAGCTTTACCGTCGTTGAGCCCACATCAATACCAATGTGGAGCTGTTCTTGTTCAGATTCATGAGCCTGTGCTTGCTTTGCATTTTGCTCTACATTTTGTGTTTCGCTGTCCGTCATTATCTCTCCTTAAAATGGCAGTACAAGGAAGGACTGTCACAACTTGATGCTTTCACCTGGTTTTATAAACAGAAGACGCTGGGCTATGCGCGCCATTTCAACGGATGTTTCCTGCATGCCTGTTTCAATCCAGCGCGTAATTACTCCTAAATAGGCCGAAGCATAGAAAGAAACGTAGTACGCCACGAAGGGGTCGGAGCTTTCGCGGTAGCGTTTGTGCAAAACGGACTGCACCAAGTTGGTGCACACACAATCGCGAATGCGTGGACCAAAGGCTGCGTCACCCCCAGCGCCCAAAAGGGCATGCAGAAACTCACCTTCGCTGCGCAAATAGTCAAACAACTCAATCAGGAGCGGCAGGGGCTTTTTCTGTACCGCAACCTTAGCAAGTTCGGCAAGCGAAAGGGTGCCCATGCGTTCCTGAAATACCCCAAGGTCATCAATTACTTGGTCCTCGAAAAAGTTGACCAGAGCTTCTTTATCCTTGAAATGATTGTAGAACGTACCCCGCGTAATGTCGGCGGCAGTACAGAGGTCGCCCACCGAGATAGCATCGAGGCCGCGCTGTTCGACCAGTTGCACGAGCGCATCGCGCAAGGCGGCCTGCGTGCGGGAAATACGTCTGTCTCCTGTCTTAGACAACATGCACGATATTATACAACTTGTCTAATACCTTGCAAAGCGATTATGAAGCACACAGACAATCTACGGCCAAACTAATGAGCCCGAAGCGCCTTTGTTTCCAAGTGTATTAGGCGGCGTCTTGGTCACTTTCGCTTCCGCCCTTTCCATGAGCAAGCGCACACTTGGTAACCGCGCCCGATAGTGCAAAAAGCGCAATAGCATTCGGCAGCACCATCAGCTGGTTAAACA
>JAFUCE010000111.1 GCA_017459805.1 Eggerthellaceae bacterium
ACAGCTTCTAGTCCCGCAAGCCAGGCGCCCGCGTCCGCCACGAGTAGCGCCCCTTGGTACCGCGTTTATGGCGCTGCATCCCTTGACACCATGGCCAAGGTGTCGCAAGAAGGCTGGAGCACGTCGGATGCGGTGGTCATAGCAACCTTCGATGGTTACAAAGATGCACTCGCTGCCAGTTCGCTTGCAGGGCAATATAAGTGCCCCATTCTTCTGTCGCATAAAAGTCAGCTCCCCGCACAAACGAAAAAAGAAATAAAACGCCTTGGGGCAAAGACCGCCTTTATTGTTGGTGGACCCATTGCTCTTTCGCCTTCTATTGAAGATCAGCTTAAGAAAACGGGTATTACCACCGTAGAGCGTGTGTGGGGCCAAACTGCAGCTGATACTGCGACTGCCATTGCTGACCATTTGGGTGCAAAGCGGAGCAAAACCGCCATCGTGGTAACTGACAAATCTTTCAAGGACGCCCTCGCCATTGCCCCGTATGCCTACAAAACAGGTTCGCCTATTTATCTTACGAGCAAACAAGGTCGCGTTTTAATCGATAATGCTCTGCGTTCAATCAGGGATGGTTCGTATGACCGCGTCGTCGTTGTGGGCGGCCCCCTTGCCGTTAGTTCATCGGTCGTAACGCAGCTGAGGAATGCAGGGATAAGCAATATAAGCCGTCTGTGGGCTCAAAATGCCGAAGGAACATCAAGCAAGGTTGCCGAATGGTGCATCAACCAAGGCATGAAGCCGACACGGCTGGGTATAGCAACATCCCTGTCTTACCGCGACGCCTTAACGGGTAGTGCTTTATGCGGCAAGTACAATGCGCCCCTGCTCCTTATTAAGGACAAAAACCGAAGCGTGGTCTATAGCTTCATTAACAAGCAACGAAGCAAAGTAAAGCATGGCTATATTTTTGGTGGCACAAAAGCCGTGAGCAGCGCAACAGAAGACATTATTCGCAAAGGCACAACTAAAACGGCCTACCGTAATTTAGACGGCGTCGACCTAGCGGGCTTCACTAAGCTGGGCATCGACGTATCGGAATGGCAGGGCTATATTAACTGGGCCGAAGTGAAGAACTCAGGCATCGATTTTGCCATTGTGCGTGTTGCCCATAGTGACTCCCATACCGACCTGCATTTCAAGACCAACTTACAGCAGGCTCGTGCAGTTGGGATAGAACTGGGCGTCTATATTTATTCAAAAACCGACACGGTCGAGGGGGCACGCAATGAAGCGCGCAAGGTGAAAAGCCTTTTAAGTTCCGTGGGCTTTAGGCCCTCCGATATTCCCTTGGGTGTGTACTACGACCTAGAGGAAGCACAGTTCCAAAATGCAGAAAGCAAGGGCTTGCTGCTGCAAATGACCAAGGCTTTCTCAACGGAGATGAAGGCTGGCGGC
Source organism: Eggerthellaceae bacterium (assembly GCA_017459805.1). Lineage (GTDB taxonomy): Bacteria > Actinomycetota > Coriobacteriia > Coriobacteriales > Eggerthellaceae > CACXMZ01. Next base: position 1,399 of record JAFUCE010000111.1, read on the forward strand.
TATAACAAGATAGGCGTGTATGCAAACCTCAACTGGTGGACAAACTATCTTACGTCCAATGATTACAACCAGTGGTCGCGCTGGCTTGCGCGCTGGGTAAGCCGCGACAAGAACATCAGTACCGCCGACTACTTTGGATCCTATAAGCTCTGGCAATTCTCGAGCACGGGTTCCGTGCCTGGTATTGCAGGAAATGTCGATATGGACCTTGGCTATTGGTAGCCCAGGAGACGCCGCTTCACAACGCCACAACGCCCTAATATCTCACGCTCACGTCACCCTCACGCCAGCATATTCGTGCGCTTTAATCTTTAGGCGCTTGCGCGCCGCGTAGTCAACCGCTTCTGTTCGTAAAGCATCTTGTCGGCCTTTGAAACAAGGTCGCTCATCTTGCTCTGTGGGGTCGTGCATTTTACAAAGCCGATGCTTGCTTCAAGGGGGTAGCTCATACCGGCTTCTTCTGCGGCATGCGCAATACTTCTCTTGAGCGAATTCATAACGCTTTGCGCAAAGTCTTCGCCCGAACCGTTCGCCACAATCACAAATTCGTCACCGCCCCAACGCGAGGCAAAACCGTGGTATTCGTCGGTAGCGTTCGCGATGCCTTTTGCCACAGTAGCTAGGGCGCGGTCGCCTTCCAGGTGCCCCAAGGTGTCGTTGATGTGCTTAAAGTTGTCTATGTCGAGTACAAACAGGTACAAAGGCTTTTCTTCCGTTACAAAAGGAATGCTTTCAGAAATGTATTCATCGGCACGACGACGGTTGTTAAGCCCCGTGAGTGCGTCGTTGTAAATCTGAGTTTCCTGAAGGTTTGCGAACAGGAAGATGAATGCGAAAGCAATGGCAAGCGGCATAACGGGGGTATTCTGTACCGCTGCGTCCAAAATGCCACCTGCGGTGCAGAGCACGATAAAGACAATTTGCGTCACATAATTGCGCCTGCGATAGGGCACCTTTTCTTTCACGAGCAAAATGGCAGCGTGGATAATGATGGCAATGCCATAGATGTTGTCCACCAGGCCTGTGAGGCCAACGAGCGGCCCTGGCACCAGTTCTCCTTCAGACCCAATGCTAAAGACCATGCCATTGAAAATTGAAACGATATAGCAGATAAGCAAAACGGCAAAGGGTATGAGCGTAATAACGCGTGCCGGCCAATTTCCCACGAACTTCGAACGGAATTTGATTTCCGCAAACCAGAACCAGTGGTAGACCATTAAGGGGATAAGAACGGTGCCGATAATCTTAAACGAGCTACCTATGGCACGGGGGATTTCAATAATATTGCCTTCAATAAGTACCCACAGTAGCTCAAAGACAACAAAGCCTAAGAAGCATAAGACCATGCCACGGAAATAGCGATTCTCGTGTTCGGAACCAACGTTGTATGAAATTTTAGAAAGAATGACGAGTGCCGTAAGTATGCAAAAAACATTTACCGCAGCGTACACAAATACATAACGGGGATCCATCTATCTCCTTCAACGTCTTCTTCTATGCTTTTACGAATGCTTCCAACCTTATATATGATACCACGTCTATCACATTTTACTCACAAGAATGACTTCATTGAGCTTTGCATCTTTTATGGTAGCTACCATGCACGTGGCTGCGCCTTTGCGCGGGTAGGTGGGGCTGCCAGGATTCAGATAGCGCACGCCTGCTATGCTTTCGTCGCGTGGAATGTGCGTATGCCCGTGGACAACGACCTGTATACCAGGGGCAAGAGTTCCTACGTCCTGCGGGCGGTGAACCATAAAAAAGCTGACGCCTTCGATTTCGATAGTGACGGAAAAGGGCGCGTCGAAGGACCAGTCGTTGTTGCCGCGCACGTTTATAACAGGTGCAATCGTTTGCAGCTGCCATAAAAGGCGTTCGTCTTCCGTGTCGCCTGCGCACAAAATGCGGTCGCAGCCTTCGAAGGCCTCCTCAACAAACACAGGCAAATGCCGGTGTAAATCTGAAACTATGCCTATTTTCACGAAGCTCCTTTCCTGTGGCACTATAATAACGGTATGGCTGAATACATTGAAGGAAAACGTCCCGTTATTGAAGCGCTGCGCACTGGTGTGCCAATTGAGCGCGTGCTAATTTCAGACAATGCAAAGCGTGACGGTTTGATGCAGGACATTCTGCGCAAGGCGAAACATGCGAGCGTCCCTGTCGAAGAAGTGCGCCGCGCCGAACTGGACGCGAAGTCTGAACGTGGGAGCCACCAGGGCGTGATGGCGCAGGCGAAACCCTTTGCCTACGCGAACCTGCAAGACATTGTGAGGCGCGCAACTCAGCAAGCTGAAGAACAGGGCGGGCGAGCGCTCGTAGTAATTCTTGACCACATTACCGATGCCGGAAACCTGGGTGCCATTCTGCGTTCGGCTGAAGGCGTGGGGGCTGCTGGTGTGGTTATTCCGAACAAGCGTAGTGCCCACGTAACCGCTGCTACCTATAAGAGTTCGGCAGGCGCTGTCGTGCGCGTGCCCCTGGCGCAGGTTGCCAATATCAAGCAAACTTGCGAACGCTTGAAGGAAGAAGGCTTTTGGATTGCGGGTGCAAGTGAAAAAGCCGACACCTTAATATGGGACGCTAACCTCAAGGGCAAGATGGTTCTTATCATGGGAAACGAAGGCGAAGGCTTGGCGCGCCTCACCCAGGAAGCCTGCGACTTTTTGGTGGCTTTGCCGCAGGTGGGCGAAGTGACTTCGCTCAACGTTGCGCAGGCGGCCACGGCTTGTATGTACGAGTGGCTTCGGCAGAACATGCAGGCATCCGCAGGCTAAATCTTGGCGGCAAAAAGCTGGAATCGCACGGATTTCCCCTACAATGAAGATATGTCAAAGGCGCGTAAAAAACTGCTTATTGTGGACGGCTATAATGCCTTGCGTTCAGGCAGCCGCTATATGCATCTGCGCGACAATCCCGACTATACCGATGACGTTCTGAATAAATCGCGCGAGGCGCTGCTCAATGACACCATTGCCTATATGGGGCATGACTTTGAAGAAGGCATTATCGTGTATGACGGGGGCGCGAATGAATTGTCCGCCGGTTCCGATGAACGCATTGGGGCGGTGCGTGTGGTGTTTACGGCCGCCGGTGTTTCGGCGGACAAAGTAATCGAAAAGTTTGCCCACGATGCCCGTGCGCGTGGTTGGGAAGTGCTTGTGGTAACGTCTGATTCGGGCATCCAGGACACCGTGTTTGGTGGTGGGGTGGACCGTATGAGTGCCGAAGGTTTTTCGCGCGAAGCAGAACACATGGTGCGCGAGTCACGTCTTGACGCGGCCCCTCATACGGTCGAAAAACGCACGCTTGAGGGGCGCATAGACCCTGTCATGGCTGAAAAGCTTAAAGCCCTTCGTGACAGCCTGTAGTGCTTAAGCCACGCCATTCCCCAAGTGAGCCTGTCATGTGAGCCTGCCACATGAGCATGTAAAACCTTCCGACCAGGCAAGCCCGCCGACCCTCTTGAGGGCGATAAAATCCCCTATAATGTGCTCATACGGTTTTGCGTGAAAGGATTCCCATGCTCATTCGAAACGAAAACAATACTCCCGTCAAAATCTGGATGGCTTCCAGCAACAGCTATCAGGATCGCTCGTATCTGTTGCTCAACCAGGCGAATCGCCATGGGCTCATTACGGGTGCTTCTGGTACGGGCAAAACCGTAACCATCAAGGTGATGATTGAAGGTTTTTCGCAAGCGGGCGTGCCTGTGTTTATGGCCGACGTTAAGGGTGACGTAGGCGGCATGGTGCAAGCGGGCGAAAACTCCGAAAACATCCAAAAGCGCCTCGGCAAGTTTGGCATCGTGGAAGGCTACGAAGGCAAGGACTTCGATACCATGCCTGCTGAAGACTGGGCGCCACTTAAGGAATATGCCGACGGCTGGCTGCAAGGCTGCCCCTGTCGTTTCTGGAAGATGGCGGGCGTGAAGGATGCCGGTGCGGAAGGCAAGGGCATTCCCGTGCGCGTGAAAGTGTCCGATATGGGCCCCACCATGCTGGCGCGTTTGCTCGACTTAAGCGACACGCAGGAAGGCGTGCTCAATATCGTGTTCCGCATTGCTGACGACCGCCAGCTGGAGCTCATTGACCTAAAGGATTTGCGCTCCATGCTCACCTATGTGGCCGACCACGCGGACGAATTCAAGATGGACTACGGCAATGTTGCCAAGCAATCGGTGGCTTCAATTCTACGCTCGCTTATTGCCGTGGAAGACCAGGGCGGCACCGAATTTTTCGGCGAACCCGAACTCGACCTAAACGACTGGTTTGCCTGCGACAGCAACGGCCAGGGCTACGTGAACATCTTAAACGCCACCACGCTTATTAATCAGCCGCAGCTCTACGCTATGTTTTTGCTTTGGATGCTGTCCGAGCTCTTTGAAACCCTGCCCGAAGTAGGCGACCCTGAAAAGCCTAAGTTCGTTTTTGTTTTTGACGAAGCGCACCTGCTGTTCAATAACATGCCCTCCGAGTTGTTGGATAAGATTGTGCAGGTGGTCAAACTCGTGCGTTCCAAGGGCGTGGGTATTTATTTCTGCACCCAGAGCCCGTCTGACATCCCCAATGAAGTGCTCGCCCAGCTTTCCAACAAGGTGCAGCATGCCCTGCGTGCTTACACACCGGCTGAACAGAAAGCGGTTCGCGCGGCTGCCGCCAGCTTCCGTGAAAACCCTGCCTTTAAGTGCGAAGACGTCATTACCGAACTTGGCACAGGCGAAGCATTGGTCAGTTTCCTGGACGACGATGGCGTGCCCACCATGGTGCAACAGTCCAAGATTTTGCCGCCGCAGTGTTTGATGGCTGCCCCCGATGAAGCGCTTATCGAAGCTGCCATCGCCAATTCAAGTAGCCTTGTTTCCAAGTATGCCGATGCCATTGATAGCGAATCGGCTTACGAAAAACTTGCGGTTGAAGCTGAAGAGTTGGCGAAGCAGGAAGAAGAAAACGCGCGCATCGCCGAACTTGAGGCGCAGATTGCTGAAATGGAAAAGCAAAAAGCCAAGGAAGAAGAAAAGCTTGCGCGTGAAGCTGAAAAGGCAGCAGAGCGTGCAGCGCGGGCGGCGGAAAAAGAAGCAGAGCGCCAGCGCGTTGCCGAAGAGCGCGCAGCACAGAAGCGCCACGATGAAACGATGAAAACCATCAACCAGGTGGGACGCACGGTGCTCACCCAGATTGCGCGCAACTTCCTCGGAGGACGCAAGCGCTAGCCCCACATTAAATAACGTATACGCAAGCATTAAGAAAGGTCCCGTAGGACCTTTCTTCTTGTGCTTGTTGGCAATTCGCTAGTCGTCAAGACCCATCTTCTCGCACCAGTTTTCAATGGTGTCTTCATCAACGGAAGCAGGGAAGTGCGCGCCGTCTAAAACGTTCACGCCTTCGCCCAAGAGCCCGCGCATGCGCTCCGTTGCGTCGCGCGCGCTGCTGCCGCCAGACGTGCAGAAGGGGATAACAGTTTTGCCGGTAAAGTCGTAGGCGTCCAAGAAGGAGTCGATGATGCTGGGCTCGCGATACCACCAAATGGGAAAGCCAACCAGGATGGTGTCGTGTGTGTCCACGGGTGCCGCGGTGTCTGCCATGGCAGGGCGGAAATCAAGGTCCTTCATTTCCACGGTAGAGCGGGCGTAGTCGTTGTTCCAATCGAGGTCTTCTGTGGTGTAGGGCGTTTCGGGAACGATTTCGTAGAGGCTTGCATCGGCTTCTTTGGCAAGTATTTCCGCAATCCTTTTTGTTGTTCCGCTTGGGCTGAAATAGGCAACGAGAGTCATAAGGGTCTCCTTTCAGGATTTGCCCATTATTATATCAAGCCTTTGACTTTCGGCGCGCTGCAAAAGCACCGAGCAATGCAAGCGCGGCTACGCCAGCGAGAGGCGCAATCGGTGCACTGTCACCCGTTGAAGCGGTTTTACCCGTTTTGCTTGTCGGTGTCGACGATGGGTTACTTCCTGAAGAATCTTTCTTCCACTGCGCCGTGAAGGTATGGTTTTCGGTCACGGTGTACGCATCACCCGGCTGATATTCCGATCCCTTCCAATGTAGGAAGGTGTAGCCATCGCGCGTGGGCGCCTTCGCGATTTCGATGGTTTCGCCCGCGGTGTAGGTGTAGGTAGTGGGCTCGGTCGAACCTTCGAAGGTACCGCCATTCGGGTCGTAGGTGATGGCATAGGAGCCCAGCTTGGGAATTACGCGCGTTTCCACATGGTTGGGGTCGTGTTTACAGACGCGCTGCTCCAAGCCTTCTTCGTCGGCGGTGGGCTCTTTGACCACTTCCCAGTCGCCCCAATCGTGCCCCAGCTTTTCGACAATGGTGTCAGCCGCATCGATTTCGGTCTTTGCAGCGTCGTCGGCAAAGTACAAACCGCACACGCTGCAGCGCCAATATTCGATGTTGCCATCTTCGGTGCAGGTGGCAGCCTTGGCGGCCGTGTGTGTGAGCTGGTGCAAATGTGCTGGGTAGGCGGCATCCTTGGAAATCATCCACGACAGATAGTTTTCGTTGTAGTGGGCCGCGCGCACCTTAATGGCCTGAGCCACGAAGGTCGAAATCGTGCGCAGGTTGTTTTCCGTAGTGCAGGGGAGGCCTTTGTCGTAGATAAGCAGGTACATGAGCAAGCGATGCAGCTGGGATGCGTGCTCGCGCAAGGTGTTGAAGTGGCCCTGTAAATCCGCATAGAACGGCTCGCCTTCAAAATAGCGGCCCGAATTAAGGATGGTGTTTTCAGCTTTGGTGAGCAGCTGGCGCGTACTTTCCGCAGCAGCTTCGTCCAAAGTCGAGGTACCTTCAGGGCCCAAAAGTGTGACCAGTACACCTATTGCCTCTGATGCCGGATGCGTTCCCCCGTCAGCCAAGGCATCAATAATGGGCTGGTACTTTTCGTCGCTCAGAATATAGCCCAGAAAGCCATATAAGCTGGCACGGACGTTGTATGCCTCTTCAGATGGGCCAGGTTCTTCCTTGGTTCCGTCTCCGTAGACACATCCTTTCAAAATGGTATACAGGGCAGCGCGAGCTTCTTCTATACTTGCGTCACTAGAGGCAAGGTCCGCCAAGGCCTGTGCCGCCGCATCAAATACCATACCCACGGTATCCGAGGTAAAGCTCACATCGACCGTTTCCCCTTCCTCGTCGAGCACAGGGTCGGAATCGTTGAACAGCCACTTCAGCGCTAGGTACACCACATCATCAACCGTCGCTGGGTTGTTGGGCGCTTGTTCCTTGGCAAGGTATTCCAGTATGTCCACCACGCCAGCTGCCGCTGCTGTGTTCTGGTCGGCAATGCCCTGCTCTTCGGCGAGGCGTTCGGCCACATAGCACAGGTAGGCAAACACACCCGTTTTTACGGCGGTCATGCGATCGTCTTCGGGTGCCCAGAGCTCAATCGATCCGACCAGCTTTTCGTTCATACCGTAAATGCCCGCGAGTGCCGCCAGCGTAGCCTGCCAGCCGCCCGTAGCGTAGTCGATGTAGGTGGGCGCTGGATAGGTGAGCCCGGTAATGCGCTTGGCGAAACACTGCGCTTGCGTAATGGTGCCAGGCGCATTGGGGTCGTCGATGAACTGTAGGGTGTCGATGTCGAAAATCTTATAGCCGAAAATGGTTTCGTCACCCGGTTCTGCGCCGTCGACGCCAAGGTATTCCGCATGCACGAAGGGGTCGAGCCATGATTGCACTTCCAGGAAGGCTTCGCGGTTGGTGTCACTCAGTTCGAAGTAGCTGCCGAAATGCGTGAAGCCCCAGTCCAGCGGTGGAAGAAGCGTGATGATGTCGTAGTCGGGAGTCGTGTTGTGGATAATCGTGAATGGTGCCGCATGCGGGTCCATCTTTTCGCCTGCGTCGCTGCCCGTATAGGGTGCCGCAGCGGCTGGCGCGTCACTTGCGTAACGTTCATCTTCGTCCGTGCGTGGCCCGCCCGCAACCGAAAGCAGCTCGCCGCGCGTTGCACCGTTTTCTTGCACGGTCGTGGGAGTGGCGAAGGTGTAGGCATACACGTTTTCGGGATCGATGGACACGTTGGGCAAGTAGCTGTCTGCACCGCCCGCCACAAAGAAGGCGCTCGTCAAGTTGGCAAGCGCGGCGCCGCGGCTGTGACCGCAGGTCCATATTTTCACATCGCCCGTAATGCCGTTGTCTGCAATATAGTTTTTCACGAAGCGCAGGATTTCGTCGCGGCCTGCCTTGAAGCCTTCATGGATGTTCTCCGTTCCAACGATGAAGTTACCCGTCCATTCCTGCTTGTATCCGGCGCTACGCGGGATGATGGCCAGTAGCGTATAGTCCTTCGTGCCGTCAGAAATGGTCTTGTGGCCCAGCGCCACGCCTGCCGAATGGGGCATCATTTCGAGCTTGTAGTAGCCATTAACGGTCACATCTTCGAACTCGGCTGCTTCAAGGAAGGCGGTGACGTTCTTGCTGTTGTTTGAATGGTCGCGCTCATCAGAGTTGGGGTAGTAGCTCACCGTAGTTTCGCAGGCAAGGGCCGAAAGGGTGGCCAGGTGTTGGTTGAAGGTGCTCGCTTGCCCAGTGAACCATTCGTCGTTGTAGGCAAAGGTGTGCGTGCGCTCAAGTGAAGGGCCTTCGGCGTGGAAGTTTTCGTTTGACACAAAGGTGTATTCGCCCACAATGCTCGAACAATTGGTGGTAGGGTCGGGTGTGTGGGTGGCCAGCGCGGCTGTAGGGAACAGACCTGCGACTAAGCTGAGTGTTGCAAGCAGGCAGATGCTGCGTTTTAGGGTGTGTTTCATAGTTGCCTCTTACGTAGTTGAACTGCGTATAGTATAGCGAAAACCGTGCTTTTCTGTGCGCCTAGCTTTGTTACGCTCGTGTTTCTGAGGGTGGGGCCGACCGATGCGGGTGGTATTATTGACTCATTACAAGGTCTTGATAGGAGTTTGACATGACACGCATTGGTATTTTGGGCTACGGTAATTTAGGACGCGGTATCGAACTGGCCGTGCGTCAGAACGCCGACATGGAACTGGTGGCGGTATATACGCGCCGCGACCCAGCAAGCGTGACAATCGCAACTGAGGGGGTGCCCGTCAAGTCTGCTGCGAGCCTCGATGACGGCACGGAGCCCATTGATGTGCTTATTATCGCCGGTGGTAGCGCGACCGATTTGCCAGAACTAACGCCCAAGTACGCCAAGCTTTATAACGTGGTCGATAGTTTCGACACTCATGCCAACATTCCCGAACACTTTGCTGCGGTGGATGCAGCAGCGCGTGAAGGTGGGCGCGTGGCACTCATTTCCTGCGGCTGGGACCCTGGCCTGTTTAGCCTGAACCGCTTGTATGCAAACTGCATGTTGCCTGAAGGCGCCGACTACACTTTCTGGGGCAAAGGCATTAGCCAGGGTCATTCGGATGCTATTCGCCGCATTGAAGGCGTGGCCGACGCCAAGCAGTACACCATTCCTGTGCAAAGCGCCCTTGATGCTGTGCGCAGTGGTGTAAATCCTGAATTGACTACGCGCGAAAAGCATACGCGCGAATGCTGGGTTGTGCTCGAAGATGGGGCAGACGCCGTAGCTGTAGAAAAGCAAATCGTGGAAATGCCCAACTACTTTGCCGACTATGACACAACGGTGCATTTCATCAGCCAGGAAGAACTGGACCGCGACCATGCAGGTTTGCCCCATGGCGGTTTTGTGTTGCGTACAGGCAAGAGTGCTGCTGGTACTCCTATGAAGATTGAATACTCGCTTGACCTGGGGAGTAATCCCGAATTCACCTCGAGCGTGTTGGTGGCCTATGCGCGTGCGGTCGCGCGTTTTGCCCAAGAAGGGCAGAGTGGCTGCAAGACGGTCTTTGACATTGCACCAGCGTATCTCTCACCCGAAGACGGCGCCACCCTTCGCGCACACATGCTCTAGCCTGGCTCCACCCTACAGCCACCCATTTTCTAACCCGGCCTCGTCCTACGGTCATACATACTCTAGCCCCACGCCGTTCTACGGTCATACATACTCTAACCCCACATCGTCCTACGGTCATACGTACTCTAACCCCACGCCGTTACTGCAAACTGAGCACTTGCTGGCAAGAAATGACGGAGGGGGGTGCGGTAAGAATCTTGGACCAGATTCGGGGTCTCAGGCAACATAG
>JAFUCE010000112.1 GCA_017459805.1 Eggerthellaceae bacterium
ACTCAAAACCTCAGGGGCTTTGAGTCGTTTTTCTGCAAGAAAAGGCTGCTCTGTGCGGCCTTTTTTGCATATTTAGGCTAATATAGTAGGGCAAGATATAACGAAGCTTAATCGCAGCCCAGCATCAGTCCTTCTAGAAGGGAGCGCGCATGCCCGAAGGTTATAAATATCACCGCGTTTTGCTGAAGCTTTCTGGTGAAGCTTTAATGGGCGACACGGGTTATGGTATCGACCCGAAAGTGGTCGACAGCCTGGTGACTCAGATCAAAGAAGTAGTTGACGACGGCGTACAGGTGGCCATCGTAGTGGGTGGTGGAAACATCTTCCGCGGCTTGGCCGGTTCGGCTTCTGGTATGGACCGTGCTCAGGCTGACTATATTGGTATGTTGGCAACTTGTATGAACGCACTGGCCTTGCAAGATGGTTTCCGTCATGCGGGCGTGGAAAGCCGCGTGATGAGCGCTATCGAAATGAAACAGGTTGCAGAAACCTATATCCGTGGGCGCGCCATTCATCACTTGGAAAAGGGTCGCGTGACCATTTTTGCGGCTGGTACGGGCAGCCCTTACTGCACGACCGACACCACAGCCGCCTTGCGCGCACTCGAAATTAATGCCGAAGTGCTGATGAAGGCCACCAAGGTTGATGGCGTATACGACGACGACCCCGTGAAAAACCCCGATGCAACGCGTTTCGACACCATTTCTTATAAGGATATTTTGGCTAACGAACTGCATGTTATGGACTCCACGGCAACAAGTTATTGCATGGAAAACGGCATGCCCATGATAGTGTTCGACCTTACGGTGCCTGGAAACATCAAGCGTGCCCTGCAGGGCGAAAACGTAGGCACCACCATTAGTTAAGCCAGGTAAACGAGGAGGATTCTTATGTTAAACCAGATTAAAAAAGAAGCTGAAGAGCGCATGCAGCGTGCGCTGGATAACCTGGCTGAAGCCTTCGGGGCCGTGCGCACGGGCCGCGCCAATGCCATGGTGCTCGACCGCATTACGGCTGACTACTACGGCACGCAAACACCCATCAACCAGATGGCCGCCATCAAGACGCCCGACGCTCACATGTTGGTCATTGAGCCCTGGGATAAAAGTGCCCTGCGCGCCATCGAACAGGCTATCCAAAATTCCAATTTGGGCATTAACCCCAGCAACGACGGCACGGCTATTCGCCTCGCCTTCCCGCAGCTGACCGAGGAACGTCGCGTAGAGCTGGTGAAGCAATGCAAGATGTACGCTGAAGAAGCTCGCGTGGCTATTCGCAATGCGCGCCGCGACGCCAATGAGGCGCTTGAAAAGGCCAAGAAGGACGGCATGAGTGAAGACGACCAAACGCGCGGTGAAAAGGAAGTCCAGAAGCTGACCGACGACTATGTTGCGAAGGTGGAAGACGCCTTTAAGAAAAAAGAATCCGAAGTCATGGAGATCTAAGGACAACGGAAACCTTGCAGGTTGAAGGTTTAACCTTGTTCAATAAAGCGCTGACAGAGATTTTTCCCGAGCCCCCCGAGGGACTCGACCCGTCTGCGCTCGACGAAACGCGTATCCCACAGCACGTCGCCGTTATCATGGACGGCAATGGTCGTTGGGCAAAAAAGCGTGCCTTGAACAGGCTGAAAGGCCACAAGGCGGGCATTGAAGCGGTGCGCGAAACCATTCGTTGTGCCAGCGACTGTGGCGTGCGCTACTTGACCATTTATTCCTTTAGCACCGAAAACTGGAAGCGCCCCGCGGACGAAGTCGCTGGTCTGATGGAATTGTTTGCCAAGACCATGTTGGCTGAAGTCGACGGCCTGCACGAAGAAGGGGTGCGCGTTCGCACGGTGGGCGATACAAGTGCGCTTCCCGCAGAAACCCGCGCAGCGTTTGAAGAAGCGTGGGAAAAAACACGCGAAAACACGGGCATGACCTTGAACGTGGCCGTGAATTATGGCTCACGCGACGAAATACTTCATGCGGTGCGTGGCGTGGTTGACAGTGCCATGGCTACAGCCCATGAAACGGGAACCTTGCCTGAAGTTACGGAAGAACTGTTCGCAAGCCATTTGTATACGGCGGGGCAACCCGACCCAGAATTGCTTATCCGCACAAGCGGCGAACTGCGTATTTCAAACTTTTTGCTATGGCAAATTGCTTATTCGGAAATCTATGTAACCGACGTATTATGGCCCGACTTCGACCGCTATGAATTCTTGCGCGCTCTACTTAGTTTTCAGTCGCGCGATCGCAGGTTTGGGGGTGTGAAAGCATGAGCATAACGCGCCTCGAACCCGACATGATTCCCGAAATTGATGACGATGGTTTTCGCCGTTTAGAGTCGGCACGCTTGCCGCGCATTGAAGGCTACGACCACTTCAAGCCGCACGATTCTGTTATGGACGAGGACGGCTTTGATAGTGTTCCTCGCGGCGCTGCCGAAGACAATAGGGACGACAGTTTTGCTGAAGACTACCCAGCTGACTACGAAGACTTTGAAACCACGGCAGAAGAAGAAGCAGAAGAAGCAGTAGCTGCAACGGAAAAGCGCACGGTAAAAGAGCGTGTCCGCGAAAAGCAACAAGCCGCGAAGCAGAAGGTTTATGACAAGACGCCCGACCGGTTCAAGAACGCCAATGCCTTGCAGGTGCGTTTCCGTACAGGCTTTGTATACGTGGCAGTATCGGTCATTTGCGTGCTGTTGGGTAATGCTCCCACCATGGCTTACCTCGCGCTTGTGTCGGGCATTTGCGCGGGCGAATTCTATTACATGATGCGCGTTGATGCCCGCCTGCCCAATGAATTAATAGGCATTGCGGGCGCGGCGCTTTATCCCGTTGCCATGTGGCGCTTCGGTATGCCCGGTATTGGCATAGTGACCTTTTTGCTTATGCTTGCCCTGCTGGTGTGGTACGTGTACTACATGCGGGCCCGCATTCCCGACTTGGGTGTAAGCTTCTTCGGCGCCGCTTACACGGGCATGACCTTGAACGTGGCCGTGAATTATGGCTCACGCGACGAAATACTTCATGCGGTGCGTGGCGTGGTTGACAGTGCCATGGCTACAGCCC
>JAFUCE010000113.1 GCA_017459805.1 Eggerthellaceae bacterium
CCCAAACTGGCAGTTGCTGCCGAATAACCGGCGATTACCACCGTGTCGTCAGGGGCAACACCAAGGTAAACCGTGGGCGAGCCCGACTTAGTATCGGTGGGTTCTTCGGTAAGAACCACGGTTAAGCGGCGCATCATGGGCGACGTTTCATCGGCAATTTCTGCATCCATGGTGACTGCTGCCCCACTACCGAGGGCCTTGAGTGCATCATCTTGTTTTTTACCAAGTAAGCCAAGAAGCTGGGTGACATTGGTATTTTTTGTTGAAGCGGAGCCAGTATCAGGGGCGACCTCTTCCACTTCAGCTGCAATTTCGACTTCGGTGGTCACATCAGATGTTTCCGCTTCGGCAACTGCACGGCTTTCCTGATACAGATGCCATCCAAAGTATGCGAGCGCCGCAAGAAGCGCCAAAAGGAGCACGAAAACCACAATGAGCGTGCGGCGCATGCGACGGCTGCGTTTTTGGTGTTCAGGCATTGCTTCAAGCTGAGCCTGCTTAGTGGTAAGCCCAGAGCCATGCTTGCCCACCGCAGCACTACCTGCCACAGCCACGCTTTCCGGAATGCCTTCCTCTTCAGGAGCTTCAAGTTCGTCGTGAACTCCATGTTTTTCCTGGCCGTATTCGTAGAAGTCGGTATGGGAATCGTCCAGAAAGCCCACGGCATCGCCTTCGGTAAATTCTTCGCTTTCGGCATCGTAGGCAAAGGAGTCGTCGGTGTCGAAGGGCGCGTCACCCGCTTCTTCGCGTTCCGCATCGTTTAGCGGGACGGTATCCGACGTCATATCGAAGGCATTGGGTTCTGGAAAAGAGGCGTCGCTGTCTTCGCCATCATCATCTACAACAGAAGGCGGCGTGGTGTTTTCATCGTCCCATGCCGCGTCGAGTTCTGTGCGTTCTTCTTCGTCTTTTTTTCTGCCGAACATCAAAACCAACCTTTTCCCTTAGGACCTACACGCTATGCGCTGGCGGGGCGAATAAAAAACCAATACACGATTGAAAGAACTACGAGTGCAAGAAAAAGAACGAGTATCGCACGCTGCATTCCCACATAGGGGCCTTTTGCGTGCAGGTCTTCTTCGGTTGTAAGCATGGTGTTAGGGTTTGCGCGCAGGGGCTCGTCTTCAGCTGCGGCACCAGTGGTTTTGGCGGCTTCAGCGGCTGCGGTGGTTTCAGCGTCTGCGCTAGCCTCGGCGGCTTTGCTCGCTTCGGAAGTCCCAGCAGAATTGGCAGCAACATTCGTATCAGTTGACCCAGCTGCATGGGCTTCTTCGGCCTGGGCAGATTCAGAAGAGGCGTCGTGCGCGCCAGCTGCCACACCAGCCTCAATAACGATATCGTCGTCTTCGTCTGGTGTTACCGAAATAATTGAAAAATCTTTATCCTGCGTCATAGCTCCGCCGTTTCAACTATATTTACGAGCTAATTTCTACTGCAAAGTTGTCTGGGTGGCATCCATCTGGACACCGGCGCCTGCATCGGCAACGCCTCCGGTGGCATCGACTGCGCCCGTGCCAGCATCATACATACCTGCCCCGCCGTCTACAACTCCAGTAGCATCAGCCGTGCCAGTACCGCCGGCCATACCAGTGCCATCGACTACACCTGTTCCGTCTGCCACACCAGTAGTGTCCGTGTATCCGTATGTACCCGTTGCATCGGTTGTGCCATCAACGGTTCCAGTACCAGCAGCGTTTGCGTCGTAGTTGTAGTTTTGGTTATAGGTCTGGTCGTAGGTGTAGCCCCAATAACCGTCTGTTGCGGCCGTTGCGTCATTACCTTCGCCTGGTTGTGAACCATCGTCCTGGAGGTTGACCGCATTGCCACCGACGCTATTGATGCCAGATTCCTTCTGATCTGAATCCTTGCTCTTGTCGATTTCGACAACAACTTCATCACTTGCCTTGGAAGCGGACGCAGTAAGCGCCACTGAATCAAGGTTCAAGCTCGATCCAACCCATTTGCTTTCAATAACGCCAATAACGCCTGAATCGCGCAGCTTTTTAACGGCGTCCGCAATGGCTGTTTTGAGGTCTTCGTTGTCGTTTGAAACCCCTACGCAATAGCCGCCGGGTTTCTGCATGAGCCCAATAATCTGAGCTTTCCCGCCCGATGTGTGACTTACGTATGAACCAATCACGGCATCGGCGGCACCATAGGTGGTAGCGCCACTTTCAAGGTCGTCAAAAACACTCTTGAGGTCCTTGACGGCCTTCAGGGCAGCTTCGCCAAATTGGTTGCTAATTTCCCACGCGCTCATGGAAGATTCCTGCGCTTCGATAACTACATTGCTGCCCTCGGTTGGCATAATAGCACCTGATGAAACAGCAAAAATGGCGACCGCCGTTGTAAGGTAAGGATCCGAACGCCAGCAGGTTGCCGACGTGTCAACGCTGTCCATACCAAGCACGACATCAACCGTGCCATTCTTGAGGGCACCCTCAGGGTCGGCGCCTACATCTATCATTTTCACGGAAAGACCAAGCTCGTTGGCAAGTGCTGCGGCAATGTCGACATCGATGCCAACCATTCTGTCGTCAAGCAGGGTTGAAAATGGTGCATTGCCCGCATTAACGCCAACGCGCAGGGTTCCTTCTTCGCTGATGGTTGGAGGACTTACTTTTGCTTCATTGAGCTGCGGAATACCAGAGCCAGTATCGGCCATGCCAATGGCGTCACAACTACTCAAAGCAAACGCGAGCGCGCTTGCAATAAGAACTATCATCACAGAAGGAATAATGCGTTTCATTTCGGTTTTACCTTCCCTTTCGTCTCGTTCCCATTGGAGACGATCCTTGCTTTTGCTTTTTCCAGCACAAAACCGTGCTTCATGCGCTGACCTAGTCTTTGCCCCCACAATCGCGCACAGGGACTTTCGGTGGGCTTCGTGCATCAAATCTGTTGGTGCACAAGCCTCCTAGCGGCCCTCTCGCCCGTGTGGCGGAATGCCACATTCGCGGGCGGTGCGACTAACTTCTAGAATGCGCCATGCTCACCGCGCAAGCGGATTACGTGGGTCCTTTTGACCGCATCTGCCATGGACTAGGGGCGCTGTGTGCACCCCGCAACTACAGCCGCATAAAGCTTATAGATTTTACCACAAGGCTAACTTATACCCCAGGTCGCCATGGTGAAATAGTGAATAGACCGCTTCGATTCCCGCCGTGTAAAAAGGAATTAGTTGAAAGATGAATCCTTTTTGCCATAGGTCGCCCATGGTGAAACAGCCAGTAGGTAGTTGAAATGTTATAGGTCGCCCATGGTGAAACAGCCAGTAGGTAGTTGAAATGTTATAGGTCGCCCATGGTGAAACAGCCAGTAGGTAGTTGAAATGTTATAGGTCGCCCA
>JAFUCE010000114.1 GCA_017459805.1 Eggerthellaceae bacterium
ATGAAGAACCAACACTTCAAAGCAAGGCGCTCAATGTTGCCTGGACCGTCATAAAACCGTTTTTAGACAGCTCATTTAACGGTGCAAAAAACGGTGTAAAGGGGGGAAGACCGTCTAAAAATGATGATATAAAAAAGGGGTTTAAACCCCCCTCAAAAACCCCTTTGAAAACCACTTTGAAAACCCCCTCAAAAACCCAATATGAAGTAGAAGAGGAAGAAGAAGTGGAAGTAGAAGGGGAAGGTTTGGGGTGTTCTGATAACACCCAAACCATTCCCTATACGCTGTCCGGTGCTGGTGCGGGAAAACCCGCACCGTCCAGCGCGGAAGAAGTCTTTGACTGGGTAGACGAACACGTCCCCGAATCGTCCTGGGCGAAACAGGCCATGCAGGAGACGATGGAACAACGTGAGCGTATGGCCGAGATGGAATCCCTAGCCACTCCTTGCCCAGCGGGGCTAAACCCCTTCGCTAAGGAGAGCGCATGATTCTGACCACCAAACAACTGAGAGGCCTTGATAGCCGAAACGCTGAACTTCTTGGCAAACCGAGCTTGGGGGCGCACTACGAGCGTGAAGATTACACAAGCCACAAGCTAGACGAAGGAGCGCAATGTGTGGTGTGTGGTAGACCCGCAACGGACGCGCACCACGTCGTTCACCGCAAGACCGCACGAGGGTGGACGCTGAACACACCCCTGGGAAAGTTCGTGCTATTGTCGCCACTTTTTGCACTATGCCGTGAGTGCCACGATGGTTTCCATGGGGGAGCACGCTTCAAGATTGAGTGGGAGTGGAAGAGTGAGGCATACATGGATGAATGGTGGCAGGGGCATACTCTGGCTCATGTTTGCAACCAGGGGAGCAACTTCTTGTTGCAAGAGGGGGAATACCTGCTGACCGACAAAAAAACGGGCGAAGTACGGAAGCTGGGTGGACGATGAGATTCTACGGCAATGTCAAAGGTTTCACGTACCGCAACGTGCAGCCCCTACCCAAGAGCACGCACAAGCCCAAGACGTATCGGTGCAGCCGCTGCGGTGGATATTTCCCGATAGAGGCGTTTATCCGGTGCGACAAAGAATACAAGCAATGCAATACCTGCCGGGCAGCATATAACGAATATGAAGCTGGATATCACAAGCGTCGCAAAGACAGCGTGCCTAAAGGCTACGAGCTGTGCTACACCTGTGGACGGATTAAGCCAAAGATTGATTTCTTCCGCAAGGCGCGGACGTGGAAAAGCTGCAACGAATGCAGCGAGAGACGAAAGAGAGGTCGGTATGGCAACCTGTAAATACATCACCAAATACGACAAAGATGAATTTGGCAGCTATTCATGGCTGGAGAGCACCTGCGGCAACGTGGACGCCGATGACTCACACCTAGAGCAATACTGGACTTACTGCCCGTATTGCGGTGGTGAGATAGAACGAATAGACGAGCGCGAAGAGCGGCGCATAGCCCACGAGATGCACGTGGATAGCGAAATCGACTGGCGAAAGGAACAGAAATGTGGTGTCTAGTATTTAGTCTCGTGGCTGTCGTTATGGGTATTGTTGCGCTTCTCATTTGGAGCCTGAAAGATGAGGTGGACTAATGAGCACAATGGCTGATTACCTTAGAACATTTTAATGATAAAGGAGTAAAACATGGCAACCGATAATAGACGAAACGATTTAATCCGCGCTCTTCACAGCGCATACCAAAACGCTGAGAGCGACCTTAAGAACATGCGGCATTCCCGCGACTACTGGAAGAACAAGTATGAAACCAAGCCAGAGACTATCGGGGGGGGGGTTACTCAAAGAAGGTGATGCCCACGAACTGCTGGGGTGCGTTGCGCTTATTAGGCAGACAGCTGCAGCTATCGACCGTGAAGAATACTTGGACGGGCAAGGCGAAGGCTTGCAGGTTGTGGCTACCAAGATTAATGACCTTGCAAGCCGCTTAATGGAAATGGGGTACTGATGGGCGCAGTAGAGACATGTATGCAGGAAGAGGTGGACTAATGAATATCCTAGAACGTGCGAGAAGCGAGTACATCGTGGAGTTGGAAGAACGAGTCGAACAGCTAGAGCAAGACGCAAACGACTGGCGAGAAAACTATCTCATAGCTTTTGCACGCGCTGAAAAAGCCGAGGATAAGTTAGTGGACACAGCGGAGCGGTGTGAGCAGCTAGAGCAGCTATGTAAATGCATGTATGCCAACTTTGGCAATTATGCCATGTCTCATGACGAACACGGGTTGCTTTCCCTTATGGATATTTTCACGCGACGCATGGGAGAACTTAGACTATTACGAATAGACGGGTTGTGCGACCTAGGGCAAGACCATTTGCACAACTCAACGGCTGGACTTTTGGAGGTGGAGTAATGAAAACGGCTAATCGCTGGGAACTTGAGAACGTGGCAAAAAAGTTAAGTGTCACAGCGCAACTTAGTGAAGATATTGGTATAGGCATATTGGGTGAACAGCAAATAGGCTGCGATTATACCAGCGGAAAAGCATTATATGACCTTCTCGATAGGTACGCAATTACGCTGGACTTGTCTGACGTAAACGGTGAACGGCTTGATGGTATAACGGTCAAATTACCAGGGTTAGAAGTCGAACTTGGCTTTGGTTGGTTTGCCGTGAAAACAGACTACGACTGGAAAACGTACATTGAGTATGACTCACCTAAAAAGTGGAAGAAGACCGTGCTAGAAGGTGAGCAAGAATGACTAACCTAACTGACTACCGAGCCGAGCAGATAGCAGACGAAGCGGCTAGAAGACTAGCACAGCCCGAACTGAAGCCGTGTCCTTTTTGCGGGAGAATACCAACGCTGTCGAAATACAAGCACGGCTACACGATTGACCATGTTTGCACTTTCGTAGACCCAACATGGTTTCCATCAAAAGAGCAAGCATTTTCAACATGGAACACACGGTGGTGAGCAGAATGACTAGCACATTAAAGCCTTGCCCATTTTGCGGGGGCGAAGGTGGTGGACTAATGGAAGACCCGATTCAAGAATTGCGCGACCTCGCCGTTAGTTATCACGGCGAAGTGGGCGCGATTGATATGTGCGAGATAGCAGACGAGATAGAGCGCGCCTACATGAAGCTACCACTAGACGCAGACGGTGTGCCTATACATGTTGGTGATTACGTAAGACTAAACCCAGAAGGTGGCATCTTTACTGTGCGTGGCGTTGGCGTTAATTCAGCGGGAAACCCCGTTATGTGGGGCGTGAGAGAGTTGAACACGCAGACTACGCGTCACCGCATCGACGGAGAAGTACGCCACGTACAGCCTGACACCGTGGAATCGCTGCTTGAAGAAGCGTTGGATGATGCTGCAATGCTCGACCGAGGGGTTGGATACTGGCCCAGCGCGGCAGACATAACCAACATCGTGAACGATTATGCCGAGCGCATAAGGCGGGTGGTGGACTAATGACTAAGACTAAAGACGTACAAGGCTTGATGTTTGTTGGTAAAGACGGCGAAATGAAAGCTGCACCTGTTGTTGTGACTGTCCGTGTTACTAAAGACGCAACAGGCGCGACAATGAGCCTTGCGGCAGAAGATATTGGAATGATGTTGTCTGTGCCGCTAGAGCCGCTTGCGGATATGTTGAAGGTGGTGGAGCATGAAGTGGACTAGCGATAAATCTACCTACGTAGTGGACTTACCAGCTGACGTTGCAAGCGTGCACAGCTTATCCGAGCACGTGGTATACACGCCCGTGGTGCGGTGTGGGGAGTGCCGATTCGCCAGCTTATACAAAGACCACGAGCCGTATTGCTTTCGTATTTCCAGGATTGTGGACGTGCGCGACTTTTGCTCATGTGGTGAGCGAGATGGATAGCCTAATCGAGTGTTGCGCGAACTGCCGCTAACGCAAGGCATAAAATAAGGCGCCCCTTATCCGGAACGCCAGCCACACAGCATAATTGTACCAGATAGGGGGCATACATGGATGAATGGCAGCAGTATCAATATGAACAAGCCAAGAGATGGCTTGAGCATATCGCCAAACTAAAGCATGCCGTATCAGCTTCAAGAAACATGATGGATCTATTCGAAAACCTACTGGATAGTGCCAAAGGTATCGACTACACCGTTGAGCACGTAAGCGGGGGACAGTACAGCGACCGTATAGCCGAAACCATCATTAAGCTCGATGAAGCACGCTCCAGCTGGGCTGCCAATGTTGTTGCCTATGCAGATGAAGCCACCGATGCCGCTATGCGTATCAAGCAGCTAGAGGACGCAACAGAGATGCAGGCATTACTGTTGCACTACGTAGACGGCATTACCTGGGAGCGAGTATGCGTGCAGATGGACTACTCTTGGGATGGCATTATGAGCTTGCGCAAGAGGGCGGTAACACACGCATACGATATTATGCCTCTTGAATGGCGTGACCCATTAGAGCCAGCGATATAGGAGCAGGTATGATTGAAGACGGTAAAGTCCCAATCTTGGGTATTACATACACAATTGCCTTTGAAGAGCTGGACGATGAAAATGGATATATTTCCCCGCGTCGTCAACACATTGGCATAAGGCGTGGTATGAATGATGAGCTGGTCCAGCAAACTGTTTTACATGAAATAATTCATGGCGTACTTGACCAGCTTGGTTACCATGAACTCTATGAGGATGAACGCCTGGTGCAAGGTCTTGCAATTGGATTGCACCAGGCTTTTTACTAATTAGTGTTTTGCATCCTTATGTGCTTTAAGGGTCTTACCTGCTTTGCTTTTTGTTGCTTTCGATGATTTCTTGCTGGCTAATTTGCTTGCTGCTTTTCCAGTTTTGCCTCCATGATGAACTACCATTGGTTATCTCCTTTCATCTTTTCTCTAGCCAGCTCTTTGATAAAGCCAGCAGTATTCATCTGTCCACGCAAGAATTCATATACGTCTTGCTCGTTAGGTGAAA
>JAFUCE010000115.1 GCA_017459805.1 Eggerthellaceae bacterium
CCCAGCGGCATCTAAGCCTACTGTTTAACACTTCGGGTATTTGCTGGCAAAAATTGACGGAGTTGTACGGATTATCCCTGTTCAACTCGTACAATACCGTCATTTCTTGCCACTTTTTCGCTTCAACTCGTACAACTCCGTCTTTTTTTGCCACCAACTACCTTTCCTACGTGTAGTCAAGCGGTATGAGGATGGGTGCCCGCGTGTAATCAAGCGGTATGAGGATGGGCTTTTGCGTGTAGTCAAGCGGTATGAGGATGGGTGCCCGCGTGTGGTCAGGCGGTATAGGGGTGAGTAAAAGCTTGTTTATGAAACGATGCCGCCACCAAGGCAAATGTCGCCTGAATACAGGACGGCCGACTGACCAGGGGCAACGCGTTCCTGTGGCTGAGTGAAGGCGAGGCTTGCCTGCGCGGTGGCTTGGGGTGTGAAATGTGCTTCAACAAGCGGGCCCGTATGGCGCGTACGTACGAGATAGCTACCTTCCTGGGGTGCTTCGCCTGCAAGCCAGGTGCAGTTTTCCAGTTGGAGCTCCGTTGTTTGCAAGGCCGCAGCTTGCGGATTGTGCGACACGTACACTTCGTTGGCAGCCATGTCCTTGCCCACCACGTAATAGGGCTGGCCACCACCCACACCCAAGCCCTTTCGCTGGCCGAGCGTGAAAAAGAGTGCGCCGTCGTGCGCGCCCACCACTTCGTGCGTGTCGACGTCGATAATCTTGCCTGGATTCGGTTGCACGTACATGCGCAGGAAGTCCTGAATGGGTGCTTCGCCGATGAAACAAATGCCCTGGCTGTCGGGTTTGTTCGCCGCTGGAAGCCCACGCGCTTCTGCCATCTCGCGCACCTGCTGCTTGGTGAATTCGCCCAAGGGAAATAGTGTTCGCGCCAGAGCCGCCTGCCCCATGCGATAGAGGAAGTAGGTCTGATCCTTATGCGCATCCACCGCCCGAAGCAACTGTGGAGAGTCACAGGTGGTCGAAGAGTCAGTGAAGCTATTGTCGTAGCCCAGGGTTGCGGAAGAGGGCGAAGCGACTGTCTGAACACCTTCTTCTTCTGATTGCGAAGCAATCTTTTCAAATGCATGAGGCAGTGAAGCGCATGAGCCCGCAGGGCGAACAGCGGAACGGCATGTCGCGGAGTCCTCTTCCGAACCCCGGACTTCGCGCAACGACGAAGCCTTGCAGGAGGAAGATGAAGTATCAGAAGCGACCGCAGCGTCGACTTGTCCGCTGTTCGTCAGAACAGCGGAACAAGAAGCGTAGTGTCCTGTGGCGATGTAGTCGAAGCCTTCGGCGAGCGCGGTTTCCAGAAAGAGCCCGAACTTCACATCCTGGTTGCACATGATGTCGGGGTTGGGAGTGCGGCCTGCTTCGTATTCGCGCACGAGGTAGTCCACCACGTCGTGCTTGTAAGCGTCCTGGAAGTCATATACGCGCAGGTCGATACCCAGTTTCACCGCTGTGCGTTTTGCGTATGCCAAATCTTCGGCCCAGGGGCACTGCATGCCCGGCACGTCGAGCGTCCAGTTTTTCATGTAGGCACCCGTGACGTCGTAGCCCGCCTCAACCAGGAGCGCTGCGGCCACGGATGAATCCACGCCTCCGCTCATGCCTACCAACACTTTTGGAACTTCGTTCATTGTTGCTCCGTCCTTAAATAGGGCGCTAGACGAGAAGGACGGAGTAGGAGTGGGAGTGGGAGTACCTGACCCATTACTGCTCCGTCCCCAAGTGGGGTGGTGAACGAGAGGGCGTTATGGGGGTGTGGCTGGCCCATTGTTACTCCGTCCCCAAGTGGGGTGGTGAACGAGAGGGCGTTATGGGGGTGTGGCTGGCCCATTGTTACTCCACCCCCGAATCGGACAGCGGACGAGATGGGTTGATGCGAGCGTATTCGTCACGTACGACGCGCGTGATGATTTCGGCCGCACGAGCCGTATTTTCTTCAGTTGAAAGGCGCCCCAGGGTCAGGCGCAGGGAACCGTCGGCTACTTCAGGGGGCAGGCCAATGGCTTCAAGCACGTGGCTGCGGGTTGCTTTGTTTGCCGCACAGGCCGCACCCGTCGCCACATAGACCCCTTCGCTTTCAAGCAGATAAACGAGCCGTTCGGCATCAAGCCCGGGGAAGGAAATATGCAAAAGTCCTGGTAAACAATGCTTTTTATGCCCAGAAACGACTGCATCGGGAAAAGCTTCTGTCAGCTGGCGCTGCAGGCTTTTGCGCAATTGAATTAAACGGGCGGCTTCGTCCTTGCGCCCCTCCACCACAATCTGAAGCGCCTTTGCAAAGCCGACGGCACCCGCCACATTTTCTGTACCAGAGCGCAGGCCGCGCTCTTGGCCGCCGCCCAACACGAGGGGCATCAGCTGCACACCGCGCGCAACCCACAAAAGGCCCACCTGCTTGGGGCCGTAGATTTTAGCAGCATTGAGCGTAAGCATGTCCACACCAAGCGTTGAGACATTCACGTCCAGCTGGCCAGCGCACTGCGAAGCGTCCGAGTGCAGGTAAAGCGGTGTAGTATTGCCAGCAAGCAAGCGTTCCTGGCGCACATTGTTTACAACTTCAGAAATGGCGCGCAGGGGCTGAACCGTGCCGATTTCGTTGTTCGCTAGCCCGATGCTTACCAGGCGCGTATCGGGCGTAATGGCAGCACGCACATCAGCAGGGTCTACCAAGCCATGGTGGTTTACGGGCACAAGCGTATGCGGATAGGCCTTGGCGCAGGCCATGACCGCTGAATGTTCGATTGTGGTGGTGATTACATGGGTTTGCGCAGCCTGCAATACACCGAACGCCAGGTTGACCGATTCGGTAGCGCCCGCAGTAATGATTACCTCCGCAGGTTTAGCACCGATCGCATGGGCCAAGTCCGCGCGGGCCGCCTCGAAGGTATGACGTGTTTCCCACGCAGGAGCATACGGAGCCGAAGGGTTGAAAAACCGCTCAATAAGAAAGGGTTCCATGGCTTCGCGCACCCGCGCATCAAGGGGCGTGGCGGCAGCATGGTCGAGGTATATTTCGCGTTCAAAATCCATGTGCATAAGTATAGCGGAGCGAAAAAGGAGCCAAAACCCCCTGCGGTAACGACCAAAACTCCTTGGGAATGAGCCGCTTTTGGCACCTTCGCGGGTGGAATCAGAATAAAACAAGGGTTGAAACAGCTGGGTTTTTGGTGCAAATAAGTCATCTAAACTGAGAACAATTTGGATTAAAACCTACAAATGTTACTCATTTTATGGAAAATAGCTAAAAAATCAGCGTTTCCCCAGCAAAATGGGCATTTTTCTTTAATTGATACTACGCAAACGCAATTACATTTGGTACAATAACGAACGTCTAGTAAGTATTAGTTTAGAGTGGACAGGAATGTAGTTATGCAAATATCGACAAAAGGTCGTTATGCGCTGCGCTTCTTGCTTGATCTTAGTCAACACCAAGATCAAGGTCCTGTCGCGTTGAAGTCAATCGCGGAACGTCAAGGCATATCTAAAAAGTACCTCGAGCACGTTATTTCCATGCTCAACCCAACAGGTATGCTTAACATTACGCGTGGCTACCAGGGTGGGTACCGCCTTGCTAAAGATCCGTCGGACATCACCGTGGCAGACGTGCTGCGTGCTACCGAAGGCGGACTAGCACCCGTACCCTATGCGGACGGCCACGTATCTGGTGTGCTTCCCCAGGAAGAAGCTATGTCAATGAAAGTGTGGGAAGGTCTTGAAGGTGTAATGGCCAAATACCTTGAAGGTCTCACATTGAAAGACATGCTTGATGGAGAAGCTACTGTATAGGATTAAAAAACCCGCACACGCGGGTTTTTTAATCGTTCGATGCGGGTTTAGTCTGTCAGTTCAATCAGCCAGTTTAATCCGCTGGTCCTGCCAATCAAAGCCAGCCCAATAAGGCACTCACCAAAACGGCCCCTACCCTAGCGAACTGGTGAAGAATCCTTCTGGACGACGTCGTGGGCGCCGCCTTCAACGATGCTCGTCGAAGACACCACGGTCAGCTTTGCCTTCTGCTGCAGTTCAGGAATGGTGAGCGCGCCGCAGTTACACATGGTTGACTTCACCTTCGCAAGCGTAATGTCAACGTTGTCCTTAAGGCTGCCCGCGTAAGGAACGTAGCTGTCCACGCCCTCTTCGAAGGTCAGACCCTTCTTTTCGCCACCCAGGTCATAGCGCTGCCAGTTGCGCGCACGTGCCGAACCTTCGCCCCAGTATTCCTTCATGTAGCTGCCATTGATGCTCACGCGGTTCGACGGGCTTTCGTCAAAGCGGGCGAAATAACGGCCGAGCATCACAAAGTCCGCGCCCATGGCCAGGGCCAGCGTGATGTGATGGTCGTAGACAATGCCGCCGTCGGAGCAGATGGGCACATAGATGCCCGTTTCTTCAAAGTACTTGTCGCGCTCACGGGCTACATCGATAACCGCCGTCGCCTGACCACGACCAATACCCTTTTGTTCACGCGTAATGCAAATGGAACCGCCGCCAATGCCAATCTTGATGAAGTCGGCACCTGCGTCGGCCAGGAAACGGAAACCTTCGCCGTCCACCACGTTACCAGCGCCAACCTTTACGGTGTCGCCATAGCGTTCGCGCACCCAGGCAAGCGTGCGGGCCTGCCATTCGGAATAGCCTTCCGAAGAATCGATGCAGAGCACGTCGGCACCCGCTTCCACCAGGGCGGGCACGCGTTCTTCGTAGTCACGCGTGTTGATGCCCGCGCCCACCAGGTAGCGCTTGTATTCGTCAAGCATTTCCAGCGGGTTGGACTTGTGGCTGTCGTAGTCCTTGCGGAACACCATGTAGACCAGGCGGTCGTTTTCGTCCACAAGGGGCAGGGAGTTCAGCTTGTGTTCCCAAATGATGTCGTTCGCGTCCTTGAGTGATGTGTCGGCTGGCGCGGTGACCAGTTTTTCGCGCGGCGTCATGAAGGTGGACACCTTGTCGGTTAGTTCCATACGCGAAATGCGGTAGTCGCGGTCGGTCACGATACCCAACAACTTGCCATGAATCGTGCCGTCGTCGGTGACGGGCATGGTCGAATGTCCCGTTTCTTCCTTAAGGGCAATGACGTCGGCCAGGGTCATTTCGGGCGAAAGGTTGGAATCGCTGGTTACAAAGCCAGCCTTGTAGTCCTTCACGCGCGTAACCATGGCGGCTTGATCTTCCACCGTCTGGCTGCCATACAGAAAACTGAGGCCACCTTCGGTTGCAAGCGCTATGGCCATACCGTCGTCAGACACGGCCTGCATGATGGCCGAAACCATGGGAATGTTCAGGGAAAGCGCCGGTTCTTCGCCCTTTTTGAAACGCACGAGCGGGGTGCGCAGGCTTACGTCAGCAGGAATGCATTGGGACGAAGAATAGCCTGGCACGAGCAAGTATTCGTTAAAGGTACGGGCAGGTTCGTCGAAATAGAAGGCCATGAGATTTCCTTTCGAATGCGCTTTCAGTCATTATAGCGAAAAGTGTGCAGTGCGGGTGTGGTGTGACTACCGTTTACAAAAGGGCGGTGGCAAGCGACGTGCGGGAACTGAAAGAGCGCTCCTTGCTGTTGCCGCTACGGTCGACTTTCACCACGGTGCCGCGCCAATCGTCGGCGTTCTTGTAGTCTTCCGTGCGAATGATGTAGGAATAGGCGAAGTCGGCCGGGTCAGGCATGTCTTCGAAGTCCATGCCGTAGCGCATGTTCTGCAGGATGGATTCAACCATGTCGATGCGCTTGTTGGTGTTCGTGCATTCCACCAGGCCACTTTCGCAGTTAAACAGCGCTGTGGGCGACACGTAGACCGTGCGCATTTGCTGGCGGCGGCGCGCTTCCATACGGTAAATGCCGTATACCACCAAACCAATAACCAACCACCATGCAACGGTTATAAGCACGTCCGCCGGAGCGTCGACCTTGCTGAAGCCCAAGTACCACCACAACCATAAAAGGAAGAGCGACACCGCGGCCGCTATTCCCAAAACGATGAAGTTAAGTGGTCTCACCTGAAATTACGCCTCTCTACCAGCTTTGCCGCCAGAACCTGCAGGAACCTGCGGCTGAGCCAGACCAACCGGCACACCCAGGATGTTTGCTTCGCGCGTTTCAAGCTCGTAGGCGTACGCGCGACGGAAGAACATAACCACGCCACCGTAAATAGCCGTGGCAATCAGGCCAAGCAGCGTATACCAGTGCACCCAGCAGTCGACGGGAGCGTCAAACACGCCGAGCGGAGTTTCGTCGTCGCCCAACTGCTCTTCTTCAGCCGGAACAATGAGTTCGGTTGGTTCTTCGCCGCGAAGCACCTGTTCGGCATTTTGCAAACCCGTTGCCACCGTCCTGGCTGCTTCTTCAAGGGGGCTGCTGCTTGTCGCGGCCTCTTCTTCAGCGGCAGAACCAGCGACTGGCGTAGCAGGATTAGCGGCTGGAACCACGTAGGTTGTATTCGCGAAGGGAGCCTGGTCATAAACGCCTTCGCCCGTGCCTTCGCCCGTGCCTTCGCCCGTGCCTTCGTCGCCACCGTCTTCAGGGGCAGGCTCGGGAATTGAACCAGTAATGCTGAGCACGCCCAGCTCTTCGCCGTACACACGATAGTTAGATTCCTTGGCCGTGCCGTCCCACACAATGCGGTAGGTATTAAGCGAATTGCCCGGCGTGGTCTGGCGCCCCGTGACTTCGAGCGTCGCCTTTTCGCCGTTCACGAAGCCAGTCACATTGCCGCCAGCAGTAACGGCGCTGCCGTCGTAGTCTTTCGAAGCGTTGTAGGTAACCACGAACAATTCCGCTGGCAGGATAAGAATTTCACCAGGAACAAGGCTGAAGTCATAGAGACTCGTGACGTTTTTGCCTTCTTTGTCGAAGATCTTCACGCTTGATGGCACAACCGCCACGGTGGTCTTACCCGCGTCCGTGCGCGACGTAGCCGAAAGCTTCGCGGTAACCGTAAAGCCGTCGGGCAGACCGTTCCAGTAAATGTCGGACGCAGACGCCGTCAGAGGCTTGCCGTCATAGAACTTGCTCACCGTAGGCGCGCTGATGTAGACGTCGTTGTCGGGCGGCAAAACCGTCAGGCGCCCGAAGGACGGAATGATGTTGTAATTCTTTTCAAGCGCACGCTTGGCCTGGGGGGGCTCGATTTCTGCCGTGTTCGCAGAATGCCCGATTTCGGTTTGCGAACCAGTGGTAACGACCGTAAATTCGGGGCCGTCATAAGGAAAGAGGCCATAGAGCGTTGGCGAGCCAGCATAACGGCTCAAATTACCCGATTCGAACAGGTCGAACAGTTCGTCGGTAAAGAAGTCGTCGCCCATGCAGGTAAGTCGTTCGCCGTCGTAGAACTTAGTGTCCGAAGGCGTCACGATGTAGAGCGGCGCCTTTTCAATAGTTAGGGTTGCGGTTGCGCCTGACAGGTCGATGGACTCGTAAAGATTGGTAACGTCTGGGTTGCCTTCAGCGTCCGCGCGCTTAATCCAATAGTCAGTCACTTGCAAAGTGTAGGTGCCCGCGTCAATTCCCGCGCCGGTAAAGCCGCTGATGATGAGTTCGTCGCCAGGCTCGAGGCCAGAAACCGTATAGGTAAGGTCGGAACCAAGCTGGGGTTGTTCAAGCGCCATGTAGGTACAGGTCATGTCGCCAAGCTTCAAAACAGGCGCCGCAAGGGGAACCACCGTGTCGGACTGAACGGGGTCATTGGACGAGTCGCCCGAGGAAGCACTTTCGTCCTTCACAGCATGGGCCGACAAACTAAGATTGCTCGTAACCGAATCCGCTGGCACGGTGTAGGCGCCACCCGCAGCGTCAAGCGTGAAGGGGAAGCCCCCGCCTTCCTGCATGGTAACGGTTTCCACTACGTAGCCCGTGTCAGGCACAACGGTGAAACTGAGGGCCTGCTTCAAAGGAACCGCCAGCGAACCCGAGGTAATGGTCGATTCGCCGCCAACCTTAAACGAGCAATTCGTAGCCGAGAAGCTTACACTTGCCTGCTCAACCGAAATGCCGCTTCCTTCGTTCGAATTATCTTTCGGGTCGCCCTCTGAGGTGGTGGCGTCCTTGATGGTAGTGTCGATGTCTTTGCCAGCCTCGTTGGTGCCGTCCGTGCCGTCGGTGCTGCCCGCGCTTACGGTGCCGTCATTGGTGTTGGAGCCGTTGCTAGAGTTGCCATCAGGCGAAGAGCTTGCACTGCCATCGTTCGAAGAAGCGTTCGAGTTATTCGCGTCCGACGAAGAGCCGGAAGAGCTGGGGTCACCCGCATTGCTGCCTTCGGGCGTACTGGATTCAGCGGGTTTATTTTCTGTTGAAGGGTCGGCCGGGGCAGGCGTGTTGCCTGTGTCCGTGCCAGAAGACGCGGGTGTGTCAGATGTACCCTGGTCGCCTTGCCCATCTGCAGGATCGGCAGCTGGTACCGGATCGCCTGCGGGTGCAGGGTCAGCCGCTGGCGCAGCATCGCCCGCAGCAGCATCGCCTGTTGCTGGAGCGTTAACCGTGGGTTGTTCTTCAACCACAGGGGTGTTTTCAGCAGAATTTGCAGCGTTGGTAGCGTCCTGAATGGCACCGTCAACCGCCAGAGCAATACCCGACAAAGAAAGTGTCATACACACGGCAATTGCCACGGCAAAAAAGCGGCCGAGGCTTGTATTGGCAAAGTCAAATATGTCACGCATATACTGCTTGTCCATAGCAGCCATATTGTATCAGATTTAAGTCTACTTGTGTGGTAGTATTTGTTGGAAATGCCCATTTCACAAGCTAATTTTGAACTTTTTTTCATTATTTTTGGCTTTTGAGTCATAATTGTGTAATGAAAGAGAAAAGTGAGCAAGAAATCTGCCCTATTTTAGGGCGGTAGGAGGACAAAAAATGGAACGGAAAAACGCCTGGAAAAGCTATTCCGCCAAGGACGAAAAGGCCATTGAGGCACTGGCGGCCGACTATATAGACTTCATCAGCGACTGCAAAACCGAACGTGAATGTGCCGCACGCGCCATCGAACTTGCGCGGGCAGCGGGCTACATAAGCCTGGACGAAGCACGCAAGGCCGGCAAAACGCTTAAAGAAGGCGACCGCGTGTACGATGACATCTTTGGCAAAGCGGTCATTTTGGTACAAATTGGCAAGCAGCCCATGGAGGCGGGCTTCAACATTTTGGGTGCGCACATCGATTCGCCGCGCCTCGACGTCAAACAAAACCCCCTCTATGAAGACACCGACTTCGCCCTGCTCGACACACACTATTACGGCGGCATCAAAAAGTACCAGTGGGTTACCATTCCGCTGGCACTGCACGGCGTGGTGGTGCGCACCAATGGCAAGGTGATCAACATTAACATCGGCGAAGACGCGGGCGACCCGGTCTTTTGCATTACCGACCTCCTGCCGCACTTGGGCACGGAGCAAATGCAAAAGAAGGCGACGACGGTGGTTGAAGGCGAAGCGCTCGACCTGCTTATTGGCAGCCGCCCGCTGGTGATTGGCGAAGCGGCAGCCAAGAAAGCCAAGGAAGGCACGCCCGAAGCCATTGCCGCGAAGGAGCCGGTACGCGCCGCGATTCTTAAGATTATGAAGGACAAGTACGGCTTTGACGAAGAAGATTTCCTTTCGGCTGAACTTGAAGTAGTGCCCGCGGGGCGTGCGCGCAGCTGCGGCTTGGACGGGTCCATGGTTTTGGGCTATGGCCATGACGACCGCGTGTGTGCATACACGTCGCTGATGGCGCAGCTTGAAGCGGGCAAATTGAACCGCACAGGTGTGTGCGTGCTGGTGGACAAGGAAGAAATTGGTAGCGTGGGCGCGACGGGCATGGACAGCCTGTTCTTTGAAAACACGATGGCTGAAATCATGGCGCTTGCAGGCGAAGGCAGCGACCTAGCCCTGCGCCGTGCTCTGGCGAATTCGCACATGCTTTCATCTGACGTGAGCGCTGCCTACGACCCAACTTATGCCAGCGCATACGAACCGAAAAACGCTGCTTACTTCGGGCGTGGCCTCGTGTTCAACAAGTTCACGGGCTCGCGCGGCAAGAGCGGATCAAACGACGCCAACGCCGAATATGTTGCCAAGGTGCGCGACATCATGGAAAAGGGCAATGTGGCGTACCAAACGGCCGAGCTGGGCAAGGTCGACCTGGGCGGTGGCGGCACGATTGCCTACATTCCCGCGAAGTATGGCATGAATGTTATCGATTCGGGCGTTGCCGTTCTTTCGATGCATTCACCTTGGGAAGTGGCAAGCAAGGCTGACATCTATGAAGCGAAGAAGGGTTACGCTGCATTCTTGAAGTTTGCCTAGGTGGTGTGGCGCGCTCTATGCTCGCCCTCCTGTCACGTATTGTCTTATAATAAAAACTTGGACCCGCCCCATGCCTGTAGTTCTGGGCGGGTCCTTCCCTATACGCCTCAGCACATCTGCTTCATGAACTAGGCGTTAAGGCCAATATGGGTGAGCCATTATAGGCTGTTAAGTTTCCTTCTTGCAAGCAGCGTTCCCGCGGCCGCCAAAACCAGCAACACGAACAACGCAGCAAGCGCAGGGGCACCAAAGGCGTCGGCTGTTTGCGGTGTCCCACCAGTGATTACCTGCGGAACAATTGGAACCTGCTTAGTGACTTTGGGTACCTCGGGCTGCTGAGGCTGCTGAGGCTGCTGAGGCTCAGCTGGCTTCATAGGCTGTTCTGGTTCTTCAGGAACCACAGGCTCTTCAGGAACCACAGGTTCTTCAGGCTCGGGCGGATTGAAGGGATACTCCGGCTCTTCGGGAATCTCGGGCTCCGGCTCTTCGGGAATCTCGGGCTCCGGCTCTTCTGGAGTCGGCGTATTGACAATATTGAAGCCTTCGATTGTCGTGGCAAAGCCTTCAACCGCATCTTCGGAAATAGTGTAAAAAATCACTTCGCCGTCAACCGAATAGGGCAGGTTTTCAAACTTAAAGATCCAGCCATCTTCAGCCGTTACCTGCACGCTGTCAACCTCGACGCCATCTGCATACAGACGAACTGTAATAGATTCAGGAAGCTGTACCTCTTCGCCGTTTGTTGCCCACGTCTTCGCGCCTTCAACAGTAATTGGCTGCGTGTTTACGACGCCAACAACATGTATTGTGTTTGCTTTAGTTTCGCCTTCGGCTTCACCTTCATAGCGAACAATGAAACCTTCTGTCGTGAGTTCTTCTACCTTGTACTTAAGGCCAGGAATGAATTTTGCACCACGCGCGGTTTCGCGGTCTTTCAGCGTGAATTCTGCAACGCCGTCGACGAATTCCATGTCGCCGAAGGTGCCCGAAATCTTGTAGTCAAGCGTAACGCGGAAGGTAAAATCTTGCTCTTTTGCGGCTTCGTCGCCTTCAACCGTCTTGCTTACTTCGAGCGTGCCATACATGGGCTTATCTACACCAATGCGCACGATGCCGTTGCTACCAATACCGCCACCTTTGCCCCATGGCGCCCAATTCCCCGTAATGAATACGGTTGCGTTTTCGTATGCTCGCTGCATGTCTTCGTCTGTTGCATTATTAACCATGCCAATGCGCGTGTTTTTGTCCATGGTATATTCGTCGTCCCAGACACGAATGATGCCATCCGAATACGACTGATACTCCCATTCATTACGGCCGCCACCAAGCATCGCAAGGGATACAAACATGGTCGGCGTACCTTCATGTCCGATAACACCGTTCTTTTCAACAGCCTTGGATGTGATATAGAAATCGTCGCGAACACCCGTGTAAACCTTGTAGGTGCCATAATCTGTAATCCAGCCTCGGTAGTAGTTATTGCTAATAGCAGCACCGTCGGTTAAATAAATTGAAAGTGTTGCTGTTGGGCAATTCGCGATACCACCGCCGTAAGCCCAGGAATAATTGTTAGCAATATAGACACGCGCCAAGTCGAGTTCACCGTCTTTGATGCCATTGTAGTTTTCATAACCGCCGTTGACATAAATGCCGCCGCCAGTAAACCATGCATCGCTATTTGAATAACGGCGCCCGATATTATCCGAAATTGTGCCGGCTTCAATATAGGCATAGCTTCCAGCCTGAATATATATTCCGCCGCCGCCGCCGTTATAAGCAAGGTTTTCGCTTACCGTGCCGCCATACATATAGAGCTTAGGAGTACCATTCGTCACGTAGCGATCATAGAAGTCGCCCAGAGAAATGCCACCACCCACTTTGCTGGCAGTATTCTTCGAAATAGTGCCGTTGTACAGATACATAACGCCGTTGTTGCCTACACCAACACCGCCAGCAGAAGAATAATCGTAGTTATTCGACTTATGCCAAGCCTTATTGTTGGTAATAAGACCATTGTTCATAATGAAGGTACCGAAGACCGCGACGCCACCACCGAAACCTGACTGACAATTCTGGATAGTACCGTTGTTCATAACAAAAGTACCGCCAGCCTTAACATCAACTCCGCCACCTGTGTCGTACCAATTGTCATCGTTAATATTGTTTTGGAGCACGGTATTACCATTCATATTAAGCGTGCCATAAACACGAAGAATGGAGTCACTTGTCTTCTGTGTTTCGTCGCCGTCGATGGTGATGTTGGAAAGGGTGAGTTCTTTGCCGCTGGCAACGGAAATCAGAGTGCCCTTGAAACCTGGTGCGCGCTTGAGGACAACGCCTTCAGGAAGTGTAAGTTCGCCTTCGGCGGTAATGGTGTTTGCCACATAAACCGTTGTGACGCCCGGGTTAGCCTTCAGGAGTTCAAGGATTTGCTCGATGGTTTTGACAGGGGCTTCTTGCGAGCCGTCGTTGGTGTCGTCACCCGAGCGGGGGTTAATATAGAGTTCGGTGAGCTGCGGGGCAGCGTCGCGTGTTGCAGGTGCTGCTTTGAGGGCGCGGGTCGCAGGAGCTGCCGCAGAGCTTGCGCTTGCTGCAGAGCTTGCGCTTGCCGCAGAGGTGGATTTGGCTGCAGGTGCGTTTGATGCACTTGCGTTTGCAGCTGCTTCTTCGTTTGCGCTGGGGCTTGCGGCCGCTTCGGTGTTGGCTGTGGTATTGGTTGCAGCGTCCGCAGCAGAAGTGTCGGTATCAGCGGCATCGACCGCGTCGGGGTTAGCCGCACCGGCAGCCTCGTCAGCGTCCGCACTACCAGCATCGGCGTCGTCCACTTCAGCGTTGTCGGCTGCGTTTTGATTATCCGTTGCGTCATTGTTGGTAGCAGCAGGATTGGCTACGTCGCCCGATTCCGCACCAGCATCAACCGTTACATTATCCGAGCCGCTTTCAGCATCATCGGTGCCTGCGGTTTCTGTATCGGCGGCAATGCTACCATCGGCATTAGCGGCTTGTTCGTCAGCCTGTACATCCTGACCTTCAGCCTGGGCAACTTGGTTGTCTGCCTGGGCGTCCTGGCCATCAACCAACGCCGCATCGGCAGCGGCGTCAACCGAAGCACTGGCAAGACCGTCGTCGGCAAAGGCGAGCGTAGCAAAAGCCATCTGCAAAGACGCAAACAGCGCGATTGCGAACAAAATTGAACTTATGTGGATGTGTTTCATTTTCATGTCTGCCTAACGTTGCGGTATCCATACATACGTGCTGCGTACGCACTCCACAAGGGCAGAAAAAAAGCACCGCCTTTATGGACGCGTGCTTATACGTTGGCAGATGTGCTTTATGACGTATATATTCTAGCAGATTAGTAGACAAAGGTGCAACATTTGATACCAATAGAGTTCCATAGCCACACCACAATCGATAACCTAACTTTCCATCTCTATCGCAACAACAACTGCAAACTTTCGAACTAAGCGCAACTGTTGCGTTAAGTTTGCAAGTAGGCTGGGCGCGCAAGCGCCCCGGCAAGTGTGAAGGCATGCTTTGCCTGAACACTTGACGCAC
>JAFUCE010000116.1 GCA_017459805.1 Eggerthellaceae bacterium
ATCTGTGTCGTTTCGTGTATGGGGAGTAATCCCGGAACACCCCTTGTGACTGGAACTCACTTGGAACTCAGCGGGGTGAGTTCCAGTTTCGGAGTCTGCCGGATTCATCAGCGGCCCATTCGAGAGAACCCTCCGAGACCGGTTGGCCTGCATGGGTTTCAATCGGTTGTTTCTTCTCACATTTCTCTTACCTATGGGGTCCGAGCATTCGGAACCGCCTTTCGATCTACGAAGCTTCGCAACCAACTCGAGGTCGAGTAGCCTCTGAAACACCTACTTAATTTTCCTCTGATTTACTTGTATAATATCCTCTGAATTGCGAATGAAGGAGGACTGCATGCCCTACGGCAAGCTCAAACCCGAAGGCTACATCAGCAGAATCGTCGACTCGAAGCTCGAACGCCTCCTCGGCCTCTTCGGAGCCGTCGAGGTCGCTGGCACGATGTGGTGCGGCAAGACGTGGACGTCTCTCGCTCGCGCCGAGAGCGTCACGCGCATCGGGCTGTCCGGCCCGAGGTCAGCGGCAGAGGCGGACCCCTCGACCGCGCTTATTGGGGTGCGTCCACACCTGGTGGACGAGTGGCAGGACGTGCCCGCCATATGGGACGAGGTCCGCGCCGCCGTCGACGCCGACGCGGCATCCAAGGGCTCCTTCATACTCACGGGCTCGGCGGAGCCCAACAAGGACAAGGTGCATCACAGCGGCGCAGGCAGGATCGCGAAGCTGCGCATGAGCACCATGACGCTGCAGGAGACGGGCGTGTCGTCGGGTGCGGTCTCCCTGGCGGGCCTCTTCGAGGGAAGATTTGAGCCGCAGCTGGTGCAGCAGAAACTCGAGCCTCTCGCGACCGCCGTATGCAAGGGCGGATGGCCTGCGCTGGCGGCTTCCGAGGGGGTGCAGCCCGAGTACCTCGACTCGTACTTCGAGGCGCTCTTCGGCGTGAGCATTCCGAGGAAGGGTCTCTCGGGCAGGGAGTCCAGGGGTGTGGCCCTCTCGCTCGCCCGCAACATCGGCACGGCGGCCAAGCTCGCGACCATAGCCGCCGACGCCCAGTTGGCCGCTCCGAACTCGAAGATTGCTGCGGAACGGGCATCGGCGCACGTGTCGGCCCTCGAAGGCCTCTACGTCGTCGAGCCGATCAAGGGCTGGGACGCACCCATCAGGTCCAGGAGCAGGCTGCGGACGAAGCCCAAGCGCTATTTCGCTGATCCATCGCTCGCCGCGAGCCTCCTGCAAGTCACCCCTGAAAGGCTCCTGGGCGACGGGCAACTGTTCGGGATGCTCTTCGAATCGCTGGCTATCCACGACCTTGGGGTCTACGCACGCGCCCTGCCAGGCGCTCCTGCCGAGCCGCTCTTCTACTACCGGGACTCGGACGGGTTGGAGGTGGACGCAGTGGTCGAGCTGCGCGACGGAAGATGGGCGCCCATAGAGGTAAAGCTCGGCGAGAACAAGGTACCCGAAGCCTTCGAGAGCATCGCGCGGCTGCGCCGGAAAGTGGCCGCGAACCCCGCCGCGAGGAACCCAGAACCCGTATTCAGCGCCGTGATCGTGGGCGCGGGCGAATATGCCCGCTATGACCGCGATGCAGACACCTACGTGATTCCCTTGACCTCGCTCGGGGTCTAAACATGTAAGATGCAGTTACGAGTAACCGCATAAAGCTACGTTGAAAGGTAGCGCCATGATCGTCCTCATCACCGGGGCATCGCATGTGGGAAAGACGGTCCTCGCACAGCGCATGCTTGAGAGGTACGGCGTTCCCTACCTCTCCATCGACCATTTGAAGATGGGGCTCATTCGCCCTCGTTAGGACAGCCTGCCATCAGCTCAATTGTTCTGCAAGCGTGCGCCTGGTGCCAAACCGTGGCAAACGATGCCAAGAGAAGCTAAGCGCTGCTACTCCGTGGGCTATTCCCACTCTATGGGGGAGGGCGTGGATGGGATGTGATTTCGTGCGCTGTATTCTTGCGGCGTCCACGCCATGCGCTGGCGTCTCCCTCGTTCCGCTCCCTTTGGTACTCATTTGGTACTCACGTGGCGCGTTATTCCGGCTCGCTCGGATGGCTCACATGTTCAGGCTCTCTGGGTTGAGCAAGAAATCGAAAAGCCCCATGGTGAGGATGCCGTCCTCGTCCATGAAGGGCTTCATGACGTCTTTGACTACTACAATCTTTCTGAAGCTGTCGTCGATTCCGAGAAGGGAGCGCTTCTCTTGTGCTGCCTTCTCTGGCGAGTCCAGTCTCAGCGCCGACTGGACGTAATAGCGTCTATACCCAAGATTAGCGACAAAGTCGACCTCGTAGCGATAGCGCTCGTCCCTCCCGTCCACCTTGGAGCGCTTCTCGACCACCCCGACGTCGACGGAAAAACCCCTCGCACGCAGCTCGTTGTAGATGACGTTCTCCATGAGGTGCGTCTCCTCGACCTGGCGGAAGCCTAGCCGTGCATTGCGCAGGCCAATGTCCTCGAAGTAGTACTTCTTGGGCGTCCCTATGTACTTGCGCCCTTTGACGTCGTAACGCACCGCCTCGTTTATGAGGAATGCCTCCTCGAGATGGCCTATGTAGCGCTTGATGGTATCTGCGTCCAGCTTGGAGCGCATGACGCTCCGGAACGTCGCCTCGAGCTTGGAGGGGTTCGTCAGCGAACCAATCGACGAGGCCAGAACGTCAACAAGGTCCTCCAACCCCTGTGACTTGGTGAGGTGGTTGCGCTCCACGACGTCGGCGAGGTAGACCTCCTCGAAGAGGCTGGTGAGGTACGCCGCCTTCTGCTCGGGCGTGCGCATCGATAGCACGAGGGGGAGCCCCCCATACATCACATACTCCGCCCAGCCCTCGTAGCGGTCGCCCTCGAAACCCTGCATGAACTCGGAGAAGGACAGCGGGTGGATGCGAACCTCATCCCCTCGCCCGCGAAACTCTGTCATCACGTCGGTAGAGAGCAGCTTCGAGTTGCTTCCCGTTACATAGACGTCGACGTTCCTCCTACGCAGGAGACCGTTCAGGACGCCGTACAAAGCAGGTGGCTCGTCCTTGCCCCTCAGCTCGCGCGCGCTAATGGCGTATTGGACCTCGTCGAGAAGAACGTAGTAGGTCCCGTCGTCATCACCGATTTGGCCGAGCAGGTACTCGTAGAGAGCGTCCGGGGCCCGGTACTGCGCGCTGGCGCGGTCGTCCAGGGCAAGAGCGACGATGTGGTCACGGGGGACGCCAGACTCAAGAAGGTGGCGGACGAACAGCTCAAACAGCAGGTAGGTCTTACCGCAGCGCCTGACGCCCGTAACGACCTTGATCATTCCGTTGCCCTTGCGGACTATGAGGTTGCTCAAGTACTTATCTCGACTGATCTCCATGCGCCAGTCCTTTCTCCCTGAGCCGATTATACGTCAGAACTGCCGCATGCGTCAATTTTTCCGTAAATATTATTCCCACTCGCTGTTTTTACTTAGTCTGCGGAAGGACTCGCCGTATTTCTCAGCATATACCGGAGCGCGGGTTCGGTGAACGCCTCGTTCATCACATGCATGCAAGCTCTGAGGGCCTCGAAATCCATCGGGTACCCATAGCGCGAGAGAACGCCGACGACGCCGCCTGCGAGGAACTCCAGGGCACGCGCCACGTCGCCATCTTTAGGCTCCCCTGCGAAACCGAACGCTGCGCTTCCTGCACAGCCCGACGTAAGCCCCACCGAAACCGACGGCTTGGAAAGGCTTGTACGGGCTTAAGAAACCCTCTGACGAGCGTGAGCTGCCAGATGGGTTATTGTGCTTGACTGGGGAAATGTGCGCCTACGGCGTCTTTTTATTACTCCCACTCGGTAGTAGCATCTGGTGAGAGGAATTGCCCGTGCTCGCGTTTCCGCAGTTCAGGGGTGGAAAGAGAACGACTCGTTTCTCGTTCGGGCTTCGGCCGCTACAAAACTGCTACAAATCGTCCTCGCGTTCATAGCGCGTACCGAATATCGTCGCAAAATCCGAGTCGGTAAACAAAGGATGCACAATCGACGTTCTGCCATTTTGGCCCCATGCTCATACGTGCGAGTGCATGCAAATCGACTTCCCACACATCGGATACCGGCTACTCGTCGAACAAATCAGAGTGTGTCCCTGTTCGCGATGCGGTAAGTATCAGTTAGCCCCTGTCAATCGCGTATATCAGCAGCCAATCGGGGCGGACATGACATTCGCGAAACCCAATGTAGCTGCCCGATAGCGCATGGTCGCGATGGCGCTCGTCAAGCGGTTCCTCGGCACAAAGCTTGTCAAGCACAGCCTGGAGCTCGAGCATATCCAGCCCGCACTTCTTGGCCCTCTTATAGTCCTTCTTGAACTGCGATGTGGAAACGAGCTTCAGGGACATGGCGCCCCTATTCGTCGAACGCGGCGAACATGGCTGCCGCAGAATCGAAGGTGTCCGCCTCGGTCTTGCCGCTCATGATATCGCGCGCCTCGCGCATGGCGGCTTCCGTCTCAGCGTTGTAACGGAGCTGGCGCACGTCGAAGGGCAGCCCGCCCTCCATGACGGACTTGTGCAAGAAGACGTTGATGGCCTCAGTGAGGGTCATCCCCAGGCTTGCGAAGATCGATTCGGCGCTGGACTTAATCTCTGGGCTTACGCGCATGTTGATTGTTGCGGTCTTTGCCATGGCATGACCTCCTTTGTAACTACAACGTATATACATTGTATCACATCATATTGTCAGGGACAAGAGGAGGTGGCCGCGCTCCATGATGTGCCGCATGGTCTTAAGCCCCCACGTGACGACGTGCCACCTGCTCGATGAAATCCGCGGCGCCAGTTGGGCCTACGCATGAGCGCAAGTCGTCGCGCATTCGCGTAGAGCCCTCAATGAGCCGTTCGTCCTCCAAGGCGGCGAGCACTGCATGGCGTAGCGCAGCGCCATTCCGCGCCGCCTCTTCCTCGAGCAACGTGCCTGCACCAACCT
Organism: Eggerthellaceae bacterium; assembly: GCA_017459805.1. Lineage (GTDB taxonomy): Bacteria > Actinomycetota > Coriobacteriia > Coriobacteriales > Eggerthellaceae > CACXMZ01. The sequence goes on from JAFUCE010000116.1 coordinate 4,952, forward strand.
CCGCGACACGTTTCGCCACGGCGCGTTGCTCGCCGGTCAGCGGAAAGAGCAGCTCGGGCACACCCATCCACATGCCCTCCGAAGCGCTATTCATGCCGCAGTGGGTAACGAACAGGCTCGCCCGCGAGAGCACCTCCATCTGGTCCACGTGCTGCTCGACGCGCACGTTATCTGGCAGCATTCCGAGTTGCGCTGGGTCGAACGCCCTACCGCACGAGATGAGGAGGTCCGCATCAGCATCGCGCAGCGCGTCGATCAGCGTGCGGTAGAAGTCCGGACGGTCGTTTATCACCGTGCCGAGCGAGGCATACACAAGAGGTCGGCCGACCTTCTCCTTTGGGGCCACGTCGCGCACCGATGGGCCCACGAAGCGGTAGTGTCCCTCGTCGAACGTCTCGGAGCATGGCTGGAACGTCCGCGATGTGTAGACGATGGTGTTGTCCTCGGGTTTGTTGCTCACGATGTCGAGAGCGCTCTTCACGTGGTAGCCCAAGGGCCGTAGTTTGCGGATCTCGCGGTTGAGGCGGGGCAGGCCCAGGATGATGTCGGCCATCTCGGAGGCGCTGTGGCTCATGTACTTGGACGACTGCTGGTTGAAGGCGAACGTCGTGGTGGAGCACACCCAAGGCAGGCCGTGCTTGACCGCGGCCAGCTTGCCCCAGAAGCATGCTGAGTCGGTCACCACCACGTCGGGGCGCCAGGATGCGACGTCTTCGGACACGACCGGGTCGAGGTTCGCGACCGTGCGAAACGACTGCACGCTCATCTCGGTGGTGGACACCCTGCGGAGCCGCTTCTCGACTTTCTCGTCTATAGGCGGCAGGAAGGAGTCGCAGGCGACGAGCTGGGCTCCCGCATCCTCGATTCTCTCGCGGAACTCCTCGAACGAGTAATAGCGAACCTCGTGGCCACGCCTTGTGAGTTCGCGCACGACCTCGATGGTGGGGTTGGTGTGGCCATGGGCCGGGATGCAGAACCAGAGCACCCTCATCGCGTACCTCCGTCGAACACTGCGTTGATCCACTCGCCGAACTTTTCCTTGGGTGGGATGGCGAGGCCGCGCTCGGCATCGCCCAGGATAACGAGCGTATCGCCCGGCTTGATGCCGAACATGTCGCGCGCCTCTTTGGGAATGACAATCTGCCCCTTGGCGCCAACCGTCGCCGTCCAAGCTCCTCTGCCCTCAGGCATCTCCATGGTATCCCCCTCTACGGTATAACTAGTTATACTAATCATACTATCGAGTAATTCGACAGACAAGGGAGGCATGTTTGGCGCCAAGTGCCGCGGTCCCACAAGAACAGCCGCGCCGCCCTGACAGGAGGATGCGCATAACCCACGAGTGCACGAGTCGCCCTTGGGCAATCCTGGGGCGCTACATATTCCGCTACAAATAATCCGGAAAGGAGCGTTTTCTAGTGAAGTGAAGTGGTGCGCCGATTTCTCGAACACACCACTTCTGACCTGCGGATTTGTTGTGTTTCGGGGCAGAGTGCGGAAAAGTGTTTTGCCTATCCTTTTATTCCCACTCTATTGTTGCAAACCCCGAAAACCCGTCCATCTCGTGTTGTCTCGTCCAACTGGCGCAATCTCGTGCTACCACGCCTGGGAAATCGTCGATTTAGGGTGGTAGCCAGCTGGTAGCCAGTAAGTGGCTACCAGGGTGGTAGCCAGATAGGGGGAGTAAATGCCTCTGGTAGGGGGAGTAAATCAATCTACCTGCGGAAACGCCTGGTAGCCAGCCCCCGGAAGATGCCAAGTGGCTACCAATGGCTAACGCCTCTGTCTCGGTGCTGGCAGCTGCGGACACAGAGCCTCAACCACCGCCGCGATGCGGGTTGCCTCCGCGCGGTCGACGAGCAGCATCGGTTTGGCCCCTTCGTAGGGGATCTCCTCGTGGGGGAACGCGCTTCGTGCGGCCAGCA
>JAFUCE010000117.1 GCA_017459805.1 Eggerthellaceae bacterium
GTATCGGACAAGGCTGCGGCTGAAAAAGCGCTTGAGGAAATGACCAAGATTTTGAAGGAGCGCGAAGAAGCTAAGGCCCGCGAAGAAGCCGAAAAGAAAGCCGCTGAAGAAGCCGCCAAGCGCGAAGAGGAAGACCGTCGTGCTGCTGAAGAAGCAGCAGCGGCCGAAGCAGCAGAGCAGCCCGCTGAAAACAATACGGCTTAATAGGCGAGCGTGTTTAGTTGGCAAGTTTTCCAGTTGCCAGGCGTACTAAAGAGCAATTGAAAAGCACGCTATAATAGGCACTCGGTGTATACAAGGAGTAAATCCCGAGGCCGCGAAACGCGAAACGTGGAACGCAAAATGCGAAACGATATGCGATAAATGTGATCAGGCAAGGTTTTGGAGGATAAGATGAAACGTACTACGTGTTTTACCTGGACAAATGTTATGGCCTTGGTCTTTGCTGTCGTCATCGGGGCAGTCTTGGCCGCAGCCTTTGTTCCGGCACCTGCTTATGCGTCAGATCCTTCAACTACCTCTGCACCTTCGCTGACAACAAGCAAGGCGGGCGACCGCACACCTGAAGCTGGATACTATCTTGAAGACGGTGTGGTTTATCGCATTTCAACTGCGCTTACGAAAAAGGACACCATGGTACTTGACGTAGCGGGTGGATCGAAAAGCGCTGGTGCTAACGTGCAATTGTATAAAGCAAATAATACGCTTGCCCAGTACTGGCGTGCAGTGTATAAGGGCAATGGCGTGTACCAGTTTGTAAATCTAAAAAACAGCAACAAGTTGGGCGTTCCTGGTCAATTGAAAAACGAATCCAACGTTTCTATGCAAAGCTCCAAAAACATTGGCTGGAAAATCGTAAAAAACAGCAACGGCAGCTACTCACTTATCCCTGCCCAAAACTCAAAGATGCGCCTTGATGTCACTGGTGCTTTAACGGGGAATGGCACCAATATACAAATCTACGAAACGAATAATACTGAAGCTCAGAAGTTCTACTTTGTAAAACAAGCAGGTCTTACTGCGGCTTACAAGCAGGGTAAAACTCTTGCAGCTGACATATATGAAATTGCGCCCCTTGACAACAATAAGCTTCGCATCGACATTCAGGGTCAGACGGGTGCAGCGCGCGCTAACGTGCAGCTCGAAAACAAGAGCAAGAGCGCCACGCAAAAATTCCAGCTTAGCTATAAAGGTAATGGACTATACCAATTTACCGACATCGGATCCGCTAAGGTGTTAGATGTTGCTGGCGGTTCGAAAGCCGCAGGAGCAAATATTTGGCAGTACAAGTCCAACAGCACGATAGCGCAGTTCTTCTATATTAAGCCTTCGGGTAATGGTTATCAGATTGTATCTGCGCTCAGCAATCTTGCCTTTGAAGCAAAGGGTGGTACCTCTGCTGGTGCAAATATCCAACTGCAAGCCCAGGCGAATGTACAAACGCAAAAGTTTGCGTTTACAAAGTCGCAGCTTATCGATGACGGCACCTATGTTATTTCAAGCGCACTGGCAAGCCCCATGGTGCTTGACGTGGCGGGCGGCTCTAAGGCAAATAAGGCAAACCTGCAGATCTATCGTTCGAATGGTACCGATGCCCAAAAGTTCAAGATTAAGCACGTGGGCAATGGCATCTACACTATTTCGAGTGCCCTTTCATCGAAATGCGTTGACGTTGCTGGGGGCTCGAAAAACAATGGCGCCAATGCCTGGCTTTACAACAGCAATGGCACCGATGCCCAAAAGTGGCGTATCGAACTCGATTCCAATGGGATTAAGTTTAAGTCAGTTTTGTCGGGTAAGTACCTTGATGTTGCTGGTGCCAATATTAAGCGTGGGACCAACGTGCATTTATATGAAGGAAACGGTTCAAAAGCCCAATCCTGGGTCTTGCATAATGCAAACTGGCAGTTCTATCCCAAGAGCACCAATGTCAACGACTTTAAGGTTATTGCTAAAGCCGAACAATATGAAGGCTGGCCCTACTACTGGGGCGGCCGCAGCCCGTCTACGAGCTTCGACTGTGCGGGCTTGGTTATGTATTGCTCTAACGCGGTGTGGGGCACGAATTTTGACCTCATGTACACCAATGCTGACAGGCTTCTTAATGACACTTCTTATAATCACGGCCGCGTAAAGCGCATTAGTGCAAGCGAGGCAAAGGTGGGTGACCTGGTGTTTTATAAGGGTACCTACAACCATATCGACTACATTTCCCATGTGGTGTTTTACGTGGGCCGCGGCTATATGTATGGCGCGGGTGACCCCATTGGCTACGACCGCGTAAACGCGATTAAAAACATGGACGGCAAGCAGGCCGAACAAATCTATGCGCGTATTACGCACTAGCCATTTGGCTATCAAGTAGGTAATGCCGTTGTGAAACCGTTTGCGTCAAATATGCGTATCCATAGGATAGCAGTCCTTAGCGCATGTGCTATAAGCGTCATCCTCCTCTTTTGTGCTGTGTCGCCCGCAAGTATTGCTTTTGCCGATACGGGCACAAAAGGCAGCATACAAAGTTTAAGCACAACGGCAAAATCGAAGCCCGTTAGCGAACGCACTATTAACAACGGTGTTTATGTTATAGAGTCTCTTACTGCTTCAAGCCAGGCGATTGATGTGACGGGCGCTTCGGAGAAAAAAAGGAGCCAATGTCCAAACCTATCGAACAAATGGAACCACAGCCCAGCGTTGGCATGTTGAGTGGACCAAGGACGGATA
>JAFUCE010000118.1 GCA_017459805.1 Eggerthellaceae bacterium
TCCATACAGTCCGCAATACGCTGCTCCCGACAAAGCATCTTTGAAGTTTTTGGCTGTTGCTGCGCCGACATAATCAACAACCATGCCATTATTAATTTCCCACTTAGCTATTTCGTTTGACGTCTGATAGGCGTTTTGACCCCAAAGGCGCACCACCTTGAGACCGTTGTCTTTCAGCTGCTTTTCAACATTGGATGAAACAGCTTTCGTGCCGCCGACAATAATGGCGCGCTTATGTTTGCCTGCCCTCATTTCTCTTAGTGCTAGGTCAGAAACAGACTTCCCTTTTCCGTCCGTTAGATAAATAGGGACACCATAAGTGTATGAATAAGGGGCAATGGAAAGCGCATCTTTAAACGAAGCCTGGGTCGCAATTATGCAATCGCCTTTCGGCTCAACTTTTAGCTGTTCAAGAACATAATTTACTACCATAGCAATTTGCACAGAGGTCTCAGCTGCGTTATTGCCATAGATGCGCTCGACATCTTTTCCCATGCTCTTAATTTGTTTTTCGACTTTATTTGAAACTGCTTTTGGGCCGCCAACGATATAGATTGTTTTTGCGCCACTCTCTTTAATAGCTTGTTTGGCTTTTGCAGCGAGAGTGTCTGGTGTAGTAAGCACAACGGGCGCTGCTAGTATTCCTGCGAGTGAACTTGCGGCGAGGGCATCCTTATAGCCCTTATTCGTTGCCAAAATAACTGCTTCACTAGCAAAGTCTCCTTTACCAGCCTTTGCAATCTTATACATGGTATCAAGGGCATTACTACCAGCAATGCGTGTCCACTGTGGCGCTGCTTCGGCAGTTTGGGGGAGTGCGAAGGCAGAGCAAATGAGCAATGCGAGCGCAATAAAGGCGGTAGTGAGGGAACGGGCGAATACTTGTTGTTTCGTCATGGTGGCCTCCTTCAGGATTGCATCATGGAGGGTAGTTTAGCATACATGGGGTAATTAAAGCATGATAGACTACAAACCCTCGCGCGGTAGCAATGTGGCAGCGAAGCAGCGTAATGGCGTATAATAGACCAGTTTTGTGACCGAGGAGAAAGAAACGAACATGGCAATTTCAACCGCAGACTTTAAGAATGGTATTTGCATTGAGTATAACGACAAGCTGTGGACTATCGTGGAGTTCCAGCACGTAAAGCCTGGTAAGGGCGGTGCTTTCGTACGTACCAAGCTGCGCGATGTGCGCACGGGTCGCATCGTTGAGCACACCTTCAATTCTGGCACCAAGTTCGACAGCGTGCGTATGGAAACCAAGCGTCTTCAGTACTTGTATAACGACGGTTCTGAATTCCATTTTATGGATCCAGAAAGCTACGAGCAGATGAGCGTTTCTGCTGACGTTGTGGGTGACGTTGCTCAATGGCTGAAGGAATCTGACGAAGTGTCCCTCAATTATGCGGGTGATGAACTTATTTCGGTTGAGCCGCAGATGTTTGTTGAACTTGAAATTACCGAAACCGATCCTGGCTTTAAGGGCGACACCGTACAGGGTGGTACCAAGCCTGCTACGCTGGAGACGGGCGCTACCATTCAGGTGCCCATGTATATCGAAGTGGGCGAAACTGTTCAGGTTGACACGCGCGACGGCCGCTTCGTTAAAAGAGTCTAGGCGCTGCGCTGTCTTTGCAGGGGCTTCTGACGTCTGAACACGAATCAGCGCGCTAACCGCAACATTCTTACAAGAAAAACCCGCTCCGTGGTGAAGTGAACCCCGATAGTTGGACCGGAAACAAAAGTTTCCGGTCCACTTTTTATCATGGGGGTGATGGTATGAAATACGATTTGTCGGTGAGGCAAGCAGCTATCGACCTGTTCGAACAAGGATGTGGAGACAAGAGTGCTGCATCAGTATTAGGCCTACCAGAGGCCACAGTCGGAGAATGGTTGTACACTTACAGAGCACTTGGAAAGGAGGCTCTGTTTGTGACAACGCACAAATCATACAGCTATGATCTCAAAGTTGCAGCTGCTCGTGATGTGATAGAACGCGGAATGAGCAAGCCGGAAGTAATGGAAAAGTATGGCATTGCTTCGATGTCGCCACTTGGGAGTTGGTGTCGCAAGTACAGGGAAGGCGGGCCCGATGCTCTGCTGCCAAAACCCAAGGGGAGAAAACCCAAACCCGACAAACCTGTCTACGCTTCTCGCGAGGAAGAGCTTGAAGCTCGTGTGATGGAACTAGAACTGGAGCTTGAAATCCAAAAACGAATAAACGCCTTAGCGGACGAGATCGAGCAGAAATCGCATCGTCGCTGAGGCGGAAGTGGTCCCTGGCCCTAGTGCTCGAGAAGCTCGGTCTCAAGCGCTCAACCTACTACTACAACCTCTCGCACCCAAAGCAAGACAACTATGCAGACGTAAGACCCCTGGTCGAAGAGGCGTTCTCCCGCACACCAAATGGCATGGGGTATCGCCAGGTCGCGCTCGTGCTTCGCAATGAGCAGGGACTGTGCATATCCGGAAAGACGGTTCTGCGCCTCATGAGAGAAGAAGGTCTTGCCTGCCAGATTAGAAGAAAGAAATACAACTCCTATAGAGGTGAGCAGGGCAAGGTCGCAAAGAACGTGCTCGACAGAGACTTTCATTCAGATGCCCCGATGAAAAAACTTGCCACAGATGTAACTGAGTTCCACCAACCTTGGGGTAAGGCATATCTATCGCCTGTTATGGACTTGTATAACAACGAAATTGTTGCCTGGTCGGTGTCAGAGCGCCCAAACATGGCGCAGGTTAATGAGATGATTGCAATGCTTGAGCCAAAACTCAATGGCCCGGCGCTGCTGCATTCTGACCAAGGCTGGCAATACCAGCAGAAATCGTATCAGTTAAAGCTTATGGAACTTGGGGTCGAGCAGAGCATGTCAAGAAAGGCGACTTGTCTAGACAATGCCTGCATGGAAAGCTTCTTCGGGCACATGAAAGATGAGTTCTACCGCAAACGAAGGTTCGAATCGTTCGAGTCTTTCAAGGAGGAACTTGAAGAATACATTACTTATTGGAATACACGACGCTACCAAGTTGGGCTAAAAGGAATGACCCCGGTGCAGTACCGGAGTCATCCCATAAGAGCCGCTTAAGAACTTTTATTGACCGTCCAACTTTTTGGGTCTAGTTCA
>JAFUCE010000119.1 GCA_017459805.1 Eggerthellaceae bacterium
AGCAATAAGCGTGGTTTCAACCGCCGTTTTGCGTAATGTCTTTCATCGTCCGGCTGAAAACTTTCCTGGTAAAGTGGCTTTATATGTCGATCCTGCCATTATTGCCGACCAGCGGCAAAAGATGGCGCGTGGAAGCGTTTGTGTGGTGGGCACAAACGGGAAAACGACCGTTACCAACATGTTGGCTAATTGTCTTGTTTCCGCAGGTCAGCGTGTGGTTTGCAACCGTGGTGGCGCAAATTTGGATTCGGGCGTAGCCACCTGTTTGCTGCACGCGAAACGCAGCGACTGGGGTGTGTTTGAATGCGACGAACTGTGGCTGGTGAAAATACTTCCGCATTTGCAATCTGAATACGTGGTCTTGCTCAACCTATTTCCCGACCAGCTCGACCGCACGGGTGGCCTTGACTATATTCAGGACAGCATCGCCCGCGCCCTCAAGGCATCGCCTCGCACAACGCTTATTTACAATGCCGACGACCCGCATTGTGAAAAAATTGACCGCATGGTTAACAATCCGCGTATTCCTTTTGGAATTAATGAAGCGCTTGATACGCTTAAAGGTGCCGCAACTGACGCGCAAATCTGCCAAGAATGCGACACCATGCTGGACTACGCCTACCGCACCTACAGCCAACTCGGCTCATTTAGCTGCCCGCAGTGTGGCTTTTCTCATGCACATTCCAAGTTTATGGCTCGTGGATGCACGGTTGGTCTTGAAGGCATGGAGTTCGACATTGTGGCAGCAACCGATGAAGAAGCCATTGCGGGTGGTGCCATTGCCCACCTGGCTGCCCCCTACACGGGAACCTACATGATCTATAACCTGCTTGCGGTGTATGTGGCGGGGCATATCATGGGCCTTTCAAACAATGTCATTCAGCTGAGCGTGAACAGTTTCGATGAACACAATGGGCGTCTTGAGCACCTGGACGTTCAGGGGCGCAGCGTTCTTTTGAACTTGGCGAAAAACCCCACGGGCTTCAACCAAAACCTGGGCATAGTGCTTCAGGAGGAAGGCCCCGTCGCGGTGGGCTTTTTCGTAAACGACATGGAAGGCGACGGTCGCGATGTTAGTTGGATTTGGGACGTTGATTTCGAATCGCTTGCTGGACGCAAGGACACCTTTGTCTTCGTTGGTGGCATGCGTGCCCATGACCTGCAGGTTCGCCTGAAATATGCAGGTGTGCCAAGCATTCGTGTTGAAAATGCAACAGAGCTTATGGGCCAAGTATCTGGGCTTGATAGCGCCTACAAGGTCTTCATGATTGCTAACTACACCAGTCTCCCAGAGGTGCGCGCGGAATGTGTTGAGCTCATCGAAAAGGGACAAGAGGCCCCAGATCAGGTATCGTCGCAGCCGCCGGTGCCTAAAGCTCTTCCCGAAGAGCATACGGTGGCAGATAAACCAGGCCTTCACATTGTTCATCTCTACCCTGACCTGCTTGACCAGGGCGGCGATGCAGGTAACGTGACCATTCTGGAAAAGCGCTGCCGTTGGCGGGGCATCCCTGTTACGGTCGAACAGCTCGTGTGTGGTCAAGCACCCCTTTTTACCAACGCCGACATTGTGGTTTTGGGCGACGGTTTCGACCGACAACAACGCCTTGCCTGTTCGAACTTGCTGCCGGTGGCAGACGCCTGCAAGCAATACATCGAATCGGGCGGCGTGATGCTTGCCATAGATGGTGGTCTGCAGATTTTAGGCTCGAGCTGGTACATCGACGACGAAGAACTGTCTGGCCTGGGTGTTTTGGACATGAAAAATGGGCGTGCAAAAGGGAAAAGCACGCGCATCGTGGGCGATATTGTTGTGCAGACCGAGCTCGTTTCAAGCCTTGTTGTTGGTTTTGAAAACCATGAGGGCGTGACGGAGCTGGGGGTTGACATGCAGCCTTTCGGAAATGCCCTTAAAGGCATAGGTAATAACACGGGGGACAGCACCGAAGGTATTCTTTACAAAAACCTGATTGGCAGTTACGTTCATGGTCCTATTTTGGCAAAGAGTCCAGAGCTGGCCGACTACTTAATTGCGCGCGCTCTTGAAAGGAAGGGCGCGGCGCCCACCTTGGCACCCTTGGACGACACGGAGGAACAGGCTGCCAATGCCTTTATGCGTTCGCGCCTGGGGCTTTAGTGTGCATAGCGCACCGATTGCGGCATTTGCGATAAAATAGGCGCATGACAAAAGACTCTAAACGCACCACGTCATCGCCTGCCCGTTTTTCTGAGCAGGCTGAACAAGCATCGCATTATGCGCGTGATGACGTGCGCACGGAATCGCGCAATTATTCTGAAATGGAAGACCGTTATTCGCGTGATGCAGCAGCAGCGCGCTATTCCGCTTCTCAGCAATCACAGAGGAAAAACTCCGACACGCTGAAAAAGGCGGGTCTCGGTCTGCTTATTACGCTTGCCATCCTTGGGCTTGGTGTTTTTGGTTACATGGCGGCAGTCAATATGCGCCTGTCTTCGGGTGTCGATGATTCGGTTAAAGACGTGCTCGTTAAAACCGATCTTACGCGCGAACCCTTCTACATGGTTTTGCTGGGGACCGACGAATCGATAGACCGCAATGAAACCATGTCGACCGATGGGGTGTACCGCACTGACACGATTATCCTCGCGCGCCTCGACCCTATCGAACACCATGCAACCCTGGTCTCCATGCAGCGCGACACGCAGGTTGACTTGCCAGGTTACGGCATACAAAAACTAAATGCAGCCTATACCTTCGGTGGGCCCGAGCTTGCCATTTCAACGGTCAGCAACATTGCCGGTGTGGGCATTTCGCATTTCGTGCTTATTGACATGAACGGCTTGCAGCAAGTGGTCGATTCACTCGGTGGTATAGACGTGAACGTGCCCATGGAAATATGGGACGACGATGCGGGCGGATATCTTCCTGCGGGCGAACA
>JAFUCE010000120.1 GCA_017459805.1 Eggerthellaceae bacterium
ATAAGGCAGACCTCCATAGTCTCATTGCGACGCGGCTGCGCCTGTTGTTACGACACCAACATTGTCAGCCAAGACTCGCGTATGGCACAAGGCCCATGAGAAGAGAGGTCTGCCTGACAGCTGGCCAGGCCATAGTGTCTGGCTTACTAGCGCCAAGCTAGGGCTCAGCGCGAACGGCGGAACATCCTCCTTGCACAAGTACTTGCTGGGGAGTATAGTTACATGCAATGAATTCTGTTTCAGGGCGGGGTGAAAGTCCCCACTGGCGGTAATGCGATGCGCGCTTCCTTGCAATCGGTAGCGCATCGACAAGTCCGCGAGCCTTGGTGGCAAAGTCCAGCGAGGTTGACTTGGGTCAGATTCCCAGACCAACGGTTATAGTCCGGATGGAAGAGGCAGAGTTTCCGCAAATGCGGTAACTTCAATGGGGCCTGTATGAAGAAGAATTCATGCAGGTCGTTTTCTTTTCTGGCGAAAGCGCATCCTGGGGACAAAAGCCAGAAAAGAAAGGATGAGAAGATGACCGCCGCAACACATACTTACACAAATTCGAACAAATGGGACACGCGCACGCTGGTAACGATGGCACTCATGTGCGCCATTAGCGTGCTCTTAAGCTTTGTAGAAACGCCGCCGCTGTTTGCGGGTGGTTTCTTGAAGCTGGATGTTTCGCTGACGCCTGCCATGGTAATTGGTTTTGCCTACGGGCCTGGTGCTGGTGTACTGGTTGGTGTGGTAGCGGCACTGGTGCACGGCATGTTTACAGGAAATTGGGTGGGCGCGCTTATGAACATTATTGTGGCGGCGGCCTACATTTACCCTGCCTGTGCCATTTATAAGCGCAACCATACCTTCAAAGGCGCCATCGCTGGTTTGGTGGTGGCAACTATTGTCCAGGTGGTAGTCGCCGTGATTGCCAACCTTATAATCGACCCTATTTTCTACGGCTATCCCTTCGATGCGGTAGTTGCCCTTATTGCACCGGCCCTGATTCCTTTTAACATCATCAAGGGCGTGGTGAATGGAGCACTCACGCTTTTAGTGTATAAGAGTATTTCAAACCTCATTACGCCCAAAAAGGCTCGGGTAGTTGGTCGCTAAAAACTCGCTTGCTTTACGAGTATGAGTCGCTTGTGATGCAAAGGTTATCGGGCGGTATCCAGTTTTATTAAGAAAGGCCCCGAGATGATTGACTTCAAAAATGTGCGCTTCACCTATGATGGGCAACACTATGCCCTTGATGGCATAAACCTGCACATTGAACAGGGCACCTTCGTGTGCATCCTCGGTGGCAATGGGTCGGGTAAGTCGACCTTGGCAAAGCACATCAATGCGCTCCTTCTTCCTGACGAAGGCACCGTTGAAGTTCTTGGGCGGCGCACCAGCGATCCTGAATCCACCTTTTTTATTCGCAGCAACGCAGGCATGGTGTTTCAAAATCCCGACGATCAGCTGGTTGCAAGCCTGATTGAAAACGACGTGGCCTTCGGTCCTGAAAACCTGGGAGTTCCAAGCCCAGAATTGCGTGAACGCGTAACGGAAGCACTTAAGGCCGTTGGTTTGCAGGGCTTCGAAAAAAAAGAGACCAATGCTTTATCGGGTGGGCAAAAGCAGCGCGTAGCGATTGCAGGCATGCTGGCTATGCAACCGCAGATTCTTGTTTTGGATGAAGCTAGCGCCATGCTTGACCCTCGTGGGCGGGCAGGGTTGATGCGCGTCTGCAAGGACCTTAACGAAGCAGGCATGACCATTGTCATGATCACCCATTTTATGGAAGAGGCAGCGCAGGCCGACCTTGTGCATGTGCTTGACTCAGGCAAGATTGTGCTTTCAGGCACACCTGAATACGTGCTTGGCAAAGTGGAAGCCATGGAGGACCTGTCGCTTGATATTCCCTTCGCTGCGCAGATAAGCAACCGCCTCCGCCAGGTGGGTGTCCCCGTAAAAACTCAGGTGAATGAAGATTATCTCGTTGAAGAATTATGTTTGCTGTTGAAAGGGGGTGCGCAATGATCGAGTTTAAAAACGTTTGGTTTGCCTATGACCCGCGCGAAGCCGAAAAGCAGCAAGAAAAAACGGCGGTTCAGGCCGACTGGGGTAATGCACCCGATTCATTGTGGGCCCTTTCCGACATCAGCTTTTCTCTTCACGATGGGGAATTCTTTGGCATAGCAGGGCATACGGGCAGCGGCAAGAGCACGCTCGTTCGGCATATGAATGGTTTGCTTAACCCCACGCGCGGGCAGGTATTGGTGGACGGTGTTGACATAGCGAATAAGCAGGCTGCATCTGAGGCGCGCGCCCACGTCGGGCTCGTGTTTCAATACCCTGAACGCCAGCTGTTTGCCGCAAACGTGTATGAAGATGTTGCCTTTGGGCCGCGCAACATGGGCATGCCAGAAACTGAGATGGACACTATCGTTTCTGAAGCGCTTGCCCAGGTCGACCTGAGTTTTGACGAACTGCGCGACAAGAGCCCTTTCGAACTTTCGGGTGGACAGCAGCGTCGTGTAGCGCTGGCAGGTGTTTTGGCCATGAAGCCCACCACGCTTATTTTGGACGAACCAGCTGCGGGCCTTGACCCAGCCGCACGTCGTGAACTGCTGTCTTTGATTAAGCGCTTACATACCGAATCAAGCGCAACCATTGTTCTTATTTCGCATAACATGGACAACCTCGCTCAACTTTGCGACCGCATTCTCGTGCTCAATACCGGCATGCTGTATGCGCTCGGTACACCTGCTGAAGTCTTTGCTGACGCCCAAGCCTGTAGGAACATCGGTCTTGACGTTCCGGCAGCACAAAGGCTTGCCAATGCGCTTATTGCTGAAGGTGTCGAACTCGATGCTGCCCCCGGCGGTCTTTATACCTCCGAAGTTTTGGTTGATGCAATTACCGCTGCATACGAAAGAGGATGTGCGACCTCAAAGGAAGGGCGCTAGACCATGACGCAGTCGGCACTCTTTGGGCGCTATTGGCCAGGCGAAAGCCCCATACATGCCCTCGACCCGCGCACTAAGTTGACGGGCGTGGTGCTTGCCATGGTGGCTATCTTTTTGGCGCATACCTATGCGGCGCTTGGGGTGGCTGCTCTGTTTGTTGCTGCTTTCTTTATTATTGCGCGCATTCCGCCCGTACAGGCATTCAAATCCATCGCACCCCTGTTCTTTATCGTGCTACTGACGGCATTTTTGAACTTGTTTTTCGTTCAGAGTGGGGAAGTGTATGCCCAGGCGGGACCTTTCGTTATTTCGCAGGGTGGTATCGATTCGGCAATCTTTTTATGCATTCGTCTGACCTTGCTTTTGCTGGTGGCAAGCTTGTTGACCTTAACGACGACTTCACTCGACTTAACTGACGCCTTCGAAGCCATGCTTTCACCTTTTGCGCGCTTTGGTTTTCCTGCACATGAGTTTGCCATGGTTATGGGTATTGCCCTGCGCTTTTTGCCGCAGTTTATGGAAGAGCTGCGTACCATCCGTGCTGCCCAGCTTTCCCGCGGGGCACACGTGAGCGCCAATCCCTTCCATGGGGGCCTCTCTGGTCTGTCGAGCCTGATGGTGCCGCTGTTCACGAGCGCTTTTCGCCATGCGGAAACTTTGAGCAACGGCATGGATGCGCGTTGTTACCACGGGGGCGTGGGGCGGACGCGCCTGCACCCGCTCAGTTTCACATCGCGCGACCTTGTGGCTGCACTCGTCCTTCTTGCCTTGATTGTTGCCTGCGTGTTGGTGGCCCGTTTCACCTCATAGGGGTCGGGATACCCCCTTGGGTGACCGCTCCCGAAAACTGACCAAAGAGGGTATCCCGTCCCTCCTAACCAAAGGCTACTTCCACTGCTTACTTGGATGGGAAATTGGTACTTGCTGGCACAAAATGACGGAGTTGTACGTGTTAGAGTCCAAAAATGGCAAGAAATGACGAAGTTGTACG
>JAFUCE010000121.1 GCA_017459805.1 Eggerthellaceae bacterium
GAATACACGACGCTACCAAGTTGGGCTAAAAGGAATGACCCCGGTGCAGTACCGGAGTCATCCCATAAGAGCCGCTTAAGAACTTTTATTGACCGTCCAACTTTTTGGGTCTAGTTCACTGAGGGGGCGTTTCATTAGCCTGCCTTATATTCTGGCACAACGGTGGTTCCGTAGTCGTAGTATTTTGCCCCGAGTGTCACGCTGAATGCGGCAATCGATTGCGCTCCGCGATACACCATTAAGTATTCCGTCAGGCGGCCTTGACCATCGATGGTATAGGTTGCCTGCATCCCGTGCATGGTCGTATCTTCAGGTAGGCCGCTGATATCTATGGCACCCGATTCGAGGGCCTTTTCGCCATCGAGCTCGAGGGCGATAATGAGCGAGTCGCCGTCTTGGCGTGCCGTGCAAGAAGTTGCACAATCAATAATGGCATCAAAGGTTTCGGTGTCGTAGGTGCTGGCACCGTTAACATAGTCTTCAAGTTTCAGGATAGAAGCGGTGGACTCTTCCACTGTTCCGTCGGCATGAACGATAGTCGCCTCGTCGCCCACGATATAGATTTCGCGCGACTGGGCGGCCGTTTCTTCGTTTTCACTTTTGATGTCAAGATCCACATACAAACGTGCGGGGTCTTGCGTGCGGTCAATCTTAATGACTGAGTTCACCTGGTTTTCAACCGACTGGAAGGTAATAATGGCACCCAAGGCATTGTTGCTTTCTACCGTAACGTTGTCGAAGGTCGTAGCTTCAAGCGCCTTGGCGATTATGGGCTTGGCTTCTTCGATTGTCATGGCTACTTCTTCACCCGAAGCCGAATCCGAGCTCGTTGATGTATTCCCGTTCCCCGTGCAAGCGCTCAGCACAAACAGTGATAACGCGAAGAATAAGCTCATAAACACAATGGTCTTTTTCACAATGTTCCTTTGAATCGATCAGATTAAACGCAAGTTATTCTATCAGGAAAAACTCCCCGCGCGGGGCAGGGAGCTTTTCCTTTTCACCTCTTTTAGGAGGGAGGTACGACAAAATGCGTGGCAATTACATGCCAACAGCAGCGACCAGAGCCTTGCAAAGCGGATAGCCGATGAAGACGTAGGCAACAAGTGCCACGAAGCACATCGGGAAACCGATTGACAGGATGTCGCTTGTCTTGTAGATGTCCTTGTTGCCGTGCATCATGCCAGCATGCGGGGATGCCGCAGGGGTCAGCATAGCAACGAATACCATCAGGATAACGCCCATCGCAACCGGAATCGGGTTGATGCCGATCTGGGTTGAGAAGTTAATAACAACAGGCAGAAGCACAACGGCCATAGCTGCGTTGTTGGCGAAGTTGGTGATGATAAGAGCAACGAGGAACATAAGGGCCACGAAGACCATTTCGGGCTGGCCACCCAGGATGGGGTTGAGAACCTGGACCAACCAAGCGGAAACGCCGGTGGCCGGGTTGGACAGCAGGGTTGCTGCATATACCGCAGCAGCAATCATGAAGAAGATACCCCAGTTGAACTGATGGTAAGCAACCTCACGGAAGTCCAGCATGGGCTTGCCTTCATAGCGGACAATGAGGAAGAACAGCACGAATGCTGCGGTGATGCCCAGCGGTCCAGCATACTTCATGAACGTCGAAACGGGGTTCGCTGGTAGGAAGTCGGGGATCAGAAGCGCGATAACATAGATCGGAATCATGATCAGGAAAGCCTTCTGCAGACCGTTCATCGGAGGAAGCGGCATGGTTTCTTCAACCATCTGCGGGTTGACGCTCTTCATCTTGGACACATCAACGCGAGCAATAAACTTAATACCAAGCAGATAGATAGCCATGATGAGTGTAGTCATCACGAAATTAACCAGCATATAGGGGCCCCAAGGAATGCTCATAGGCATTTCCATTGCAGCGGTCATTGATGAGAACGCGCTGATGGGGATGAGCTGAGCACCAATGAAGGGCCAGAAGGGCTGGCCAAGGGTCATGACTAGGAACATGCCGACGAAGAAGAACTTCCAAATGCGGTCTTCCTTCGCAATACCCATAACTTCCATCAAGCGAACGCCGATGGGCCACATAATAATCAATGCGGTCATAGGCATAACGGTTGCGGAAAGAGCGAAGCAGCATGCATAGAACAATGCCAGGAAGACATAGGGGCGGCCAGCAAAAATCTTGCGGGTCAGGAACCACTTAGCGATGTACTTCGTGTCGCCCACTTCGTCTACAGCGCCGAACAAAACCATGGCAAACAGAACCAAGAGTACGGTGTAGTTACCAACAGCAACCATCCATACACCATTGGAGCCACCCAGGTTCTGGCGAATAGCGGTAGAGTTGATGCCTTCAATAACGGTACCATCCTGCAGAACTGCACCAGCCAGCGGGGTTGCGCTTTCGCCAAACACCACGCCATTGAGTTGGGCGCCCAGGACAACGTCGCCAATGCCCGAAATACCGAGCAAGAACAGACCCAAAATAGAGGGCCATAGTGCACCTACCGTCGACCACCAGTACACCATTGCCAGGAAGATACCGACGACCTTCATGCCAATGGGGGTGATGGGCTCAGGATTAGGCAAAATGAATGCAAAGAGGATCATGACCACGAAGCCAATGGCTAGGTGAACAAAATAAAGATCCTTCTTTTGCTTAGCGGCTTCAGCCATAACAATTCACCTTTTCTTTTTATCTCGTCTTACTACTACATTTTGTTGCACTTGCCGCAAGTCTGCCCCGCGCAGAATCGAGGCAAGTGCAAAACCGCTTATGTGCGAGTGAATTTTGTGTTCTTCACCCGCTTCAGCGGGCAGGACTCAGTGTCCCACCCGCTGCGCGATTCGTACTAGTTGTCGAGGTCGGTTACGCATTCAGCAAGCTTATACTTAAATGCGTCAGCGCCTTCAACTGCTACACCGGTCTCGTCGTAGTCGGTCTTGTAGGAACCTTCAAGAACGAGTTCGCCGAGCTTAATGCGCGGAATTTCGACTTCTTCGGGCTTTTCGAGCTGGGGTACCCAGTCATAAGGAATACGATAAGCACGATACAGCAGGTAAGAACCTACGTCGGGGAAGATGTATTCCCAAACGAGCTTGTTGTCGGCGGTGTATTCCATGATCTTAGCGGAGCAGCCTTCGCAGATGAGCGTGTTGCCGTTCGGCAGACGCTGTGCGTCGGAGGTCAACGGGCTGTAGAAGTAGTTGCCGTTGAAGTTAAAGCCGCCACCAACACCAACGGGCTCGCCAACGCATTCCCAAACGATTTCGAGGGTGTTCGGGTCGAATTCCACAACACGCGAAGAGTCGCGGCGGGTGACCTTCAGGCCCTGCTTGGAGTGCTGGTTCGGTGCGCCGTAGCCAGCCCAACCACCGTTGTCGTAAACCATGATGTTGCCCTCGCCCGGCAGACCCTTCGGGATCATGTGGGTGTGATGCGGGCCAACGATGGTGCCGAAAATACGGAGTTCAGGAGTGGTTGTAAAGTCTGGACCAACCTGCCATACCAAGTCGCCCGTCTTGTGGTCGAGAATCCACATGATGTTGCATTCACGGGAGTCCATGATGATGTTGTCTGGATGGAAGCGCTCGTCACCGGCGTCATACCACTTGTTCGGGCCGAGATAGCTTGCGCAGTTCACATGGAAGATGTCGCCCTGGCCGTTCGGGCCACAAGGCTGCATGTTCGGGTTGCGATACATGACGTTCTTGATTTCTTCAGACAGATTGAACTGATCGAAGTGGTCAAGCAGGCTCCACTCCCAAGTGATATTGCCTTCACGGTCGATTTCGATCAGGCGGTCATCGAGCAGGTTGTGGGAAGAAATTTCAGGAAGGTCGGGACGGTCCTTGTGTACCAGAATGAGCATCTTCTGGAAGTCTGGGCTAGAGTCCATGCCAGGTACCCAGTAACCAACCGGATTGCCTTCAATCTGATATTCATGATGCTGGCGAGCCATCCAACGCTTTGGCTTGTCGGGATCTTCGACTTCCTCGTTGTGGTCAAAGGTCCAGAGCACATTACCTTCCCAGTCGAGCATGGTAACGTCAGCCTGGTCCTGGTAACCGTCCTGAGGTGCGCGGATTTCCAAGCTACCGAATACGTAGCCACCAGGAATCATCTTGGCGGGGAAGCCGCCGAATTCCTTCCAAGTACGAACGATTTTGCCGTTCATGTTGATGAGGACAACACCATGGTCCTCAGCGCAGAACAGTGTGTAACCGTTTTCGCACTTGTCGGGGTAGTAGATGGTTGTACCTGTTGGAAAAATTGTCGGTCTACCCATTTTCTAGCCTCACTTTCCTATTCTTTTGCCCTTGCGGGCACTTACCCTAATAAAAACGCCGTTCAGCTATGCGCTCAGCTGAACAGCGTAATTACCCCCTATGTGTTCCCCCTTATACAAGATGCTTAATCTTCGAGCATCTCTTCTATCTTGTCTGCGAAGTCGTCTTCACTGGCATCGCCCGTGATGACGGCCTCGACCTTACCCCCTTTGTAGAAGAGCGTCTGGGGAACCCCCTTCAAGCGGTTTTCAAGCAAAAGGTTTTGCATTTGGTTGACATTTACTTCGTAGAACGGGAAGTCGGAATATTCTTCTGAAAGCGCTTCCAGCTTCGGATGAACCTTTTCGCAGACAGCGCAGGTATCACGCGAAACCATAACCAAACAGGGCTTTTTGCTCTTCTTGACGTACTCTTCAAAGGCTACAGGATTCAATTTCTTGAGCATACATCCCCCTCTTGAACTGGGCTTTCGCCGCTGTAAATAGATGCGTACACAGAACCTTAAAAGTTGGTACATGAAAAATCTACGACAATAAAACAGGCTTGTAAAATTAGATTAAGTTATCGAGAAATAGGCACAGCCTATGGCTGAACACAACTTGCAGCGTCGGTGATTCCTCCGGCGGCGAGAAGCAGGTAGTCGAAGTCAGAGCGAACCGCATGCTTCGCCAACTATCATCTATGCGAATAGTTTAACTTTGCCGAGTAGATAATCTTCCACGCTACACTGAGGCGACCCCACAACAAACGTACGCGCCTTGGGATATGTAAGAATAAAATCACTTAGACCTTGCGTGGGCTTAACGCGCCCACTTTTCACTTCTATGGCTACCACTTCATCTTCACAGGCTACAACGTAGTCCACTTCGGAGTTACCCTCGCGCCACCAGTACACATCGATGTTTTCACTATACGATTGATTAAGCAGATAAGCACCAACCGCACTCTCCACCAGTCGTCCACGCAAATCAGGTTCGTTAAGCAGCTGCTTGCGCCTACGGCCATAAGCCGCGCTCATAAGCGCGGTGTTGTGCACAAGAAGCCGTGGCGAACTTGATTTTTCTCGCAAAAGCTTTGGATCGTATTTCTGAAGGCCGCTCATAATGCCAGCATTGCCCAGTAGCGTAAGGTAGTGAGCAATCGTGGCCGTATTGCCACGGTCGTCAAGTTGGCCCAACAGTTTGCGATAAGATATTTCTTGGGAAGAATACGCTGCCCCTACGTAAAAAAGACGTCGCATGAGCTCTGGCTTGCGCACATCATCCATGCGCAGAACGTCGTTTACGATACTTGGCTCGATGACAGACTTTTCCATGTAGCGCACCCAACGCGGAAGATCGTCTTTAAGAGGTGCCGCGCCTGGGTAACCTCCAAAGAACAAAAAGTCATCCAAGGTGTAGTTAAACGCTTCGCTACACTCTTTAAAGGACCAATGCGGGCTTTGAATAAGTTCAAACCGCCCGGCAAGTGACTCTTCAAGACCTTCTTGAATAAGAGTTGCCGAAGAGCCTGTAAGCACAACGCGCAAATCGATGCCGCTTGCCGCATCTTCATCCCACAGGGTTTTAACCACTGATGACCAGTTTTTTACATATTGAACTTCGTCAATTACCAAGAGTGCGCTTTTTACGTGCCCGTTGAGTAGGTTGCGCGCCTGATACCACTGTGCTCGGATCCAATCTGCATTCGATTCGTTTTTTGTTGCCTCAACAGAAAGATAAGGTACATTCACTTCAGCAAGTGCTTGGTTAACGGCGGTAGTCTTTCCTGTTTGCCTCGGGCCTATAACAATCTGAATGAATTGTCTCTTCTCATTCATTCTATTTAGAATTGTATTATAAATCACACGTTTATAAGGCATTATACAATTCCTATCTCGCAAATTTTGACCATTATCTCGCAAAATTTGTGAGATGGCAATAGATTTGCCAGCGAGAAGCGTTTTTGCAGCGTCGGCTATTCCGCCGTTCGGTAGAACGCCGGAATCTAATTAGCAAGTGGTGCCAATCTTGCGCTGGAAGAACATGCCATGTTCGATTTCGTCGAGCATGTCGGAAGCGTAGTCGTTGTAGGGCATGTTGATGGGATCGCCCATAAGCGCCACGTTCAACTCGCATGAAGGCTCCATGAAGATCCACTGCACGTCGGTGCGCTTGCGCAGGATTACCGTCACGTCCATGCCACGCTTGAGCGCTTCGGTTACAATCGGCTTGCCATAGGTGTTTCATGTAATGTGATTGTAATACTTTATTGAAAAGGGTTACCATGAAAAAGCACTGACCCGTAAAGCACGACCGAATAGGAGCCAGACCCTATGAACAACTTGCAGGCAAACATCTGCCTTCTTGCGGTGACGCTCTGCTGGTCGTGTGAAGTCATCATTTTCTCGGTCATTCCTGATGGCGTGAACCCCTTCGCCACCACGTGCGTTACGTCGCTCATAGGAGCGGCCATTATGGGCGCCTGCTTTGCACGGCGAATTGCCGAAGCGTTTCGGCGCGATCGTTGGCTGCTTGCCCGCAGGGTCGCGCTCTTAAGCATCATGAACACATCCTATAACGTGCTCATCCTCATGGGGCTCGACTACTTCGACGTATCGACGGGCGCGTTCACGCTTTCGATGACCGTGGTGGTGCTGCCGGTGTTGCTCATCGTCATGAGGCGCGGGGTAGGTGTGCGCACCTGGGCGTCTGCTGGATGCGTTCTGGCGGGCATCGCTGTCGCCGTGTCTCCATCGTTTTTGATGCCGCAACTGCCAGGGCTTGTCTTGATGCTTGTAAGCTGTGCCATTAGGGCTCTTTACATTGTGAAGCTCAACGACTACGCGCGCGAGCACGAACCAATTGCACTAGCGGCGGGCATTTCGGGAATAAATTCGGTCATCGCCTTCGTCCCATGGTGTGCCATGCAGCCAACAACTTTCGCAGCACTTCCCTGGTCGACCGAACTGATTGCAGCATACGTTATCCATGCCTATTTCATTGTAGGATTTGCCACGGTGCTCAACATCTTTGCGCAGCGCCGTGCAACAGCGGCGCAGGCCACCATCATCTATTCCACCGAGATTGTGTTCTCAATCATCTGGGCCTGCTTCCTTCCCGCCCCCATTGTCGACCCGGTTGTACTGAGCGCGCCCATCGTCGTGGGCTGTGCGCTCATTGTTGTGGGCAACTTAATCGAAATCGTGCCGTTCGGACGACGCGACACTGGCACGGCAACACAAGGCGGGGCCAGTGCCGAGATTGATGCTGCTGAGATTGATGCTGCCAGGATTGATGCTACTGGAATTGATACTGCTGGGCGTAAACTGGGCGACCCAAGCACCGAAGTGGTGCACGGCGGAAATAGTTCGGGGCAGGAGGTCGCTGGCGTATCGGGCGTGCTTGGTGTTTTAAGGAAACCACTTGCACAAAAGGTCGCGCTTTTCGTCGTGCTGCTTGGCGTGTATCTCGTGCTTGCCCTACCCTTCAAGGTGCTTTCCGTTATTCCTGGCTTTACCGACATTCGTCCCGTAGAACTGCTGCAGCCTGTATATGGCATCTTCTTTGGTCTTCCTGGCTGTTTCGCCTTCGCAGTCGGAAATCTCATCGGGGATATTGTTTCCGATGGCCTCAGGTGGTCGTCTATTGCTGGCTTTGTTGCCAACTTCGCCTACCCGTGCCTCATGTATCTGTTCTGGTGCAAGTTACGAAAGAAGCCGTTTGATTTGCGGGATGGTCGCACGATTGGCCTTATGGTGCTCACGATGATTGTATTTGCGGTTATTCAGGCAATTATCATAGCGCCGTCCGTAGCGCTCCTGTACCCCGACGTCGACATCGCGCTGTTTGTGACATCGGTCGTAAGCAATGGCAGCGCATTCCCTGTGTTCTTCGCCATTCCGCTCATGATACTTATGCAGGAAGAACTCGGCTTCAAGCCACTCGAATGAGACAAGCTACCTGTCCCCTTGTCTCTTGGGACAAGCTACCTGTCCCCTTGTCTCTTGGGGAAGCAGAATAGCATCCACGAACGCCCAAATTATTTGCTGTGGATTAGGACCTCGAATCTCTTTGGTGCGTCAAGAGACCCGACCTTCGTTAATTGAATTTTATAGCGCCCCCAGTGGGGGTGCGGACGTTTTCCTGGACTTCCTAGGCGGCTAGGCCCAGGCTCCTTCTGTACTGCATCGGGCTCTTCCAGCCGAGCGACTGCTTGATTCGCCCTTCGTTATAGTACTCGATGTACGCTCCGAGCTCGGCGACGA
>JAFUCE010000122.1 GCA_017459805.1 Eggerthellaceae bacterium
ACTCTTCGAAAACTTACGAGTTTAATGAAACACTTCCTCTGAGGGGAGTGTTTCATTATTTGTGGATTTATAGGCGCTTGCCCTGCTTTTTTGTTACTATAGGCAAGTTCGTCTTTTGCCTTGTATGGAAACCAAGGCGCGATATAGGAGATGATTTAACGTGAAAAAAGACCTGCATCCGGAGTATATGGAGTGTACGGTACGCTGCACCTGCGGTAATACCTTCACCACTCGCTCCACCAAATCTGAACTTAAAGTAGACATCTGCAACGAATGCCATCCCTTCTTTACGGGCCAGCAAAAGTTTATCGACACTGGTGGTCGCCTCCAACGCTTTGCTGACAAGTTTGGCTCTGCCAAGGAAACCGTTGCCGCTCGCGAAGCCGAAAAGAAGGCCAAGCGTGCTGCCGAAGTCGAAGCTGCAGAAGCCAAGAAGGCTGAAGAGCGTGCTGCCAAGGCCGCCGAAAAAGAAAAGCGTGCTGCTGAGTATGCACGTAAGGCTGAACGCGCTGCTGCCAAGGCTGCCGCTGAAGCTCCCGCTGAGGCTGCAACTGAGGAAGCCGCTGAGGCCGCAACTGAAGAAGCCGCTGAAGCTGCAACTGAAGAAGCTACCGAAGCTGAGGCTGTTGAGGCTGTTGAAGCTGCTGAAGAGGCTCCTGCTGAGGAAGCTCCTGCAGAAGAACCTGCCGCCGAGGAAGCTCCTGCTGAAGAGGCAACTGAAGAAACCCCTGCCGAGGAAGAGGCCGCTGAATAAGCAGCTTTTCTCCGAGCGCGCACGGGGCGGAAAGACATGTGCTTTCCGCCCCTCTTTTTATTTCCTACAGTTTTTTATACCTGCCATTCGAGGTAAGCCCAGGGGATGACGCGGGCCTCACGCAGGCGAAGGGCTCCTTGGGGGTAACCCTTTTCATCCATGTGTCCTGCCTCTTCATTATCCACCAGTTCTTTTTCGAGCCATTGCTGCAAGAGCGTATACGCTTGCTCTATTTTGCTGGCAGGGTAGAGGTGGTCAACGTCGTCAATCATACGCTTGAAGTCGTCATATGCTGCTTCGGCGCTTTCGAAAGTATCCTTGCGCGTGCTATAGATAAAGCTGCAATCTACGTGGTAGCCCTTATTAGTGAGGATATTCCAGGCGTATTGATAGTCGCGCCCATGTTGCCGCTCGAGGCCGCAAGCTGCGAGGATGCGTGAATCCATTCGCGGCGACTGACCACAGCTCATGGTTGCAATACAGCGTTTTCGTGCGGTGGAAGTCATCTTATCAAGGGCCGCCGCTAAGTCATATACTGCTAAGGACCGCGATGCGATAACCACGTCAATGCTGTTTTCGCCGAGTCCGAAGCTTTCCCAGTCGTCTTCCCAGGCCATAATGTGGGTTTCGATTGAACTGGCGCCAGCAGCTTCGAAGCGTCGCTGCGCTTCTTCAATCATGCCATCGCTAAAATCAGCTGCAATCACCTGATGCCCAGCACGCGCAAGGGGAAGCGCCACGCTTCCCGTCCCGCAGCCCATGTCAAGTACGGTGTCGCTTGGCTCAAGCGCTGCTCGTTCAATGAGCGCTTGAACATAGGGGCTTACCGTGTCTGGCCGATCGAAGTCCTTTGCGCGCTTGTTCCAGTATTCACTGCGGTCGCTCTTACGCCTTATATCTTGGAGCTGCTTCCATTCTTCGTTCCAATCGCTAACCCCTAAAACTGGTGCATGTTCTTTGCCGCTTACCGTATATCTTGTGTTATTTGTAGGCATAAAGCCCCTTTCTTCATTTCGCCTTTGTTAATTCTAGTACTATTTCAGCTACTGTTTGGCATGATGTTAGAACAGATGTAATCGCGCCATTTGTACACGTTCGTTTACAGGACGAAAAGCGAGTGGGCCGCCCACGCGGGGCGGATGGAAATGAGAAGGAGAGCCCTATGAACGTCGAATTGTTGTACCACACACCTAACCCCGAAAGAGCTATTGCGACCGCTGCCAGGCTTTGTTATGCGCCTGTGGGAGCGGCCGAACTTATGGAAACCATGCCTGACCAAACGGTGGAAAATGTGCTGAAGGTTATTATGACCGGCGGGCATTTCTCTACGCTTGAGCATGCCAGTTTCACCTTTGCTATCGATGGTGTTTCGCGCGCGCTTACTCACCAGCTGGTGCGCCATCGCATGGCCAGCTACAACCAGCAGTCCCAGCGCTATGTGAAGTTCAAGGACGGCAACGTGCCCTATGTACTGCCGCCTTCTATTGCCGAAGATGAAGAAAAGAAAGCCCTGTTCGACGAAGCCATGCAGGCTACCGTGGATGCCTACACCAAGCTGGTGGATGCTGGTATCGAAGCGGAAGACGCGCGTTATTTGCTTCCCAACGCAGCAGAAACCAAGATCGTGGTTACCATGAACGCCCGCGAGCTCTACCACTTCTTTACGGTGCGTTGCTGTAATCGTGCGCAATGGGAAATCCGCGACCTGGCCTGGAAGATGCTTGAACTGGTCCGTCCGCTGGCACCCTATGTGTTCCTGGATGCTGGTCCCACCTGTGTGCGTGGCGGCTGCGAAGAAGGCAAGATGACCTGCGGCGAACCATACCCCAAAGTGGTTCGCGAACAATAACTCTTCAAGCCCGTTCTTCCGAACGGGCTTTTTTAATCCTGCTTTCACGTGTCTCAAAAGGGGACGGAGTAAAATGAGACAAAGGAGATATCGTGGACAGGGGCTGCGGACATTTTTCCGTACCTTCTAGGCAGCAAAACCAAGCCTTCTCCGCCTGTTGTCT
>JAFUCE010000123.1 GCA_017459805.1 Eggerthellaceae bacterium
AAAACCACCTGCGAGAGCAGAAGCTGCAAGGGTATCTTTAAAGCTGGCATTGGTAGCGACAATTGCCGTTGTTGCTTTGCCATACTCTTTGGTGATCTGTTCCATAGTGGCCAAGGCGTTAGCGCCCGCCAGGCGCTTCCAAGACTTGATGGCGAAGGTTTTGGCCAGGCTGCCGGCGTAGTTGGCACCTTTGGCGGTGACGGTGACGGTAGCGGTGCCAGCGTTTACGTTGTTCTTGTAGGCCAAGGTGTAGTCGGTGCCGGATTTCAGCGTTGTATTGCCGCTCTTCACGGTCAGGCTTTGCGTGATGGCCTTACCGGTGTAGGCCTTGTTCGCCACGCCGCTGACCGTCAGCTTCGGTATGGCCACGTCCTTGGTCTGCTTCTTGAACGCGGAGTTCTTGAAAGTGGCCGTGTAGGTGGTCTTGCCAGCGGCGGCAAACGTCGCCTTTGTCACCGCGGCGGTCGTGTTCACCGTTTCGGTCTCCTTGTGGGACGCATCGGCCTTGCAGGTGCGCGTCGCTGTGACCTTCTTATTGTCGGATGACCAGGTGTATGTTGGACTGCCCCAATGATGAGTATGCTGGGTCTCTCCAGGTGTTCCGACAGTGAAGCTGCCTTCTATGGCTTCTCCTACTTCATACGGTTCCCAGCCCATGACCTGATTGTATCTAAAGTTGTATGCGTAGCACTTCCAGGAAACCTCGTCTCCTTCCTGGAAGGTGTAGTCCCAAGGCCGAAAATTCATCGATGCCGGTGAAGTGGAGGAAAAGGTTTCCGTTCCGCTACATAGGGCAGGTTCGAAATCTATGTAGCGGGTCGCGCCTCCGTTTATCTTGAACTCAAAGGAAACGATGGTGGTTGGCTGACCTTCCAGCCCGTATTCAGTCTCTTTTTCTGCCGCAAGGTTCGCTTTGCTCCTGCTTATGCCGGAGAATGTGACACTTGCGCTCCAGCCGGAGTCACCCGGAGACACATCGTTAAAGCTGACAGCCGTCACTCCGCCGCTTGCCGTCTGCTGAACGGCATCCTGGAAGCGGACCGATGTGCCGTCGGATACAGCTTCCGCTACCTTCTGACCGTTCACCATCAAATCGACGGTGCTGGCAAACTGATAGCCATCTGCCTTATTGGCTTCGAAGGCCGCCGTGTAATAGAGGGTGTCACCGGGCTCGACGATATAATCGCCGCTTACATACCCGGTAACATTTGCTTCCCTCGAAGTCTGTTGTTTGGTAAAGGAATATTTATCTGCGTCGGCAGCAACAATGGTGGCACGTTCTTCCTGAGCATTGTAGTCGTCGCCACCCACATAGTCGGACAGGTCCATGGTCACATTCACCTGACTGATCTCTTCCTGAGCTTCAACGAAAATGGGAGTAACCACAAAGGTCTTATCGTAAGGCAGGGTAAGACCATAGTAATCGTCATGGACGGCAATGCAGAGCAGATAGTTCCAGGTGCCGTCCTGGACCGTGGCTGCATATGTGTCTGTCATGTATAACTTATACTTATCGGGAACCTCGTTTCCTGCGCTGTCCGTTATGGACCAGCCGCTTAAGATGTATCCATCCGCCGGCGCCTGAGCACGAATGCCGTAGTAGCTGTAGTCGGCAGTGTATTCACTTGCAGTGACGGTGCCTTCTATATCCAGATTGCTTCTGGTATCGGTGCCCACCACCTTCCAGGAGGAAGCGCTGTTAATCTGACTCTTTATATAGTCTGTTGTATAGGTACTAATCGGGTCGTACCACTGAAGGAATCCCCTGCTTCCGTACAAAGCTTCATAGGCACTGACATCGCCTATTTTGATCTTATAGGTAATATGCTTGTAGTTCGCAACCAGGCCAAGCCTTACACCGTCTGCGTAGTTACCGCTATACCGATAGTCCGAATAAAAATACTGCTCCGAAGAATTAATTGGGTAAACGGGCCAAACGGAAACGGCGCCGGCAGGATACTCCTCTCCGGCAGGCACGTAGTCCGGCGTGTTGCTCCAGTAATTCAGCACCTCGCCGGTCCTGACGGGAGCGGAATTCAGTTCAAGGAAGGTCGGTTCCTTAGGATTTAAGATCTTCGTTGGATTGGCTGTCGCTCCACTGGGAATGCTGCCGCCATAGAGCTGGTACCAGATGTCGATGTAGAGCGGCACCTTCTCGATCATGGAAATCTGATAGGCTCCAAACCTGCCTTCATTAATCCCTGCAGTGTCTGGATCGTCTTTCAGACCCGCGCCGCCGTTGCCATTAAAGTAAATATAGAGTGCATAGTCGGCATCTTCGGCCAAAACGATTTTGTCGTAGATATATAGGTTTTCCCCCGTGGCATTCACCTCGCCCACGAGGTAGGTGGTGCCATCGGTAAACCCATAAGCCTCCGATAGCTCCGTGGTCGAGCTGAAGCCCATGTAACGTGGGTCGGCGCCTTCTGCATCCTGGGTGAATTGTAAAGTGTCCCCAGGATACAGGATGAAGCTTTTCGGAACAACAAGCGTTCTGTCCACGGTAACGGTCTCCGGCGTATACGATGTAGGATCGTCCCCATAATAAGGGTATTCATCGCCGGCCTTTTCGCCTGCGTAGGCACTCGGTGCGGCCACTATGAGGCAGAATCCCACAACCAGTACAAGGGCCAGCAGAATCGAAAGAAACTTGTGCGGGGGTGCGGCCGTACGAGCAGACACCCGTGCGAGACCTGCAAGACCTTGCATTGCCCTAGGGTTTGCAAGAGTTGCGAATTGTGCAAACATGACCACCACTCCTTTACTCCTATACGTCACCTTACATGCCTTCAATACGTCTCTATTATCCCACCGTTTCCGCGTGCAAAACGCCTGATTAGCTACTAGTCATTGACAAATTGGCAACTTAATAGCCATACTTGTTATCTATGCAATTCTGGCGAGGAAACTGAGAGGAACCATGGCGTTCGCGAAGGCCGTAAAGGCATATATTGACGCAGTCCATATCACGCCGAAGGCACTGTCCGACACGGCAAACATCCCCCTGTCCACCTTGAGCCGCTATCTTTCGGGCGAGCGTACTCCTGCCGCCAACAGCGACGTACCCGCTCGTCTGGCGACTGCCATCGCTACTTTAAGCGCAGGGCAGCTTGATGAGGCGCAGGTAGCCGCCGAACTCCAGCATGCACTTTCTGGTAGCGCTGCAGATCCCAAAACTTTCACCTTGCACTTCCGCACACTCGTCGACGAATTGGGCATCAGCGGAAACCGCCTGGCACATGCCCTGGGCTTCGACCCCTCCTATATATCGCGCATCCGCTCGGGCGCGCGCCATCCCGCGAACATGGCGCAGTTTTCCGACCGCGTGGCGCGCTACGTAGCACACAACTGCACAAGCGACGCCCACATTGCCACGCTGGCGCGCCTGGCGGGTGTCGGTGCGCAGGAAATCGCAAGTGTGAATGCCCGCGAACAAACCGTGTGCGCCTATTTGGGGTCGAACGCCGAACCCGAAGCCGAACCTCCCGCAGCCGCCGTTCCCCTCGCCCGTTTCCTGGCGGCGCTCGATGCCTTCGACTTGAACGCCTTTCTGGAAGAGATACACTTCGCTGACATCAAGGTACCCACCGTGCCCTTCCAACTGCCCACCACCAAAAGCTACACCGGCATCGAGGAAATGAAGCAGGCCGAGCTGGACTTCCTGCGTGCGGCGGTGCTGGCGCGCTCCACCGAAGACGTCATCTTCTACTCCGACATGCCCCTGGAAGAGATGGCGCAGGACAAGGAATTCCCCAAGCAGGTGATGAAGGGTGTGGCACTGCTGGTGCGCAAAGGCGTTACCATCCGCAACATTCACGATGTCTACCGCCCTATCGACGAGTTGTTCATGGGGCTGGAGGGCTGGCTGCCCGTGTACATGGTGGGCGGCATGGAATCTTACTACCTGCCTGCGCCCACCAACACGGCGTTTCTGCACTTCCTGCGCTCGGCTGGCACCGTGGCGCTGACGGGTGAAGCCATTGCAGGCGACCAAGGTAGCGGGCGCTACACGCTTATGAAGAGCGCTGCTGATGTGGCGTATTGCCGCACGCGTGCTTTGCAGTTGTTGGCACTGGCAAAACCGTTGATCAGGGTATATCAAGAATCCCAGCGCAACGAACTTGAGGCCGCACTGCGCCACCTCCACAGCACCTATGGCAGCAACACGATTTCCGTCGGCGAAGGCGAATTCGACACCCTGCAGATACGGGCACTGCCAGGGCGCTACGTGCTGTTATCCAAGACGAACCCACCCGCCACGGACTTTCTGATTGAGCATCCCGCACTCGTGGAAGCACTTGAGCACTACGAACCCACTCTGTTCTAGGGTCAGGCCACTCTATTATAGGAATCAACCCAAGCACCTAAGAGCTGGGGACTTCCCCGTTAAGGTGACACAAGACCTGACCCTCTGTCACCCTGACCCTCTGTCATCCTAAAAGGTGACACAAGACCTGACCCTCTGTCACCCTGACCCTCTGTCATCCTAAAAGGTGACACAAGACCTGACCCTC
>JAFUCE010000124.1 GCA_017459805.1 Eggerthellaceae bacterium
GTACAACTCCGTCATTTTTTGCCAGCAAATACCCGAAGTGTTAAACAGTAGGCTTATATGCCGCTGGGAGCTTGTGCCCTCATAACACATATCCTTCTCAGGGATCTCTCAGTTTCGCGCGGATTCTCTCAGTTTCTTCTCAGCTTTGTTTGCGACCATTCTCTTGCACGCTCGAGCACATGAGAAAACGTAAAAGCATTTTCGCGTAAGGGCGAACAAGAGAAAGGAAGCAAAAATGGATAAGAATTCAGTAAGGGTAACGGCAATCGCGTCTGTTGCAGCAGTACTTATTTTGACGGTAGGTGTCGCAGGTTTTGCCATGGCCTACACCAACGACTCGGCAGCCCAGGCTGTCCCCGCCACGCCAGAAGCGGCCGTGGTTCAGGCCGAAGCAGGGGCGAACGAAATTGCGCCCGCACAGGCACCCGCGCTCGACACCCTGGAGCAGCGCCTTGCAAAGCTTAAGGCTGAAGCTGAAGAAGAAGCTCGCGAAGCAGAACAAGAACTAGCCGAAGCAAAGCGTAAGGCAGAAGCTGGCGCTCCCGATGCTGCAGAAGAAGCACTGGACGCTGAAGAAGCCGTGCGTGAAGCCGAAGCAGTACAAAAGGCCTACGAGGCAGCACTTGCTGAAAGCAACAATAATGCGGGACAAAATGCGCCTGCACAGGACCCGACTCCTGCTGCCCCTGCTGCACCAGAACCAGCTCCGGCTCCTGAGCCTGCCCCAAGCGTTGATTCTGCACCTGCAGCTGATGTAACCGCTACGTTTGGCGACGACTCCTACAAGCAAGAAGGCGGCGTAGTCTACGAATGGGACGACGGCCGTTGGGAAGCTGAAAACGACAAGAAGATCGAAAACGGCACGCTGTATGAGTATGACGACGGCCGCTGGGAAGCTGACTCCAAGGTTGAAAACGGTATTACCTACGAGTATGACGATGGTGTTTGGGAACAGGATTCCAAGGTTGAAAACGGCGTTACCTACGAGTACGACGACGGCCGCTGGGAAGTCGACATTGACGACGACCACGACGACTGGGACGACTAGGCCCATACGCTAAACCAATCCCGGGGGCAAATGTCATCAAAAAGGGTTTCGGCACCGTCCTTTTCCCGAACCTGCGTTAACAAAAATGTACTTGCCCCATAAGATATGTGCGTGCGCCAACTTCTATTCCTTCCAACCGTTACAATACGCTCAGTTGGTGCACGCACACGACACAGCAAATGAACACGACACAGCAAATGAACACGACATAGCAAACGCACACGACACAGCAAACGCATACGACATAGCAAACGCACACGACACAACAAGACAGGAAGCCTTATGCGAATTTTGGTTGTAGAAGACGAAGCAAACATAGTTGAGTACCTCCGCAAAAGTCTTAAGTCGGAGGGCTTTGCTGTTGATACGGCCACGGACGGCAACACGGCGCTCGATATGGCGCTCAGCCAGGACTACGACGCTATCACCCTCGACATTATGTTGCCCGGTATGAATGGCTACGATGTGTGTAAAGAAATCCGTGCAGCGGGCATCACGACGCCAATCCTGATGCTGACGGCCAAAGACGGCGAATACGACGAAGCGGACGCCTTCGATATTGGTGCCGACGACTTTCTGCGTAAGCCGTTTTCGCTGGTAGTGTTGGTCGCGCGGCTGCGTGCGCTCCTGAGGCGCGGGCCCGTCGGGCGCAGCGGCGTCTTGCAAGTGGGGGACCTTACGCTTAACCCTGCAACGAAGCAGGTTGAGCGCGCGGGTACGCCCATTGAATTAACGGCTCGCGAGTTTTCGCTTCTTGAATACCTTATCCACAATGAAAATATCGCCATTTCGAAGGCTCAGCTGCTTGAACATGTGTGGGGGGTAGATTTCGCCGCCGACGACAACGTGGTTGAAGTGTACATCGGCTATCTTCGCAAGAAGATTGACGCACCCTTCGAAATGCCGCTCATCCACACCATTCGTGGCGTTGGCTATTGGCTGGGGCAGGAATAGGCTACGGAGAAATCATGGCAATTGGCCCAAAAAGCATTCGAGGAAAAGTAACGCTTGCCGCCACGTTGGCAACGGCGCTCGCTATGCTTTTCGTTATTGGGGTAACCGCATTTGCTATGCAGCAGATTCTGACGGGCATGATTTCCAGCGCGCTGGATGACCGTCTCGACCGTGCGCAAGCCGAAGTGGCAGCGGGAAATTATCAGGCGGCCATTGATCTTGCGGGCGACGAAATGATGCAAATCATCGACGCGAACGGCAACATTCTTGCCGAAACGCCCAACGCGCGCGGCCTGGCGGCTATCACGCGCGACCTCGACGATGACGACGACAGGGACAACCGTCTGGATAAGCTGGAATTTGAACGCGACGACGACGATGATGACGATGATGA
>JAFUCE010000125.1 GCA_017459805.1 Eggerthellaceae bacterium
CTATTAATTTGCCGCAGTTTTGGCTCAGGCGTATACGTCGCCTCTTTCCCGCCATCGTGACCGTTATCGTGGTGATGTCGGCGGTCTTTGCTCTGTTTTCGCCTTTGCTGCTTACCAAGATGCGCCCCGACATTATTCCGGGTCTCTTTTGGTTTGAAAACTGGTGGTATATTCTGCGCGACCTCAGCTATTTTGAAGCGGTTGGCGCCCCAAGCCCACTGACACATTTTTGGTCGCTGGCTATTGAAGAACAGTTCTATCTGGTATGGCCCATTATCCTGCTTACTATTTATAAAGTAGGGGTGGGGAAGAAGTCGATTTCGCGCATGTGCTTGGTGCTCGCCCTGGTAAGCGCCGTTGCGATGGCTGTGCTCTACGACCCTGCGGGCGACCCGAGCCGTGTGTACTACGGCACTGACACCCGTGCCTTTTCTTTGTTGATAGGCGCGTGGCTATCATTTGCGTGGCCTTCTTCGCAGCTGTCTGGGTCGGGTTCCCGCAATGCAGCCAACTCTTCTGTGGGTATGCTCGATATAGCGGGCCTTGTTGCTTTTATCGGCATCCTGCTCATGTGCATTTTTATCAGCGGCTTTTCCGATTTTATGTATTACGGCGGCCTCGTGCTTTGTAGCGTGCTTTCGGCCGTCGTGATTGCATCGCTCGTTCATCCGCGCACTATCATGTCAAAAGTTTTTGCTTGGGATGGTTTTGTGTGGCTTGGCAAGCGCAGCTACGGCATGTATCTGTGGCATTTCCCCATTATTTGCCTGCTACAGCCACGTAATGCAACCATGATTCCCTGGTGGATCTACCTTATAGAAATGGCGCTCATCATTGGTATTTCGGCACTTTCGTATCGCTTTATTGAAAAGCCAATTCGCACCCAGGGTTTGAGCGCTTTCAGGGCTCTGCCAGCTGCTGTGGGCGCATATGCCAAGGCTGGTGGGCGCAAGGCAGGCAAGGCAGGCAAGGCTCTCGCAGGCGCGAAACCAAGCTTTGCCGGATGGGTGAAAAGCCATGTGCCTGCAACGGCGTTTGCCGCAGCGGTGCTTGCGCTTTCGCTTGGCGGTATTGTCTTTGTGCCCCCCGTGGCGGAAGGCGGCGTTGCGGCTGACGAGCAAAAGGTTATGAGCGCTACCCTTATTAAACCCCTTGTTGATGGCGTGTACGATGTGGTCTTTATTGGCGACTCAGTTTCTTTGGGCGCTAACCAGGAATTAAACGATCGTTTTCCGCATGGCATGATAGATACCGAAGGCTGCCGTCAGTATTTCCAGGGTATCGAAGTGCTGCAGGGCTATCTGGACAAGGGCGTTGTGGGCGACACCGTCGTTATGAGCATGAGCACCAACGGCTATGCCGAAGAGGAAGAACTCGAAGAAGTCATGGAACTCTGTGGGCCCGACCGCAGCGTGTGGTTCGTCAATATCCGCGTGCCCGACGAGCGTTGTGAGCCGAATAACGCAGCCATTCAAGCTTGCGTTGATGCCCACGAAAACGCCCACCTTATTGACTGGTATGCAGCGTCGGCGGGGCACGATGAATGGCTCATCGAAGACGGCATTCACCTTACCTGGGACGGGCGCGAAGCCTTTGCGAACTTGGTGGTGGACACCATGCACTATGTGGTGCCTACCGATGCCAATTCGAAGTATGACATCACCTTTATCGGCGACGTTGTAACGCTGAATGCTGTTGAACAGCTCGCTGAACTGTTCCCGCGTGGCGTGGTTGATTGCGCCGATGCGCGCACCACGGCATCCGTGCAGGCGGCTTATGACAATTACGTCAATTCCAAGGTGGTCGGCAATGTCGTCGTGCTGGCCTTGGGTGCTGAAGAAAAACTTAATAGCAACGAAGTTTCAACGCTGCTCGAAAGTATTGGGCCCGACAAGGAAGTCTGGCTGATTACCTCGCGCACGCCAAGCCCCTTCTGCGACTCTAATAATGCCCTGCTTCAAGAACTCGCGGCGAACAATGCCAAGGTAAACATTATTGATTGGTATGCGCTCACAGTGGGGCACGACAATTACCTGCAGGACAACGGTGTCAATCTTACCGAAGAGGGCGTTGCGGCCTACGTTGCAGAAATCAACCGTCTCGTTGGGCCAAGCGTTGCCCAGGCGCGTGCTGAAAGCGAAAGCGAAGAAGGCGATGAAGCGCAAGAAGCGGACGAGGCGCAAGCAGGAGACGAAACCTATGCAGATCTTGGCAGCGACGGCGAAACTGATAATGGCGACACAGAAAGCGATTCAGCACTTGCAGCCTAGCAAGCAAAGAGGGAAGAGGGGTAAAGCACATGGACCAGTATAAAAAAGACTTCATCGATTTCATGGTGGCATCCGATGTGCTGAAGTTTGGCGAATTCACCTTAAAGAGCGGGCGCACTTCGCCCTTTTTTATGAATGCGGGTGCCTATACCACGGGTGAACAGCTCCATCAGCTGGGGCTTTACTATGCTCGCGCTATTGAGTCTGCGTTCGGCCTGGATTTCGATATAGTGTTCGGCCCTGCCTACAAGGGCATTCCGCTTTCGGTAGTGACCGCTATGGGCCTCGCTGAACTCTTTGGCAAAGAAGTTCAGTATTGCTCCAACCGCAAGGAAGTGAAAGACCACGGCGAAGGCGGCAATTTGCTCGGTGCTTCTCTTCAAGATGGTATGCGCGTGGTTATGGTTGAAGACGTGACCACATCGGGCAAGTCAATCGATGAAACCTACCCGCTGCTTACCGGTGCGGCAAAGGTGGACGTCGTAGGGCTTATGGTTTCGCTCAACCGCGAAGAGGTCGGCCCTAGTGGTAGCAAGGCTGCCATCGATGAGGTTTCGGATAAGTATGGTTTTCCTACGGCTGCTATCGTGTCTATGCACGAAGTCATCGACTACCTCTTTGGCAAAGAAGTGGACGGTCACCTTCTAATTGATGACGCGCTTAAAAATAAGCTTGATGCCTACTACGCCCAATATGGTGTGAAGTCATGCTAAAGCTCCGCAATATCGAACTGGGTTCAGGCGTTCCCAAGATTATTGTGCCTCTTACGGGGGCGGATGTAAGTGAAGTGCGCACGGCGGCTGATATTGTGCTTCATGCTCAGCCAGACATCGTTGAGTGGCGCGCCGACTTTCTTGAACCCCTTGATGAAACGCAGTTGCTTGCGTGCTTGCATGAACTGCGCCTCAGTTTGGGCAAGATTCCTCTTCTTTTTACCTTACGTAGCGCCGCGCAGGGTGGGCAAGCCGCGCTTTCTGAAGAGGATTACTTTGCCTATGCCTGTGCGGCTGCAGTTTCGGGCGACATCGATATGCTCGATATAGAGCTGGAGAGCGAAAGTGCTTCCAAGCTTGTGACCTTAGCGCGCGAAACACAGGTGGCTTCCCTTGTATCCTATCACGACATGCGCTCGACTCCTGTTTTCGATATGCTCTACGACATTTACCAGCGCGAATACGAGCTTGGTGCTGACGTGTGCAAACTGGCGGTTACAGCCGTTGAAGAAGGCGATGAACTTCGGCTGATGGCCGCAACTAATCAGTTTGCAAGCGACAATAAAGACGCTTATCTCATTGGCATTTCCATGGGGGAGCTTGGCTCTATTACCCGTATCGCGGGGGAGTTCTTTGGCAGTTGCGCTACATTTTGCAGTGCGGTGTCCACTACAGCCCCAGGTCAGCTTGATATTGCCACTGCCCGTTCCATCATTGCTCAATTACATGAAGAGGGCTATAATCTCTAGCCAATTGCATACTGGCTGTGAAGCTGCGAAGTAAAAAGGCGGTCTTGCTACCGGTAAATCCAGCAGGTACGTCTTCTGAAAGGCAGTGGAGCTGAAGGGCCGAACGCGAAGTTGATGCCTGAACGATCTTTGGGTTTTTAACTTGGCAAGTACGTGAAAGGAAGACTATGACTGGTGCACAGGCAGTTATTGCCTCATTACAAGCTGCAGGTGTCGAATTTGTTTTTGGCTACCCGGGTGGGCAGGCCGTTAAATTGTTCGACGCTCTCTTTGAATCCGATATCCAATTTATTTTGTCTCGCCACGAACAGGCTGCGGTACACGAAGCCGACGGTTATGCGCGCGCAACGGGCAAGCCTGGTGTGGTGCTAGTGACCAGTGGCCCCGGTGCTACGAATACCGTAACGGGCATTGCCACAGCCTATATGGACAGCGTGCCCTTGATTCTTATTACGGCCCAGGTACCCACAAGCGTTATCGGTACCGACTCCTTCCAGGAGGCGGACATTTTCGGCATTACGCTTCCCGTGGTGAAACATTCCTACTTGCTGCGCAATGTGAAGGAATTGCCCGAAACCTTTGCTGAAGCTTTCCACGTGGCAAGCACCGGGCGCCCAGGGCCGGTGCTTATTGACGTGCCAAGTGACGTGGCCAGTGCCAGCCTCGATTTTTCCTGGCCCGAAACGGTTAATACACCAAGTTACAAACCGACCGTGAAGGGTAATGCTAAGCAGATTCGCAAAGCGGCTGCGCTCATTGGCGAAGCGCAAAAGCCCCTCATCATTGCGGGTGGTGGCGCAGCAAGTGCTCATGCGAGTGAGGTGCTTACTGCTCTGGTGGATACCATGCAAATTCCCGTGGTCACCACGCTTATGGGAAAGACAGCGCTGCCGAGCGCGCATCCCTTAAACCTGGGGCATGTGGGTATGCATGGCTCCAAGTATGCCAATGAAGCCATTGCTCAATGCGACTTGCTGATATGTGCGGGCACACATCTTTCCGACCGTGTGACGGGACAGATTGCGCACTTTGCAGAACGAGCTCGGGTCATTCATATAGACATTGATCCAGCCGAAATTGGTAAAGTGTTGCCAACCGATGTTCCTATCGTGGGTGACCTTGCAGGCGTTCTATCCGACATAGTCGATTCCTTACGTGCGCAAAAAGCTCAATCGCAAAGCAGCGCGTGGCTTGCTGAAATTGAAGCATGGAAGGCGCGTTGGCCCTTCTACAGTACCGCCGTTGAAGAAGGGCGCCAAGGCATTGTGCCCGAAGACGTCATTATGGAACTTTCCCACCAGCTTGCGGGAAGTGCGAGCATTGTGACCACCGAGGTGGGGCAACACCAGATGTGGGCTGCTCAGTTTATGGAACGCGAAACACCGCGCAGTTTTATTACGAGCGGCGGCTTGGGCACCATGGGCTTTGGTTTCCCGGCTGCCATAGGTGCGGGCTTGGGTGTGCCTAAGTCGCAGGTCATTTGTATTGCGGGCGACGGGTCGCTGCAAATGAATATCCAAGAAATGGCAACTGCTATAGAGGCGGGTGTCAGTGTAAAGGTGTTACTCATGGATAATGCCTCGCTCGGCATGGTGCACCAGTGGCAAACCCTGTTCTACGGCAAGCGCTTTAGTGCTACCGAGTTTTCTGCGAATCCTGATTTTGTGGCCCTGGCTCAGGCCTATGGTTGGCAAGCGGCGCGTGTAAGTAGCCCCGATGATGTGGCAGGCGCCATAAAAACCATGCTGGAGGCGGAGGGCTGCTTTCTTTTGGACGTGGCTATTCCGC
The DNA here is from genome assembly GCA_017459805.1 of Eggerthellaceae bacterium. Taxonomy (GTDB): domain Bacteria; phylum Actinomycetota; class Coriobacteriia; order Coriobacteriales; family Eggerthellaceae; genus CACXMZ01. The sequence continues at coordinate 5,521 of JAFUCE010000125.1, forward strand.
GCGATGCGAACGTGTACCCGATGGTTCCGCCAGGGGGTGCAACGCATGATGCCTTGGGGGCAATTGATCTGGCCGTTGGCGCCGTGCGTCTGGGCTTGGAGCGTCCTGAACGGGCGCGCCAACAACGAAAGGACCTCGATTCACCCTTTGATGATGAAGCAGCCGAGGAAGGAGGCACGCTATGAGGCACGTGATGAGTGTGTTAGTCCAAAACAAACCAGGCGTGCTTTCGCGTGTTACGGGTTTGGTGTCGCGCCGCGGCTTTAACATCGATTCGCTTTCGGTGGCACCCACCGAAGATCCGACCAAGTCGCGTATAACGGCCGTTGTGGAAGCTGATGATGTTGCCTACGAACAAATTACCAAGCAATTGAATAAGCTGGTTTGCGTGCACAAGATTACCGACTTGACCGAAGACGAAGCCATTGAGCGCGAGCTAGTGCTGTTCCGCGTAGGCGTGGAGCCTGAAAAGCGCAGCGAAGTCATCGAAATTGCCAATGTATTCCGCGCGAAGATTGTGGATGTGGGGCGCAAGTCGCTCATCGTTGAGGCTACGGGTGCGCAAAGCAAGCTTTCGGCACTTGAAGAACTGCTTAAACCCTACAACCTCAATGAAATCACTCGCACGGGGGTTACTGCCATCACTCGTTCAGGCACCTAGCGCGTGCACGCTTTAAGCTTTGCTTCTATAGGTTTATCTTGTATGCATTAGATGGGAGGATGTGTCGATACGTTCACCTTCATGGGCTTATGGAAGCCTGGCTTGGCCACATCTAGTACAATGTTGCGCTATGACGCGAAAGATTGACATATTCGATACGACCCTGCGCGACGGCGAACAGTCGCCAGGTGCATCAATGACCCGCGAGGACAAAGTTGCCATCGCTCGTCAACTGGTTCGCCTGAAGGTTGATGTCATTGAGGCGGGCTTCCCAGCGTCTTCCCCAGGCGACTTTGAAAGTGTGCGCGCTGTGGCCGAAGCGGTGGGGGAATCAGCTGTGGTGTGTGCTTTGTCGCGTGCCATTGATTCCGACATTCAGGCGGCTGCCGATGCCCTCTCGTCTGCCAAGCGCCCGCGCATCCAAACAGGTATTGGTGTTTCGTCCCTCCATTTGCAAAACAAGTTGGGCATAAGCGAAGCCGAGTGCCTGGACCGCGTTCGTGCAAGTGTTTCATTTGCTAAAAAACTTTGCTCCGATGTGCAGTTTTATGCCGAAGATGCGGCCCGCGCCGACCGCGAATTTTTAGCACGGGCTTGCGAGGCTGCTCTTGACGCAGGTGCTTCAGTTATCAATATCCCCGATACAACGGGCTATTCGCTCCCTGAAGAATTTGGCGCACTAATTGCCTATTTGTTCGAACACGTGCGTGGCATTGAAAGCGCTACTGTAGCCGTGCATTGTCATAACGACCTCGGTCTTGCCACGGCGCTTTCCCTTGCGGGCGTGGCGGCAGGTGCTACTCAGGTGGAGTGCACCGTTAATGGTTTGGGCGAACGCGCCGGCAATGCATCCCTTGAAGAAGTGGTTATGGGCATTGCGCTTCACGGGGAAGATTTGGACGCCCATACCGATATTGATACCCGTGAAATCCTGCGGGCAAGCCGCATGGTGGCTTCCACGACGGGCATCCGTGTGCAGGCGAACAAGGCCATTGTCGGTGCGAACGCCTTTGCCCATTCGTCAGGCATCCATCAGGATGGTGTGCTGAAGGCGCGCGAAACCTATGAAATCATCAATCCCGAAACGGTGGGTGCAGCGCAAAGCAATATTGTTCTGACGGCACGCAGTGGGCATGCCGCTCTTTCGCACCGTCTTGAAGAACTTGGCTTTGAATTTGACGAAGAAACGCTCGACACAATTTATCAAAAGTTCCTTGAACTGGCTGACCGTAAGCGTGAAGTCTACGATGAAGACCTCGAAAGCCTCGTAGGCGAAATGGGTCGTGCGGCGCACGCTCTTTATACCTTGCGTGGCCTACAAGTTTCAACGGGCTTTCCCTTAACTCCCACGGTCACATTGACGCTTGCCGACGAAGCAGGCGAAGAGCATACGGTTGCCACCACGGGGGACGGGCCTATTAACGCGGCATACGCGGCGGTTAATAAGATTATTCAGGTTGAAAATGAACTGCTTGAGTTTGACATTCAGGCTGCCACGCGCGGCACTGACGCCCTCGGTGAAGTAACCGTGCGTATTGCTGGCCCCGAAGGACGCGTGTTCACGGGTCGTGGCACCGACCCCGACATCATCGTCTCATCCGTTAAGGCCTATCTTGACGCGCTGAACCGCCTCCTTGTTTCCCAGCGCGTGTAATAGCAAAATGACTCATTATTTTTACGTGTGAGAGCCATTTCGCTTGGCCATTCATGCCCCTTGTTCCTAAAACCTCCATATTTTCTAGCAAAAGCCCAGGATTTATGGTAAAAATACTTCTGCGTTTAGCGCGTACAACTTACTCGTTTTGCGGGAAGTGGGCAGATGCCCGCTTCTTTTTTAAGGAAGGAGGTTTTAGCGTGCTCAGTGCAAAGGAAAAAAGCCTGCTTGAGGCGCTGGAACATGAGGCGCGCAAACACAGCACAGAAATAGTGACGGTTGAAATTGCGGGGGCGAAGAAAGCGCCCACTATTCGTGTGTATATAGACACGGAAAACGGTGTGGGTTTCGACGAACTTTCCGCAGCTCAGGAGTGGATTAATCCCATCATAGACGAGATTGATCCATTTCCCGGGGCATATATGCTCGAAGTTTCTTCACCGGGCATCGACCGTCCTTTGCGCACGCAGGCACATTTCGAACGATTTGCGGGCGAAGTGGTGCATATCGTGTGCCAGGAGCCAATGGATGGCCGCTCGAAGTGGACGGGCAAATTGCTCGGCATGCGTGACAATGACGTGCTTATAGAGGTGGATGGCACAGAAGAAGCCATTCCTTTGGACGGTATTAAACGTGCCAACGTAAAGGGCACGATTGATTTTTCGCGATAGGCGAATAGGAAAGGAAGAGTAATGGCAAGCTCAGAGTTGATTGAGGCCTTACAGGCGCTCGCTCACGAACGCAGGATTGACGAATTTTACCTGATTGAGCGCTTGGAGCAGTCGCTTGCGAAAAGCTACGAGCGCATTTTAGACATGGACTACGACCATTCTGCGCGCGTAATTATCGACCGTAACACGGGTAAGATTTACGTGTATGAACTGGTCCCCAAGGGTGAGCCCGACGAAGAGGGTAACTATCACGAATTTGACGAGATTGACCGTACGCCCGACGACGTAAGCCGTATTGCCGCGCAAAACGCCAAAGGTGTTATTAATGCCATCGTGCGCGAGGCTGGTCGTCAAACCATCTATGAAGAGTTCAGCCAGCGCGTGGGCGACTTGGTAACGGGTACTGTGCTTCAGGGCACACCAGAGTTCACCATCATCAAGATTCGCGACGGTGTTGAAGCAGAACTGCCACACTACGACCAAAAGCGCAGCCCCAACGAGCGCAATGAACGCCCCGCAGGCGAGCGCTATCGCCACAATCAGCGCCTCAAGACGCTCATTATTGAAGTGCGCAACCCCAATTCCGACGACCCGAAAGTGCGCGGCGAACAGGCACGTCCTGCTATCGTGGTTTCGCGTACGCACCCAGACCTTATCCGTCGTCTGTTTGAAATTGAAGTGCCCGAAATCTATGACGGCATGGTTGAAATTAAGTCCATCGCGCGTGAGCCTGGTGCTCGCTCCAAGATTGCCGTTTCTTCGCGCGAGGCAAACCTTGACCCCGTAGGTGCCTGCGTTGGCCCCAAGGGTAGCCGCGTGCGCATGGTAGTAGAAGAGCTGCGCAACGAACGCGTGGACGTTATTCAGTGGGATGAAAACCCTGCGATCTATGTTAAAAACGCCCTTTCACCTGCGAAGGTAACGCGTGTGGACATCGACGAAGAATCACATTACGCCACCGTTATCGTTCCCGACGACCAGCTTTCCTTGGCCATTGGTAAAGAGGGCCAAAACGCCCGCCTGGCGGCACGTTTGACGGGTTGGCATATCGACATCAAGTCAGCTTCCTTTGCAGGCGAAGCTTCCTTGGTAGCTGACGCTTTGCTTGACGAAGAAGCGGAAACGGAAGATACCGAAGGCGGTCTGTGCGAATACGTGACCGAAGATGGTATCCGCTGCCGCAACCATGCTCGCCCCGGTTCACACTTCTGCGGCGTGCATGCCGACACTGACGAAGAAGAATTGCTTGAGCGCCTGAAGCGCTTTGCCGCAGAGGCTGAAGCGGCAAAGGCGGCTGAGCTCGAAGACGACGAAGATGATGACTTTGAAGAAGGCGAAGCAGAAGAGGTTCAAGAAGCGGCAGAAGAGGAAAGCGAAGAACGAGACGACGCCGAAGAAGCCGAAGGCGAAAGCGAAGAAGATAACGCGGGAGGCGAAACCGAAGCTGACGACGATGACGACGATGACGATGACAGCGATGACGAGGACTAGAGCCTTTGACGAACACACCCACACATAATCGCGAGCGAAGCTGTATTGCCTGTGGAGCTAAGGCGTCCAAGGCAGACTTGCTTCGCATTGTGCGCACCGCTGAAGGTATCAGCTTCGATGCAAGCGGTAAGCTTGCGGGGCGCGGCGCTTATGTGTGCTCGCCAGAGTGCTTTGATAAAGCGCGCACGGGACGTCTTTCCCATGCGCTGAAGACTAAAGTAAGCAATGAAGAAGCGCAGGTAGTGGCCCAGGCCCTGCAAGCGCATATACAAAGGGCATAAGTTAGCAGTAGGAGTTAACGAATGGCAGATATGCGTGTACACGAATTAGCAAAAGAGCTTAATCTGAGCAGCAAGGAATTGCTCGAGCGTCTTGCCGAAATGAAGATTCCGGCAAAAAGCCACGCGAGCGTGCTCAATGATGCCTACGTGCAAAAGGTGCGCAAAAACCTTGAACCAGAACTGAAGGCTCAGGCAGGCATCATCGACGACAAGGAAGCGGAAGCTCTTGCTGCCGAAAAGGCTGAAGCAGAAGCAAAAAAGGCTGCTGAAGAGGCAGAACGTCGTGCTGCAGTTGAAGCCGAACGCGCTGCCCGCGAAGCTGAACGCGCCCGCCGTCAGATGGTTGACGTCGATGAAGGTTACGCGGGTGCACCCGTGCCTGAAGAAGAGCCCGAAGAAGAATATGTAGAGGAAGCAGAACCTGCCGAACCCGTACCGGCGCCTTCGCTTTATGCTGGTTTGGAAAGCCAGATTGCATCTGAAGCTGAACGCGTAGAACGTGAGGCAGCTGAAGCAGCGGCGCGTGCTCGTTTGGCTCAGGCAGCCGAAGATGTAGCGAAAAAGCAGGCTGTTGAAGAACGCCTGCGTGGAGCTAAGCCTGCACGTGGTGCCAAGGTAGAGCCAGAGCCTGAAGAAGAACGTGTGCTGGAGGCAGCGCCCGTTGCCCCTTCTGCCTTTGATTCGCTGCTTTCGCAAATTGAAAGCGAACAGGCTCGTATGGAAGCTACGCCAGTGCAACCCGCTCCTGCACCTGCCCGTGAGGGGCGCAAGAAGGGGCGCAGCCGTCGCAGCTTTGAACCCGATGTGCCCGAGCTTTCCGGAGAGCCCGTGGAGGCAAGCGGCGACGATGTTTATGCGCAAATGGCTGTGCAAGCCGAAAAGCTCCAGCGCGACAAGGTGCTGGCTGAAGCGCGTGCAGCTGTTGAAGCGGCAAGCCATGAAGGTGAAGGCCGCCGTAAGAAGCGCAAGGAAAAGCGTGAAGCGGAAGCGCGTGAACGTGCAGAGCTGGAGGCCTTGGAAAAAGGCCTCGACCCTGAACTTGTTTTGGACGATTCGGTCATCGAAATTCCGCAGGGTGCCAGCGTGCAGAAGTTTGCGGACTTGCTGAACGTACCGCCTAATGATGTTATCAAGCGTCTGTTCATGTTGGGGCAGGTGCACACGCTTACGCAGACCATGTCCGATGACTTAATCGAACTTATTGCTGATGACATGGGTCGTAAGGTGCGCGTGGTATCCCCTGAAGAAGAGTACGCGGTGGTCTATAACGACACCGAGGCCGATTTACTTCCGCGTCCACCCGTGGTTACTGTTATGGGTCACGTTGACCATGGCAAGACTTCGCTTTTGGACGCCATCCGTGAAACGGGCGTAGCGGAGCGCGAAGCGGGCGGTATTACCCAGCACATTGGTGCATCCGTTGTCGAAATTGACGGCAAGCAGATTACCTTCATCGACACGCCGGGCCACGAAGCCTTTACCGCCATGCGTGCACGTGGTGCGGCTATTACCGACGTCGTTGTTTTGGTGGTGGCGGCCGACGACGGCGTGATGCCGCAGACCATTGAAGCTATTAACCATGCCAAGGCTGCGGGCGTACCTATTGTGGTGGCCGTGAATAAGATTGACAAGCCTGGTGCCACGCCCGATCGTGTGCGCCAGGAACTCACCGAATACGAGATTATCCCCGAAGAGTGGGGCGGCTCGAACATGTTTGTGGATGTTTCCGCAAAGCAAAACGAACACATCGACGACCTGCTTGAAACTATTATTCTGCAGGCCGATGTCCTCGAGCTTAAGGCTAACCCCAATGCGCTCGCCAGCGGTTATGTTGTTGAAGCCAACCTGGACAAGGGCCGCGGCCCGGTGGCCACGGTGCTCGTGAACCGTGGTACCTTGCGTCCAGGCGACGTGGTGGTAGCTGGTACCAGCTACGGCCGTGTGCGTGCCCTCGTTGGTCCGCTTGGCGAAAATGTTGAAGAGGCTGGTCCTGCTGACCCGGTTGAAATCCTTGGTCTGTCGAGCGTTCCGACCGCAGGCGACGAATTCCGCGTCTTCGAAGATGAACGCGATGCACGTAAGCTGGCTGAAGAACGCGCCTTGCGTGCCCGCCTGAAGGCCCAGGAGCGCAGCCATATGAGCCTCGATGAACTCTTTAGTCATATCGAGGAAGGCAAGCAGACTGACCTGAACCTGGTTGTTAAGGCCGACGTCGACGGCTCCATTGAAGCCTTGCGTGACGCCTTCTCCAAGATGGATCAGTCCGAAGTCAAGATTAATATCATCCATGCAGCTGTTGGCGGCATCACCGAAACCGACGTTACGCTTGCCGCGGCTTCCGATGCTATCATCATTGGCTTTAACGTACGCCCGACAGGCAAGACGCGTCAGGTAGCTGAAAAGGAAAAGGTCGACATTCGCCTCTATAGGGTTATCTATCAAGCCATCGAAGATATCAACGCCGCACGCGTGGGTCTGTTGTCGCCCGACATCGTTGAACGTGATACGGGTATCGCCGAAGTGCGCGACACCTTTAAGGTTCCCAAGGCGGGTACCATCGCAGGCTGCTACATCGTGGAAGGTGAAATCAGCCGCGACGACAAGGTTCGCATTGTGCGCGACGGTACGGTTATCTTCGAAGGTGAAATTGACAGCCTGCGGCGCTTCAAGGACGACGTCAAGAGCGTCCGCAGCGGCTACGAATGCGGTATTGGTATTTCAGGTTACCAAGACATTAAAGTCGGTGACACTATCGAAGGCTACCAAGTGGTCGAAGTTGAACGCACGGAGTAGTTTGAAAGCTGTAGAAGGAATCTAAAAAGAGGGGTCTGGGGTGATATTCGAGCTGCCGTTCTCGCTGTTCGCCGAAACCATTCACTGGATGGTTTCGGCTCATGCGCTTCACTGCACTGAACTTAGCTTTTAAAGCGCAAATAATGCTCGCATTATTTGCAGTATTTGACGTTCAGAGCCAGCTCAATACCACCCCAGCACCCCTCATGCATTCCCTAAAACGAGTTGAAAGATAAACGAACATGAAACAAGGATCTTCGAACAGAAAAGTAAACGAGCAAGCGCGTGAGGTTATTGCTAACGCGCTGCTCTTCGACGTAAGTGACCCACGGCTTAACATGGTGACCATTACGGGTTGCGAAGTGAGCTTTGACCGCAGCGTTTGCAATGTGTTTTACACGGCCGAACCAAGCGAATATGATGCCGTGGCTGCTGCCTTCGAAAAGGCTGCAGGGCATATTCGCAGTGTCATGGCGCGCAATTTGGATTGGCGTGTGGCACCGCAGCTGCGCTTCATGCTGGATGCTAGCGTAGACGAAGCTCAGGCCATTGAAGCTGCTTTGGCTCGTGAGGCTTCGCGTATGTCGGTTGCAGGCGAAGACGAAAGCGAGTAGGGAAGTGGCAGCCAATCAAACATTAGCCGAAATCGTCTACGACCTTAAGGCGCGCGATAACTTTGTCATCTGCGGGCATATAAGTCCCGATGGCGACTGCATCGGTTCGCAGCTCGCTCTTGCAGAAGGTCTACGTGCCCTTGGCAAAAAGGTTACTTGTCTTCTGGCAAAGGCGGACGCGGTCGACTATGCTTTAGCTCAGTTACCAGGCATGGAAAGCATGGTGGTAGCCAAGGACTTCACCGATTCTTTCAATACCTTCATTTCAGTTGATGTGCCACTTGCTAAACGCATGGGCGAAGAAGCAGCAGCTCTTCATGCAAATGCGGCGCACACCATAACGATTGATCATCATCCATCGCCCGAAACCATGTCGGACATGAACTATATTGACGAAGATGCCCCTGCCTGTGCCATGATTATTTGGGACTTGCTCGCTGAACTCGGTCTTTCCCGAAATGCTGAAATGGCAGCGGCTTGTTATGTGGGGCTTATGACCGACACCGGCCGCTTCCAGTACCAAAACACGAATGCCGCGGCGCTTCGAGCAGCTGCGGAAATGGTGGAAGCGGGCGCGGACCCATCGGACTTGGCAACGCTTATGTATCAAAACCGCAGTGCCCAGTCCATGGCACTTGAAGAGCGCATGCTTTCACATCATGAGTTGCTCGAAGGTGGGCAGTTCGCCTATAGCTATTTAAACATTCAGGACTTCGCCGATACCGGTGCGACGCGTGCTGATGCAGAACCGTTGATTGATGTGCTGCGTTGTTTGCGTGGCGTGCGCGTGGCCTGCTTGTTGCGCGAACAGGAAAGCAATGTGCGCGGCAGCTTACGGGCAAAAGACAGCACCGATGTCTCTGAAATTGCGGGACGTTTGGGTGGCGGTGGCCATAAAGCAGCGGCCGGATTCACCTTTGAAGGCAGCATGGACGATGCCATTGAAGCGCTCAAAGTAGAGTTTGCTGCGCTTGCAACAAGTGCGCAATAGGCAATGGTGAAGGCCATGGCCAAGCGTGCATCGACCGATTATTCCTTTGTGGTAGCAATCGATAAGCCCTCTGGCATGACATCACACGATGTGGTTAACAAGGTTCGCCGCATTTATGGTGAGCGCCGTGTAGGACACACGGGAACGCTTGATCCTGAAGCGACGGGTGTGTTGGTGCTGTGCGTGGGGCCAGCCACCAGGCTCGACAAGTTTATGGCAGGGCACAGTAAGACCTACGATTTCAGCATTGTATTTGGCACGCAAACCTCTACCGACGATGCTGCGGGCGAAGTGATAGCGAGCGAAGCGGTGCCAAGCCAGCTTTGCGATGTGGCCTTTGCACAGGATTTACTTTCTGCTTTTGTGGGCCCACAAGATCAGCTGCCGCCGGCGTATTCGGCCATAAAGGTGGACGGACAGGCGGCCTATGACGCTGCACGAAAGGGCAAGGCGCTTGACTTGAAACCGCGCAAGATCGAAGTGTATTCGTTAGCCTTGCAAAGCCTTGATTCAAGCAGGGCGGATGCGCCTCTCTGGCATGTGCGGGCCCATGTTTCGGCAGGGACCTACGTACGCTCACTTGCGCGCGACATCGGCCATACAGCAGGCACCTGCGCCCACGTGGGGAGCTTACGGCGCATTTCTGCTGGTAAGGTGCGCATAGAAGACTGCGTAAGTCTTGAAGCGCTTGAAGCAAATCCCTTTGCTTACCAGCTTGATCCGCTTAAATTGCTTGATATGCGCTTTGCCTTCCTCGAAGGCGGCAGTGCGGCCGCAAAGAGCGTGGCACACGGGGCAGCACTTTCGCCTGCTGAAATTGAGCTGTTTGAATACGACCGCAAGGCTGCAAGCACGGATAGCTACTGCGTATGCACGAGCGGGGTAGTTCCCGCACCGCAGGAATGTGCGCCGGGTGAGACCATCGCACTTATTGCAGACAACGAACTTGTGGCATTATATGAATACGATGCTGGCAGCGGACAGTTGAAGTCTGCCTGTGGCTTTTCAAAAGGAGTGAAACGTGGCGCAGATATTTAGCGTTGGTCCCGAACAGGGGCAATATCGCTTCAAAGGTGCATCCTGCGCTTTCGGCGTTTTCGACGGTTTGCACCTGGGGCACAAGTACCTGCTTGCTTCGGCCTGCCAGACGGCCGAGGAAAGTGGTGGCGCCGCACTTGCCCTTACCTTCGATATTGACCCTGACGAACTCTTTCATGCTGAACGCCTGAAAAAGCTTTTATCTAACAGCGACCGCTTACAGGCCCTTGCGCGCAGCGGGGTAGACGCGGTTGCCATGCTGTATTTCACGCCTGAATTTGCCGCCCTTGAACCACGTGCCTTTTTGGAAGAAACCTTTGGGGACTTTCCGCCTGCCTATTTACATGTGGGAAGTGACTTCCGCTTTGGAGCAAAGGCCTCAGGCACCGTGGATGATTTGCGCGCGTGGGCTGAAGAATCTGGCACCCAGATTTGCGCGCATTCCTTGGTTTCGGCCGATGGTCTGCCCATTACTTCAACGCGCATTCGCCTGCTTCTGGCAGATGGCAAGATTGAAGAGGCTAATGCGCTTCTGGGTTATCCCTACACGTTGTCTGATGTGGTAAAGCCCGGCCGTGGGCAGGGGGCAGACTTCGGTTTCGCAACGGCCAATATGGAAATTGATGCCATGCGCTGCGTGCTTGGCGAAGGTGTCTATGCGGGGCGTGCTTATGTGGGCCTGCAGGATTATCGCGCGGCTATTGCGGTGGGCAAAAGTCCTGTCTTTGAAGCGGACACTACGGCCAATGTGGAAGTTCATCTGCTCGACTTTGAAGGCGATCTTTATGACAAGCGCGTTGAGGTCGAATTCCTCCATCGTATTCGTCCCATGATTCATTTTTCTTCAACCGAAGAGCTGGTTGCCGAAGTGAAAAATAATATAGAATGGGTGCGAAATAATATTTCTTTAACCTAGGTAGAGCATGTGAGTTCAAAGGGCATAGGCGATGGCGATTAGCAGCGAAGACATCCAAAAAGTACGTGACGCTTCCGACATTGTTGAAGTGTTTTCCGAGCGTGTTCCCTTGCGCCAGCGCGGGCGTGAATTCTGGTGCTGCTGCCCCTTCCATGAAGAAAAAACGCCGTCATGTAAGGTGGACCCCAATACCCAGTTGTTCTATTGTTTCGGCTGCCATAAGGGTGGCGATGTTTTTAAATTTGTCCAAGAAATCGAAGGCATTGAATTTCCCGATGCGGTACGTCGTTTGGCTGAACGCGCCCATATCGAACTGCAGGAAACGGCTGGGCGGGGGCCTTCCCAGGGCGAAAAAGCGCGTCTGAAAGATGTTTGCCGTGAAGCGAGTGAGTTTTTCCACCTACAGCTTATGCGGGGGAGATCGAGCGAAGCTAATGCGGCGCGTATGTATTTAGCTAATCGCGGCTTTGGTGGCGAAGTGCCCAAGAAGTGGAAGCTTGGTTTTGCGCCGGGCAAAGGGGAGCTTGTTGCCCACTTGCGCACACGTGGTTTTGCGAATAAGGAAATGATTGATGCTAACGTTGCGGTGGAGCGTAATGGACGTGTGTCTGACCGCTTTTTCAATCGCGTGATGTTTCCTATATTTGATGAGGTAGGGGACTGCATTGCCTTTGGCGGCCGCGTGCTGGTAAACGACGAGCCAACGTATTTGAACAGTCAGGAAACGCCTCTGTTCCATAAGTCGCGTGTGCTCTATGGCCTTGATAAGGCCAAGGCGGGCATTACGGCAACCGGTGTGGCCATTGTTGTGGAGGGCTATACCGATGTGATTGCTTGCCATGAAGCAGGCGTGACCAATGTAGTGGCCACCCTGGGTACCGCACTTACCAAGCAACATATCCGCAGTATTTCGCGCCATGCGTCCAAGCGCATCGTTTACTTGTTTGATGGCGATGCTGCTGGCCAGCGTGCGGCTGACCGTGCCCTTGAATTCATCGGTGAATCTATGACACCCGAAGCAGGCAAGCGTCGCATCGATTTAGTGGCATGCACCCTGCCAGACAACCTCGACCCAGCTGACTTTATCGCGAATGAGGGTGCTGATGCTCTTCGCGCGGCAGTTGAAGAAGCGCAGCCCCTTATTTCCTTTGGTATTGAGCGGCGCCTCGCAGCCTTCGACACGGAAACGGCCGAAGGGCGTGCATCGGCGGTCACGGAAGCCTTGGCCGTGTTAGCCCCCATCAAAGATTCGCTGCTGGCCAAAGACTATGCCATTCAAATTGCGGGCCGTTTGCACTTACGTGAAAACGATGTGCTGGACCGCCTCGCTAAATTAAAGGCACCCCGCGTGTCTTATAACGACGACTCGGCTCCTTCATATGCAGCAGGCAGTTCGGCATCGCAGTCTATTGATGCAAGCGAGCCTGTGCCCGAACCTATCCAGCTGACCGAAACGGAAATCAGCCGCCGAAGCTACGAAGGGAATTTACTTGGCGTTTGCGCCAAAGAACCCCGTTTGGTCCAGCAGTATTCATCGGAACTTGCGGGTATCAATTGGCATGACCCGCTGCACAGCGCCGTGGCTTCGCAGCTGCTCGATATCTTGGCGAAGGACCCTTCGGCATCCGCTGCTTCCATTGTGGCTGCTATTACGACAACCCTGCCTGCGTCGGCGCGTTTGTTCGCCACATCCGCAGGCGATGCGCAAGGCGCTGAAGCCTACGTAGCGTATGCGCTTGAAGCATTGAGCATGGGGGACTTGGAAGAGGCGGTCGATGTGTATCACGCCCAACTGAAAAACCCCGAGGGTTTGAGCTCGGAAGAGCAAGATTTGCTGCTCGAAACGGTCACGCAGTTGCAAAAAGAACTTAACGAACGCAAAGCTGCTCACGCCCGCATCTCCATCCAATAATTCTTTCGCACCTTGTAAAAGGCTTGGGTACCTGTTTTCTCCGCGGACTCGCGCTTAACGGAAAGCTAAGCGCGCAAATGAAGGGCGCGATAACTAGGGCACTCTTCACCACATCCCACCACACTCGGCCTAGTAATTAGACTAGCGCCCTTCTTAAAGGCGCGCTTCCATTTCCTACGCTCGCCTAAAGCTACGAAAACAGAAACCCGAGCCTTTTTAACAGGGCACCATAGGGGCGACAGCTAGGCTTAAATCGCGACCGCTTCCGCTGTTCGGCAAAACAATTCACTGGATTGTTTTGCCTTATGCGCTCTCGCTTGACGCTCGTCAACTTGTAAAGTGCAATTTTTGGCAACAGCAAAAATTGCGAAGTATGAACTCACGACATCGCTTTTAAGCCTAGCTGCTCGCCCTATCACACGCAATGGAAGCGCAACGGTTATAATACCCTACGTAAAACCTAGAGAAAGCGGATGAGCGATGGACATTGTGTTAGCTCCGGACCCGATTTTGCGCCAGGTGTGCGAACCCTGCGAAGTGGGGGATAAGAGCCTTAAAAAACTTGCCAAAGAAATGGCAAAAACTATGTATAAAAACGAAGGCGTTGGCTTGGCAGCGCCCCAGGTGGGCGTGCTCAAGCGCATTATTGTCGTTGACTGTGATATTGAATCAAGTAAGAAAAACCCCGTAGTCCTTATAAACCCCGAAATTGTTGATAGCTCTGGCGACGTGGTCATCGACGGTGAAGGCTGCCTTTCGTGCCCTGGCATTACGGTGCCCATTGCTCGTGCGTCCGAAGTGCGCGTGCGCTATTTCGACCTAGACGGCAGCGAGTGTGAAATGGAAGCGGATGGGCTGTGGGCACGGTGTATTCAGCACGAAATCGACCACCTCGACGGTAAGACCTTGTTTGAAAGTGCGTCGCCTCTGGATCGCCTTCAAGCCTTGCAAGACTACGATGTGGCCTTAGCGGCAGGTGCCAAGCCGGGCGAAACCAGCGTGAAGGTGCGCTAACTCAGGGCGGGGGTTGAAGGTATGCGTATCGTATTCATGGGTACACCTGAGTTTTCCGCCACAATCTTGGAAAACCTTATTGGCCACCATGAGGTCGTAGCGGTGTTTACGCGGCCCGATGCAGTGCGCGGGCGCGGTAATAAGCTGGTCGCTTCTCCGGTTAAGCTGCTTGCCGAAGAAGCTGGGGTCCCTGTTTTTACCCCACGGAGCTTGCACGATTCTCAAGTCATCAGCGACCTTGCTTTGCTTTCACCCGACGCAATTTGCGTGGCTGCCTATGGCGCCATATTGCCCCAGGAAATACTCGATCTGCCGCGTTATGGCTGCTTGAACGTCCATGCTTCGCGTTTGCCTGCGTGGCGTGGCGCAGCACCTATTGAACATGCCATTCTGGCGGGCGATGCGGAAGCGGGTGTGTGCATCATGCGCATGGAAGCTGGCATGGACACGGGCGACTATTGCATTGTGCGTACCACTGAAATTGGGAACAAAAACACGACCGAGTTGACTGCCGAACTGGCTGACTTGGGGTCGTCTGCGCTTCTGACGGCGCTTTCCTTAATCGAGCAGGGAACCGTCGAGTGGACTAAGCAGGATGACTTCTTTGCCACCTATGCCGACAAGATTGTAAAGGGGCAATTCTTCCTGAAATCAGATGCGAGCGCAGTGGACACCGTACGCAATATTCAGGCATCTTCGGCGGCACACCCTGCGCGCGCTATTATTGCTGGCCGCCCGGTAACGGTGACAAGCGCTGCCCGTGTGACGAGCCGCCTGCTTCGCGCTGACCTTGCCCTTGAAGCAGGTCAGGCCATTTTGCATCAGAAGAAATTGTACTTAGGTATGGGCGACCAGCCCATCGAAGTGCTCGAACTCAAGCCCGACGGCAAGCGCGAAATGACTGGTGCTCAATTTGCGGCAGGCGTGCCCAGCATCAAGCAGGGTGCCGTGTGGGAGGCCTGTGATGTCTAGGCTCTCACCTGCTCGTGTGACGGCCCTTCGGGTAACGACTGCAGCGCGGGAACGCGATGCATTCGTCGGCGAAGTCTTGGACGGTCAGCTTTCGCGGGGCTCTTTAAGTCCTGAAGACCGCGCTTTTGCCCGCACCCTTTCGCTGGGCGTGGCTACCACCTGGGGAACCCTTGATGAAGCCATTGACAAGTACTTGCATACCCCCAACGACATTAAAGCCGATGTGCGTGACGCCCTGCGTATTTCGGTTTACGAGATTTTGTTTTTGCATAAGGAAGACCATGCTGCGGTCGACCAAGGTGTTGAACTCGTGCGTTCGGTGACGCCTAAGGCGGCGGGTTTGGCCAATGCGGTGCTGCGCAAGATTTCTACGGGGCGCGCAAACTTTCCTTATGGCAATCCTAAAACCGATATGGCAGCCTTTGCCCGTCTCTATGGTTTTCCGCAGTGGATAACGCGGGAACTAGTGGACCTTTATGGTCATGCGGGTGCCGAAGAGTTTATGAAAGCATCTAACTTACCGGCACCCCTTTTTATTGCCGTGAATGCCATACGCGCAAAGGATGCTGACGTCATTGCTGATTTTGCAACTGAAGGTATAGAACTGACGCCTGTGCATTTTGGGGGAGCGGCCCTGAACGGTTGTTATCGGGCGCCCTCAACGGCGGTTGCCACCAACACAGCACGCGACCTGTTTGCAAAAGGTGCCATCTTGGTGTCTGATGCGGCAGCCCAGGCGGTGGCTCAGCTTACCCTTCCTGCCGCAAAACCTTCAAGCATGCTTGAAATTGGCTCAGGTCGCGGTACAAAAACCATTCTGCTTCAGAGTGGCGCGCAGCGCAGGTGGGGAAGTCAAGTGGCACTTACCTGTGTTGATAGCTTCGACTTTAAGGCAAAGCTGCTTGAATCGCGCGCATCGACCTATGGTGTTCAACTTGACCAAGTTATCAGCGCTGACGCGCGCAATCTTTCTGGACAACTGGGAACTAAGCAGTTTGACGCTGTCTTTGTAGATGCGCCTTGTTCAGGCTTGGGCACGCTGCGCCGCCACCCAGAAATTCGCTGGAAGCTTACGCGCGACAAGGTGGGTAGCCTTTCCAACCGCGGTTTCGCCCTGCTTTCCGAAGCGGCGCGCTATGTGGCACCAGGCGGCCAGCTGACCTATTCCACGTGCACCATCACACGCGAAGAAAATGAATTAGTCATCAAAGAATTCCTGGAAAGCAAGGCGGGGCAGGGCTTTGGCGTGCTTCCTACACCGTCACCAGGCATTTCGAACTATTACTTCAAGCCTGCGCTCGTCAGCAACGGTTGCGACGCTCACTTCGCCGCCCGCCTTAAACATCTTTAGGACTTGCGAAAAAATACTGATTTGCGTTGAAATTCAGTAATTACTTTTTCATATTTGCGTCTAAATAGGTTAAAAACTTTTTCAGATTTCGGTATAATTACCATAAATAAAAACTCTGATTTGTGTAAATGGTGGTGAAATACAGCATGAATACATTCCTAAAACGCAAAGCATACGACGCCCTTGTAGAATGGAAAGCGCAGTCCAATGGTAAAACTGCAATTCTTATAGAAGGTGCTCGTCGAGTAGGTAAAAGCACCGTTGCGGAAGAATTCGCAAAAGCCTCTTATGACGACTATCTTCTCCTCGACTTTGCAAAAGAAAATACCGCCATACGTGAAAACTTCGAAAACATTGGCACGCCGGATGTTTTCTTCAGGAACCTCTTTCTCTTAAAAGGAAAGGAACTTCCTAAAAGGAAGGCTGCAATTATTTTCGACGAGGTTCAGCTTTTCCCACCTGCTCGGCAGGCAATCAAGGCGCTTGTTGCCGATGGCCGCTATGACTACATTGAAACGGGATCCCTTATTTCTATCAAAAAAAATGTTGCAGATATACTTATTCCTTCTGAAGAACGAAAACTGAAAATGTACCCCATGGACTTCGAGGAATTCCTCTGGGCAATAGGAGACGCGGTAACATTTTCAGCGATAGGGCAAGCCTTCGACGACCGCCGGCCTCTGGATGAAGCTGTGCATCGCAAGATTCTTACTACATATCGTTCTTACCTTGCAGTAGGAGGCATGCCACAGGCAGTTGTTGAATACGTCAATGGTGCAAGTTACCAGACCATCGATTCCGTGAAGCGTGACATACTTGCACTTTATTGTGACGACCTTGAAAAGTATGACGGAGAAGAACGCGCGCGAGCAGCAGCTGTTTTCAGAAGCATTCCTTCCCAGCTTTCGCACCATAACTCGCGCTTCAGGTACTCAGAAATTGGTGAAAACGCTCGGGCGTCCAATACGGCAAGTGCCCTTGCTTTTTTGGGTACGTCGATGATGGCCAACTTGTGCCTTAACGTGACTGCGCCAGAAGCTGCGCTCGAACTGTATGCCGACCCTGCTGCTTTCAAGTTGTACATGGGCGACACGGGTTTATTGGTTTCTCAGATAATGCAGGGCTCGCCTGAAGTTGGTGATGCGATATATAAAAACCTTGTTACGGGAAAGCTTGGCGTGAATCTGGGAATGGTCATGGAAAATGCTGTCGCGCAGGCGCTTGTAGCAACGGGCCATAAGCTGTATTTCCATAGCTTTGAATATAAACCAGAGGACGCCAAGAAACCTTCTTTATATGAAATAGATTTTCTTACGGTAAGAGGCAAGCGCGTTTGCCCCATCGAAGTGAAGTCTTCGGGTTATAGGAGCCATAAGTCTTTCGATTACTTCAAGGAGAAATATAAGCTGAAAATGAACGAGCGCTTTATCGTCTATTCCAAAAACCTAACAAAAGAAGGCGACATAACATTCATCCCGTTTTATATGGCTTCATGCTTGTAAGGGAAGCCTTTATCTATGTGTATGATGAAGAAGCCGATATGCTATGATTCACTTGAAAGCCACCTCCCGCTGGGAGGTTAGGAAGTGAGGGCTGGGAGTCCCCGCGGTATCGCGGGACCCAGCCCTTGCGCCATATCCTCACTTGTAAAAGCGCGTAAATTCATACGATTTTCCTGATGACATTAATATACGGGGTTTGCAAGCCCATCGCAGACATCAAAAAAGCCGCCGAAGCAGCGGCTGCGGCAGCTGCACCTCCCGTACCTCCTGCACCTGTTATATTTGCTGGGCCTACCTGTGCCAGCTGTGGCGCTCCTCTTTCCGAAGGCGACGCATTCTGTATGTCGTGTGGTACACCACTAGTTTCACAGGCAGAAGAGGTTGCAGCTCAAGGAGTTGAAGCTGCCACCAACGAAGCTGAAGAGCCTGCAAGCTAAATCGCAAATTAAGATTAGCCTGATTTTTTAATAATTAAGATACATTCATACATGCTCTAATTGTTCTATATTGCGTAACGTACCGTTTTTCGTTACGTTACGCAATTGTGATACACCAATACCCTATATATGCTATTGACTAAATGACTAAGTTAATGTATATAATAATTAGTATTATCATTTAGGAGTGCGTTATGAATATAGCCGAAGCGCTGAAGAGAACCTTTCCTATGAAAGACCTCTCGCAGGGAAAAGCTGCAAGCATTTTTGCTTCCGTGAAAAGCAAAATGCCTGCATTTGTGCTTAAAAACAATGCACCGTACCGCGCTGTTATGACTATGGACGACTACGAAATCCTTGAATGGGCCCATGAATACCGCCTGACACA
The DNA here is from genome assembly GCA_017459805.1 of Eggerthellaceae bacterium. GTDB lineage: Bacteria > Actinomycetota > Coriobacteriia > Coriobacteriales > Eggerthellaceae > CACXMZ01. The sequence goes on from JAFUCE010000125.1 coordinate 24,207, forward strand.
TCCAGGCGTGGTGTGGGCCGAAAGTCTGAAGTGGGAAAGCGAAGAAGATAAAGACGACCATATTGCGCTGTTTAACCGCCTTGAGGCAACTAAGAATAGTGGGTCTTTGGGTGGCAAAGAGTTGCTTGACGCCGTTCAAAAGCTTGCTGCACAGCAATAAGGTTCTTTCGTATGGCTGAAGTCGATGGACGCATATTGGACGCCGTTGGGCGCTTTGCTGAGCTCAGTTTCCTACGCATGAAGCCCGAAGCATTGTTGGCGGACTTGCAGTGCTTGTTTGAACTGTATGGCGACAGCTTTGAAGAGGTAATGGATGGCGTTGTTAAAGCCTTGAAGGATATTGCACAAGACCGCGTGACTGTTTCGCCTATGAAGTACGATCTTTCTCAGTATTCTTGTTATCACTTTCAATCTGTTGTAGAGCAGGGACAGCCAGCAGACATGCGCAGCCTGTTCAAGAGGGCAGAAGACGGCACGCTCGAAGTTGAAATGATAGGGAATCGCTTTTTCCCAGCCGACATTTATACGCGTGCTACCGAACGCATCGAATACTATCTGGGCGACATTGGGAATATGTCCGAATAACCAGATGACGATTAGCTGTTTGTCGTACCCAGTTCTTAAATGAGGCAATTCTTTGGTAATTCTAACGTTTGCGTTATATTTTTTGCAAAATCGTTAACGCAAAAAAACTCTAACGAAAGCGTTAGAGTTTTTAGGAAACCATAGCGGATTGGGCTTTTAGCAATGAACTAGACGAGGCCGTCTTTTTTGTCGTGTTCTTCGGGAAGGGCGGCGGCTGCTTCGTCAGCCTTGCGAATAGCCACACGGCGGATTTTCCCGTTAACCGTTTTGGGCAGCTCGTCCACATAGTCGATGATGCGCGGGTACTTATAAGGTGCCGTTTGCTGCTTTACGTAGGTCTGCAGCTCCTTGGTAAGTTCATCGGTGCCTTCAAAGCCTTCCGCAAGCACAATGGTGGCTTTCACGGCATAGCCGCGCAACTCGTCGGGCACGCCGGTAACCGCGCATTCGCGCACGGCATCATGTTCGAGCAGCACACTTTCAATTTCGAAGGGACCAATACGGTAACCGCTCGATTTAATAACGTCGTCGTTTCTGCCTACGTACCAAATATAGCCATCTTCGTCATACCAAGCGGTGTCGCCCGTATGGTACCAACCGTCGTGGATGGCCTCGGCCGTTTTTTCGGGGTTTTTGTAGTATTGCATCATAATGCCATGGGTGTGAGCATCCATCTTGATACAAATCTCACCCGTCTGACCAGGGCGGGCAGGGGTGCCGTCGTCCAGCTGGATCTGCAATTCGTATTGTGGGGAAGGCTTACCCATGGAACCAGGACGCGGAGTAGAACCCACCAGGTTGGCGATGGTCAGCGGCGTTTCGGTCTGGCCAAAGCCTTCGTAGATGGTAAGGCCTGTGTGCTCTTTCCAGTAGTCAAAGAGGTCGGGGTTGAGGGCTTCACCCGCGGTAGAACAATGCACCAGGCTAGACAGGTCGAACTGGTCCACGTCGGCTTCCATAAACATGCGATACATGGTGGGCGGGCAGCACAGGGTGGTCACCTGGTACGTGCCAACGAGCTCTAGGATTTCCTGCGCATCGAAGCGGTCGAAGTCGTAGGCCAGGCAGCAGGCTTCCATAAGCCACTGGCCATAGAACTTGCCCCAGACGGCCTTGCCCCAGCCTGTGTCGGCAATGGTAAAGTGCACGCCGCCGTCGGACTGGACGTTGTGCCAATGCTTGGCAGTAACCGTATGTGCCACGGCATAGCCGCTGTTATGGAGTACCATCTTGGGGTTACCGCTCGTGCCACTGCTGAAATACATGAGGAAGGGCTCTGCCGCGGCGGTCTCGCGACGCTCAAAGTCGGGCGAGGCAGACAGGAGCTCCGTATTGAAATCCACCCAGCCTTCGCGCGTGGCCGCTGCCTTGCATAAGCCTTCAGGGCCTGAAAGAGCGGCGCCATAACCTGCCGCTTCGGGGTCTTCACAGGTGCCACCGCCGGCGCCACCCACAAGCATCTTGACTTGCACGCTTGGGCAGCGGGGGACAGACGCGTCAACCACGTCGGCAATGTAGCCCACGTCAGTGCAGATAACCGCCTTGATTTCAGCACTTTGCAAGCGATAGTCCAGGTCGTGTTCTTTGAGCATAAAGGTGGCAGGCACCATGACCGCGCCCAGCTTATGCAGGGCGGTGGCCACAAACCAGAACTGGTAGTGGCGGCGCAGTATAACCATCACCATGTCGCCGCGTCCGATGCCATGTTCTGCCAGCAGATTTGCGGTTTTGTCTGACCAATATTTAATATCACCAAAGCTAAAGTGATGTTCTTCGCCTTCAGGGTTGCACCAGATAAGGGCGGGCCTGTCAGGTTCAGCTGCGGCAATGTCGTCCACCACGTCGTAGCCAAAGTTAAAGGTTTCGGGGTAGTTAGCACGGAAGAATTGCAAGGACCCGTCCAGTCCATAACGCTCTTCTACAAATTGTTCGTTTATCTTTCTCATCGTTTTTCTTTCATGAAGCATGCAGCTTGTTACTGCGAATCGATTATTGCCTGCGGTATTAAGGTGCTAACAGGTGTGTTTCGCCTGCGCACCTAGCTAATCGACTCACCTGGCTTCATAACAAGGGCCAAGAAGGTGCAGGGCTGCCCACCAATAGCTATCATGCCATGACCGCGGCCACTGTCGTAGAGCAGCGTGTCGCCCGGCTCCAGTTCTTCAATATGGTCTTCGTAGGCAAAGCGGAGTTTGCCCGAAAGTACGTAGTCGAACTCTTGTCCCTCATGGTAGGACAGGTGGATGGGCTCGTCCTGTTCTTCTTCCAAATAGGGCGCTGTAACCAAAAACACATCACAGAGGCGGTTCTTCAAGAACGGTGCCTTGTGCAGGTATTCGAAGCCTTCGCGGCGCTTGATGGAAAGGCCATCAGCCGCGCGTACGAGGGAATATCCGCCCAGATGGGGGCTTTCACCCGTGAGCAGCTCGATTACGTCCACGCCCAGGGCGTCGGCACACTTGGAAAGGAAGGTGAAGGTGAGATCCACTTCGCCCGATTCCTGCGCCAGGTAATTTTCGACACTGCGGTCGGTGGCAGCTGCCATGTCGTCTGCGGTCAGCTCCAGGTCCTCGCGCAGCAGGCGAATACGCTGGGCAATTTCTTTGATATTCGTATCCATGCAGTTTCTCCTTGGGAAAACTCGTATCGGTGCAGTATACCTACCTTTTGTCAAAAAAGTGACATTGTTGCAGATGAAACATCTGTTTTGTGATTCAATAAACATAGAATATGAAGGAAGTGAATCGAATGAATATGCAAAGTATACGAGGCGAAATACCCAGCGTGTTAAAAGAATTGCCATCCGTCGTAGTGGTGTTTGGGCACTACGGTGTGGGTAAGACAAACTTTTCGCTGAACTTGGCTTACGATTTAGCGGCGGAGGGGCGCCAAGTCACGCTTGTGGACTTGGATATCGTGAACCCTTACTTTCGGTCGAGCGATCATGCGGCTGCCCTGGAAGCTGCGGGCATTAGGCTTTTGTGCCCCCAGTCGGCCAATACGGCACTTGACGCACCCATGCTCAACGTGGCCATTGATTCTGCTATCGAAGAAGCTCGCTCCGAAGAAGGACATGTGTGCATCATTGATGCGGGCGGCGACGATGTAGGCGCTACCGCACTCGGGCGCTTCTCCAAGCTTATTAAACAGGGAGAACATGCGGTGCTGTATGTGGTCAACGCCCTGCGCGAATTGACCAAGCAGCCTCAGGAGGCAGCAGACCTTCTGCCCGAAATGGAATACACGAGCCACTTGCGTGCAACGCACGTGGTTAACAACACGCACCTTATGGATGCAACTGACGAATCTGTGGTTAAACGCGGTATTGAATTCGCCGAAGAGGTTGCGCGCATCTTAGACGTGCCCCTGTTGTGCACAGCCGTTCCCCTGGCATGCGAGGCGGGTAGCCTTAGCCTGCTTACGCCTGCCGCCCAGCAGCTCAAAGAATCCATTGATTCAGCTAAATTGACGTGCGCAAACTGCTATTTTGTGTCAATATATGTAAAGAAGCCTTGGGACTAGCACGTAGAAGCATTGTTAAGCTGAAAAGCGCATCGAAGTCTTAAGGAAAAAGTGCCCGATCGGGCAAGGAGAGCAAGGAGCTGATGCATATGGCTCATATTTCAGTAGACGATACGTATTGCAAGGGCTGCGGGCTCTGCGTTGACGCGTGTCCGGTTCACATAATGGAGCTGGACCAGGACCGCATTAACGCCAAGGGCTATCATCCAGCACATTGCATAGACGACGAGGCCTGCACGGGTTGCACGAGTTGTGCCACCATGTGTCCCGATGTTGCCATCACGGTTTATAGGTAGGAGGTGCGCTATGGGTGAAAAAGTTTTGATGAAGGGTAACGAAGCGCTGGCCGCTGCCGCCGTACGCGCGGGCTGCCGTTTTTACTTCGGTTACCCCATTACGCCGCAGACCGAATTGGCTGCCTACATGAGCAAGATTATGCCCAAGGTGGGTGGCACCTTCCTGCAGGCAGAAAGCGAAATTTCTGCTATCAATATGCTCTATGGTGCTGCCGCAGCAGGCGCGCGTGCCATGACGAGTTCGTCTTCGCCGGGCGTAAGCCTCAAGGGCGAAGGCATTTCTTACATGGCCGGCGCCGACCTACCGGGTGTTATCGTAAACGTTGAACGTGGCGGTCCGGGTCTGGGCTCGATTCAGCCTTCTCAGCAGGACTATTGGCAGGCAACGCGCGCCATGGGGCATGGCGACTTCTTCCAGATTGTCTATGCGCCCAATACCGTGCAGGAAATGGCCGACATGATTTTTACGGCATTTGAAAAGGCCGACGAATACCTAACGCCGGTTATGATTTTGGCCGATGGCTTGCTGGGTCAAATGATGGAACCGGTCGAACTTCCCGACGAAATTGGCGAACTGCCCGAAAAGCCCTGGGCAACTACGGGCACCAAGGGTAAGCGTGAACACAACATTGCCAATTCGCTTTACCTGCAGTCCAACGAACTGGAAGCCAAGCTGCTGGAACGCGCCAAGCGCTACGAAATTATCCTGGACAAGGAACAGCAAAGCGAAGGCTTCATGCTCGACGATGCCGAAATCGTCCTGGTCGCCTTTGGTGCGAGCAGTCGTATTGCGCGCAGCGCTGTAGTGAAGGCGCGCGAAGAAGGCATCAAGGTTGGCCTGCTGCGCCCCATTACGCTGTGGCCCTTCCCGGCGAAGGCTTTGGAAGCCACGCTGGGTACCGCAAAGGCATATCTGTCCGTAGAAATGAACATGGGGCAGATGGTCGACGATGTCCGCCTCGTGGTCGGCAAGGACGTTCCCGTGGAACACTTTGGTCGTACGGGCGGCATTATTCCTACGCCCGACGAAGTACTTGAAGCAATTCGCAGTTTAAACGCGAAAGTAGGTGAATAGCATGGCTGAAGAACAAGTAGTATTCGAACGCCCGAAAACTTTAACCACCAAGCCCACGCACTATTGCCCGGGTTGTGCTCACGGCATCGTGCATCGTTTGGTTGCAGAATCCATCGATGAACTTGGTAAGGACGGCGACGCCGTTGGTGTGGCACCAGTAGGTTGCTCGGTTTTGGCTTATGACTATTTCAGCTGCGACATGATTGAAGCAGCTCATGGTCGTGCGCCTAGTGTGGCAACGGCTGTGAAGCGCGTACATCCTGAAAACCTCGTGTTTAGCTATCAGGGCGACGGCGACTTGGCATCTATCGGCATGGCAGAAACCGTGCACGCAGCCACGCGTGGTGAAAACATTACGGTTATCTTCTATAACAATGCCATCTATGGCATGACGGGTGGCCAGATGGCTCCCACTACGCTGCCGAACCAGGTAACGCAGACCAGCCCTTATGGCCGCAACACGAAGGAAGCGGGCTACCCGGTGCGCATTTGCGAACTGCTTGCTACGCTTGACGGGGTTGCTTACGCCGAACGCGTGACCATCGACAAGCCGTCTAGCGTGCGCAAGGCCAAGAAAGCCATTAAGAAGGCCTTCGAATACCAGATGGAAGGCCGCGGCTATACCATCGTCGAAATCGTGGGTACCTGCCCGACCAACTGGGGCATGACGCCTAAGGACGCCATTGGCTGGTTGGAAGAAAACATGCTTCCGTACTACCCGCTGGGTGTGTACCGCGACTGCGTAGAAGAAGGTTTCGAAACGGCCGCCGAAGCTGCGCTTGCGCGCGCCAAGGACGTGCCCATTGTTACGGGGGGTGTTGCATAATGGCCCAGCGTGAACTTTCTATTGTGCTTTCTGGCTTTGGTGGTCAGGGCCTGCTGTTTGCGGGTAAGGTCATTGCGCAGGCTGGTCTGTTGGAAGACCGTCATGTTTCATGGCTGCCTTCCTATGGTCCTGAAATGCGTGGTGGTACCGCCAGCTGTTCCGTGGTGCTTTCCGACGAACCGGTTGGGTCGCCTTTGGTTACAGCACCGAATGTGCTCATTGCCATGAACCAGCCGTCCATCGACAAGTTTATTGGCGAAGTCGAAAGTGGCGGGCTTGTGCTGGCAGACTCTTCGATGATTCAGGACATGCCCACGCGTGACGACGTGACCATTCACACGGTACCCGCAACGAACCTGGCCTACGAAAATGGCTTCAAGACTTTGGCGAACATTATCCTGACGGGTAAGCTGTTTGCGGAAACTGAGTTCTGCGAAAAGCAGACCTTGCTGGATGCGGTTGCCAAGTGCGTACCGCCCAAAAAGCAAGAGCTGCTCGAGCCAAACCTTAAGGCTTTGGAACTTGGTATGAGTCTCTAAAAGTTTTTAAGCTTTAAGATGCCTGCAATCGCGAGCGCTTCCGCGGTTCAAGAAAAAGCCCGTTTTAGGGCTTTTTCTTTCATGCGCTCTCGCTTGACGCTCGTCAACTTTAAAAGTGCAATTTTTGGCAACAGCAAAAATTGCGGAGTTTGAACTCACGACATCGCTTTGCAGGCATCATAAAGCTAATATACTCGACAACACTTTTTGCACCTGGAAGAGGACATATGACGACTGAAGAAAAAGACATGCAAGAAATTGGTCAACGTCTGTGTGGGTTGCGTGAGGCTTGCGATGTGACTGTTGAAGAGATGGCTGAAGATCTGAACGTCTCGGTTGAAACTTACGAAGCGTGGGAAGCGACGGGCAAGGATGTTCCTATTTCGGCCATCTATCACATGGCTCGCAAGTTTGGAGTTGAGTTTACGGAAATCTTGACGGGCACCGCTGCCAAGTTGAACACTTTCCAGGTGGTGCGTGCGGGGCAGGGCAAGAACGTGGAACGCTACCCAGGCTACCACTACGACGACCTTGCCTGGCGCTATGCCGACAAAATCATGCAGCCGCTGGAAGTCGTGCTGGATCCATCCGATGAACCCGCCAAGCTGGTCAGCCATGGCGGGCAGGAGTTTAACTTGGTTCTGGAAGGGACTGTCATTGTTTCCTGGGAAGATCAAGAGTTCGTACTCGAAGCGGGAGACAGCATTTACTTCAACCCGTCGCACCCGCATGGGCAGCGCTGCGGGGGAGATGTCCCAGCCAAATTCGTCACGATAATTGCTGAGTAGAGGGGTAATTAATGCCTAAAAGCGATGTCGTGAGTTCATACTTCGCAA
>JAFUCE010000126.1 GCA_017459805.1 Eggerthellaceae bacterium
CTCTGCTCTTGGGTGTGCATGACTTTCCTCCTGACTCTCTATGGAGTCCAAGATTTTGTCCGCACCCCCACATTTAGGATAAACAGCACCGAGAGTGTAGCATATTCTACACTGTATCGCAATACAACATCCAGTTAATATCGGCAAGTCTGCAACGCTACAAGCATACAAGCATAAAAATAATCACCGCTTAAAGCGAGCGGGGAACAGAAAATCAAAACCCCGTCGAAACGGGGTATAAAAAACAGCAACCGGCTACTACGCTCGGGCCGGTTGCTGGTTGTTTTGTTCTGCGGGCTGAACCTGCGAGATAGGCGCAGTATCAGCCGCCGCTTGTGGCGGCTCTGCAAAAGCTAAAAATGCCGAGCGTATGCACCAGGCGCATACAACGATAAGCGCTGCCAAAACCAACACCTTAATAAGTTGTTGCCTACGTTGGCGTTGCGCCTGAGCCGTAAAGACATAATGACTTTGTGGCCCACCGCCGTATACGTACACACCCTGAATCTGGTCATTCATACTGCGTCTTTTCTCTAGTACATTTATAATGCCGCATTTAGATGTATCAGGTGCATCTGATACAGTTCTACCATATATTGTGGTTTGCGTCTAGAAAAAATCCTCTATTTTGGGAAAATTACTGTTCCGCTGTTCTACCGAACCTCGCTGACACTTCGACCACCTGCATCTCATAAGCTGGCGGAACATATTATTCGCTTCGAAGGGCTTCTACTGGGTCGCGGCGGGAAGCGGCTTGGCTGGGAATCAAGCCCGCTAAGAAGGTTAGCAACACACTAATGCCAATCAAGATTAAGGCCGACGACCAAGGAAGCGTCATGATATGCGGCACTCCCCAACCGGCTTCTACAAAGATGTTAACTGGCACCGACGCAGCCAGAACAACAGCAATAGCAAGCACGCCTGCAATCAAGCCCTCAATGATAGTTTCGGCGTTAAACACGTTAGCAATGTTGCCCTTGGATGCGCCCATGGCGCGCAGGATACCGATTTCCTTTTTACGTTCAAGCACCGAAATGTAGGTAATGATAGAAATCATGATGGAGCTCACCACCAGCGAAATGGACACGAAGGCAATGAGCACCAACGAGATAGCGTCGATAATGCTCGTAACCGAACTCATGAGCACGCCAGCAAAGTCGCTGTACTGGATGACGGATTCGTCGTCGCCTGAAGCCTTCAGCCTATCGTTATAGCTATCGATGATGCGCAGCACAGATTCCTTGGCTTCGAAGTCGTTGGGATAGATACTTACCGACTCCGGACTGTCGTCCTGCGCGAAACCAAGCTTCTTCAGATTAGCGTCAAAGGAAAGTTCATCGGCATTCATCAGGTTCGTAAGGAGGCTCGTCAAATCTTCTTGCGTCATGTTGAACTGGATGGCATTGGCCATAGCTTCGGCGTCAAAGCTGAAACCGCCCTCCATGGCATCCTGCAGGCTGGACATCTGCCGCTGCAGTTCCCCCGTTATGGACGTTGCAATCGACTCACCAATGGTTTGTGTAGCCAACTGCATCTGCTGCGTCATGCCACTAGCAATCTGGTTGGCCATCAGTATGCCAGCATCCGTCATCATCTGCTGCAGGTTGGTGGAAATATAGGGTGCAAACTGCGTCGTCAGGTAGTTCTGCATAGCGGTGTTGAAGCGGCCTTCAATTACAGTGCCCGCCTCATCCGCAAGGGGCTCAAGGATTTTCTGGGCATCGGGCGTCTGCAGGTATTCCAGCAAGAGCTCACGGTAGTTGGGCTGAGCACCGGGCACTATTGTTTCGGGATGAGCTGTTATCAACCAGGCTCCAAAGCTGGTCGTAAGGCTGTCGGTAGCGTCGTCAATCATCTTCTGCTGTTTGTCGGTTAGTTCGATGTTGTCGGTAATACCAGAATCTTCCAGGCTGAACTGTGGCGCACCTTGCAGCATGGTGCGCATGGCGTCTTCGGAAAATACGTCGTTAAGCGCACTCGGGTCAGCCTGCAGTGCATTCGGGTCGATTTGCACGGCGCTGGGGTCAATGGAGAGCGCATTGGGGTCGATAGACATGCTACTGGGGTCGAATGCATCCGTGTCAACTTTAAACGCATCGTTAAGAGCTTCCTCGTCCACAGTGAACATGGTGTCGAAATCGAAGTCCATTCCCTCCGACTCGCGCAGGTCTTCAAAGCGTTCGCCCGTGAACACGTCGGTGTCGGGCTGCTGTTGTTGCTGTTTCACAATTTCGGACTGGGCTGCCTGCTGCATAAGATAGTCGGTAAGTTCAGGTGTATAGGCAATACCTTGCCGCATGGTGGTGGAGTTGCTGCTCGACGCAGGCTTTACCACGCCCACTACTTTCAGGCGCAGGCCTTCGTCGACCTTCTTCTTCATGATGGCCTTGTCACTGGAAATGTCGGTCCAGATGCCCTGCTCTTCATTATGCTGGTAGAACTTATGGTTGGGTACGACCGAAAACTCCATGGCAAGGGCCTTATCGATGCTGAAGTCCTGGGCCGTTTTGGGCACAGTCACTTCCTTACCGTCAAGCGCGTCCTGGGTCATCTTGTCCATGACGCTGGGGTCGTAGTAGCCAATGCTGTACAGCGTGTAGTCCATGATGCGCCCCGTTGACGAAAGCACCAACACGCACTCGTCGTAACGTTCTGGCCAACGCCCGGCGACTACATCCATCTGGCCTTCAAGCAGTTCGCGGTTGTCCATCATTTCGTTGAACACTTCCGACCCGGTACCTGAAATACCAAAAGCCGAAGCATCGACGCCGCCGGTAAGCGCTGCGCCCATCGAAGACGGATTCAGCTTAACGGGGCCTTTCGACGTATCGGTCTTATAGATGTTCGGTACGATGCCGTAGTCGTACTGAATGGTATGTACGTAGGGAGCTATGCCTGATTCGTCGCTGTCGAGGAAGGTTTTGAACGTTTTCAGGTTGTTGTTCTTCACCTGGGCGAACATTTGCGTCATCATGGGCACTTCCACGATGGACCCATCGGTCGTACCTGTTTCCTGCACCTGTTCTTCCCTGGTTCCTGCAAGCCCTTCCAGGCCCTTTTCGACATTGGATTTTTCTTCTTCACCTTCACTTGGCTCGGCACCCATGCTGGAACCAAGCAAGCCCGAAAAATCGAAACTGGACTTGGTAATGGTAAGCGGATAGCTGGTGAGCGCTTCCTCTTCCGTGTCGGCGATATAGTTGTTCACACCGTTGGAAAGCGAAAGGATGGCAGCAATACCGATGATGCCAATGCTGCCCGCAAAGGCCGTCATGAAGGTGCGGCCTTTCTTCGTCATAAGGTTGTTAAAGGAAAGGCCGAGCGCCGTGAAGAAGTTCATCCTGGCACGACGCTTGGGAGCCGCGTTCGCAGGTACAACTGCAGATGCCGCAGCAAGGCCGCTTGCAGCATCCAGGGGGTTAGTGTCCGACACAATTTTGCCGTCAGCCAAACGAACAATGCGCGTTGCATAAGCTTCGGCCAGTTCCGGATTGTGCGTCACCATAACAACCAGGCGGTCCTGCGCAATTTCCTTCAGCAGGTCCATAACCGCCACACCCGTTTCGGTGTCGAGGGCGCCCGTTGGTTCGTCAGCCAGTACGATGTCGGGGTCGTTA
>JAFUCE010000127.1 GCA_017459805.1 Eggerthellaceae bacterium
ATCATTCGGCATACATAAAAACACTTTGTTACACACGCAAGCCTCTGACCTGGGGTTTTACCAGTTCAGGGGTTTGGGCAAAATACAATTTGAAATGCAATGTACACCCGAATGTACACCTCGTTATCATATTTGAGAATAAATAAATCATCTTAAAGTGCTGCTGTCGTAAGATTTCCCGAATCGTCCACGGCTACCTTCCAGCGCGTGCCGTTGGGGCTTTTGAGTACAAGTCCAGTCTGCCCTGAATCGTCCGTGACTTCGAAGATGTTGCTGCGGTTGGTGTTGGTTTTGCCATTGCCAACGGCGAATGCCGTGTTTGCTCCAATGTCCGACCATTGACCTAAAGCTGCAACAGAAATCTTGCCGTTTGTTGTGTCATGTCCCTGACCTGCCAGGAACGCGCCCTGCTGGGTGTTGATGTGCTGGAAGCCAATCATGCCGACACGGTTCTGGGTGTTGTACATGCCGTTACCGACGAGCAGCGAATTGCCCATCAACGAGCATATGCCCTGGCCTAATGCTAACAGCTTGCCCTGACCCGTGACTCCGCCCGTGCCAACGCCTTGGCCTATCTGAGCGGTGGTGTCGAACGACATGGAGCCGTACACACGAATGGATGTAGTTGTTGCGTCAGGGTTGGCGCTTGCGTCCGTGGTGATGATGATGTTGTTGTTGCTCTCGGTCGCTCCGCTGTAGACGGATATGTCGTTGCCGTTGGCGAACTTGACGGACGTGACCTTGACGATGTTGGTCTCCGCCGTCTGCTGGTTCAGGGTGGCGTATCCGTTCAGACAACAAGCCGCCAGGAAACGGTTCGCGAAGGTGTTGCTCACTTCGTAGGTCGTCGCGCCTGCTGCCGCGCTTTTTTTAAGCGTGATGCCGACGCCGCCAAACAGGGCGAACACGCGAACGTTCTCCACGCGAAGGTCGGTCGCTTCGCTGATGAGCAGGTCGTTAGCGCCCATGTATTCAGGACTAGCCGCTGGGGGATAATACAAGCCGCCGCCTGGGAATTGCCCAAGCCTGCCGCCCACGGTGAGTTGGCCGTTGGCGTTGGTATCTACGGATTCTGCGGGATTGAGCTTTACCAAGCCTAGCGTGCTGTCCGTGGCCTGGTCAGTAGTGTTGGTCTTTCCTGCCAGCAGCGATGTTAACTCGGCTTTGAGTTTCAACAAGGCGTACTTCAGCCCACCGTCTTTGAAGGTCTCGTATTCAATAGCCATGATTAGCTTCCAAATACCTGATTGAACACGGTATCAATCTCTGCGTTAGTGAGTGCATGCATCTCGCTTGCCTGTACGTAACCCGACAAGTCCACCTCGGTTGTGCCAATCTTTTCGAATGCATCGTTTACATAGATGTATTCGTCGTAAACATTCGGGGAAGCACCGCTGTTGGACAGCAGATAGATAGTACCCGTCTCGCCTGTAGCGGGAAGTTCCTGTACGATTTCAAACTCGATACCCGTAATGCCAGCAAGTGCATCGGTGATGGCATCGTCCACGTCTGATGCAGTCTGGTAGCCATAAGCCGTGATAAGGCTCTGAATATCGGCATCGGTGGGCACTTCGATGTTCACAGTCTTGTTGTTTACTGTCAGGGCGACACCGTTCCTTTGGACGGTCTCGATGACGTTCTCCTCGCCTGCTGCTGTAATCACAGGCTCAAGCAGCGTAAGCAGGTAGAGCAGACCGTTTTCGTCCAGTCGGTTGTATGTGTTAGGCATGGTTATTCCTCCTTGAATACTCGGTCGAATATGTTCTTGATTTCCAAGTTGCTCATAGGCGTCTCGCCGAACTCTTCGAGCGTTCTATCCCCTACTAGTTCCACACCTTCAATCGAAGGCTTGTGGACAAGTTTCTCGTAATCGTTGGTTCCATCCCTGATGGTTACCGTACCGATGGACACGCGGGCATGTTCACTGCAATTGCAGCTAAGCCGCGCCTTAATGTCCCCCGAAACAGAAACCTTCGCATGTACACACTTGCAATCCATCGCTACACCTCCTGCGGAATCTCGCCCTCAAGCAAGATATCGCTCACGGAGAAATCGAATATGTCAGTTGACGTAGCCACGCCGTTTGCATCAACTAGGCGTATCTGCGCTTGCGCCTTGCCAGGTGAAAGCTGTAGCGTTTCTGCTTGCGTAAGCGTTATCGACGCAATGCATCCATCCTCGGTTGGCGTGATTTCAGGCTCACGGTGTGTTATAAGCACTTTGCGTTGCTTGATAGTTACATACGTATCCCAGTCGGTGAGATCTATATCGACCTCAAACGAGAACGTAGGTGTTGTTCCACGAATCATCTTTCCCCCTTACTTAAAATCGAGCGGCACGATAAACAGAAACCAGAACACGATTAAGACAACAAAGACAGCGCACGTCCATTGAAACACTTCCATTAGACATACCATCCTGTTCCCTCGGACTTCCAGCCGTGCTTTTTAACAAGCTCGTCATTCTCTTTAGCGTCGGCTGTGTAGTGGTGGGTTTTCTTGAACAGGCGATAGACTGCCTTGCCGCTTTCCTTGCCGAAGAACGGTACGCCCTCATACGTCCAGCCTTTGTTCTGGATGGTGCATGCTTCCGTGTACGATGTCGTGAATACGTGGTCGTTGCCTTTAGCCAAGCGATAGACAGGTACTACCCCGCCCTTGGGCGCAGTAAACGCCACGCCTTCATCTACCCAGCCGTTCTTCTTGAGCGTGTCGCGCTCCTTGGCTTCAAGCGTGAGCATGTGAGCGCCCGTTTTCTTGTTGTAAAGACGGTAGACTTTGCCGCCTCTGTTTACTACTGGCTTCAAGTCGTTCACTTCCTTCTTTGGTGTCGGGTCGGCAGGTGGGCGCAGTACGTAGTCCCACGGGTAGTTATATGCAGCGCCTACACTTATCTCGCGCCCGCTGCTGTCCCCTGGTATTCCGTCCCAATTCGAGTGTGCACCGACTAATTGCCCGCTACCAATGCACATCTCGGTATGGTGGACTTCATTTAGCAGGATGTCACCGCGCCTCAAGCCACCTAGTCCTACCTGCGAGAACGGAATGGCGGTAAAGCCAGCAGCCGTGAAGTCTGCCCGCATGGTTCCCGTGTATCGGGTTGTATCGCGCCCCACGCCTATCGGATACCCTGCATAGTTAGCGCATATATACATCATGCTCGAACAGTCATAGTCCACGTCCCAGCGGTCGGCTTGGGAGTATCCATGAGTGTTGTTGTTGGCTATATCAATAGCGCACTGCACCATTTTCTCGATGCGTCCAGGCTGTGCGGGAGTGGACTTGCCACCGATTAAGCTATTCCAGTCGGCATAGCAGATGTTGAGGTCTAGTGGTTCGGAGTATCCAGGCAGATAGCCAGATGATGTGAACTGCCAAAGTGCACTATCCTCACAGCCTGAATATATCTTGCAATCGCTCGTGTCGTAGCCGTGGATGCTTGCCCATCCCTTGTAATAGTTAGCGCACCAGAGCGGATAGCCAAGAGCCTTTAGACCTTGCTCGATAATGACCGAACCGCTTGCGTATATGACGGGCTTGTATCCTGCTAACGCTTCCACCCGTTGCGCGAACTTGCGTACCCACTCACGCCCACGCGATAAGGCAAGGTCGCCTTCGTAGTCGATAACTAATACTGCCTTGCCAATGTAGCCGAGCTTCTTCACCTGCTCAACGAAGAAGTCCGCTTCGGTATGCGCGTCAGGCTGCCCGAACGTGAAGTGATACAGTCCGAGCCGCTTGGTCTTTGCGTAGGCTTCGCGTGCCTGTTGCGCTGCGTAGGGGTTGACATAGTTCCATTGGTAGCCAGACGGGTTGCCCGACGCTTTTACGATGGCAAAGTCATAGTCCACCATCGAGCAGATGTTGGTGGGCTGGTTGCTGGATACGTCTATGCCTCTAAGCGGCATGACTGCCACCTACTTCGGGCAGTATGTGGATAATCTGCTCCCACAGACCTGTTGCAGCAAAGCCGCTCACAGCGCCCGTGGCTAGGCTGTCTAAGCTGATACCTAAGAACGCGCACGCAAGGACGATGCCCAGGAGTGCGCACCCCAGTGGAATGAAGTCATGTGCTCGGTCGTTTTTGATTGCCTGCTTGAACGCGAAGGCAAGCACGCAACAAATTACTGCGATGCTCGGCATAATAAAAGTTTCCATTTTGTTCCTCCTAATACTTGGCTACTAACTCATTTCGCACGTCCCTTAAGTCGTGCTTGGCATCGTGGATATTTCCTAATGCTTCTTCCACGTTGCCGTTCATCTTCTCCCCCTTGGCTTGCTGCAAAAGGACAGTCACTCCTTCCATAGTGGCAATGAGTACTCCGTTTTTTGCCTTGTCTAATTTCTCACGCTGCTCTCGGTACTCTTTTGCATCCTTTGCTGTTTTTTCCTGCTCGGCTTTTGCCTTGCTAGTTATATATGCAGACGCGATACCACCGACAGCTGCAATAAGCGAGGGGATTGCTACGATTACGACTTCCATTTTTTCTCACCCCCTACTCATTCCAGGCTTCAACGCGATACACATAAATTTCGGTGGACGTACCACTGCCTAAGGTAGCGCCCTTGCCGTTAAGGTATCCGCCATTATTCCTGGCAAGTGCTGTGCCGTTCACGCGATACACAGCAAAAACCGCCGAAGCCGTAGTGGATGAAGACACATACCGTGCGGCCTGGAGCGTCACGTATTTCCCGTTCGGACTATAAATGTCCACGCTCTGGTCTGGTGCCGTTGCGCTGTTTGTTGCAGCCCCCACACGGAAGTAGATGCGCATGTGGTTGTAGCTTGCTGCGGTTTCGGAAAGCGTGATTGACGTGTTTACTGCCGAGCCATTGTACAGCACCTTCTTACCCGCCATGATATTCTTTAGTGCCGCTGCTGCCGTAGTTGCACCAGTACCGCCCTTGGCTACGGTAACCGTAGGCAGGTCTGCGGCAACTAGCTTGCGCCAGCTCGCGTTGCCTGCGTCACCGCTAGATGGGCCTGCAAAGAACGTGTTAATAGCGCGTGCGGTGTTATCTGATGCCGTACCGCCTCTTGCAAGCGCAAGCGTGCCGCTAGTTATCTTGCTTGCCGCGAGATTAGGGATACGGTCTGTCGCAAACGTTCCGCTGGTTATCTTGGATGCTGCGAGATTGGGGATAGCTGAAGTGTTTATCTGCCCTGCAATAGTGAGATTGCCGTCCCATCCAAGCTGAAGGGCGTTTGAGCGGGCGTTAGGTTCTCCATTTCCGATTATTAGTGCGGTAGAGCTGACATAGGTGGCGTACCTACCAATAACTGTCTGCCCCATCTCCCAGGCTTCGTTGCCTATTCCACCAGCATGACTAGCCTCTCCATAGGCGTGCGAATTATAGCCTTCGGCGTGAGCAAACCTACCATCGATTCCAGTGCTACACTCCGAGCCTTCTGCATGCGACCATGCAGAATCTGCCTCGCTCGCACCTTCGGCATGAGCACAATATCCTAGCGCGGAACTAGAACCTTCGGCATGAGAATATTGGCCTAGTGCCCTTGAATTATATCCTTCGGCATGCGCTCCCTCTGCGACTGCATAAGTACCTACTCCTTCTGCAAGTGAGTATGGCCCAGTTGCAATGACGTCTTTGCCTATTGCAGCACTGTAAGACCCAATAGGATGTACGGTACTCCTGGAGCCAAACGTGAGTGCTTTTAATATGCTCGGGTTTATTGGGGTATAACGGACAGTGAGGATGGCTCCTTCTTGCGGTGCTGTATCTAGCGCTATACCAAAACCAATCTCTTTACCACTAGAGTCATAGTCTATCCAAAGTGTAAAACTCTCTACTTCTTCCCCATCCAAAATGACATCAATGCCAGCAACTGTATCAGCGGGAGTAGTAAGTGCAAACTCCGAAGACAGGATGCCTCCTTCGTCTGGTGCCTGTATAAAGATATCGGTAAGAGTACCGTCTGCATTGCGCCAGTCACCCACACGAAAGAATGTTGTGTCTTCGTCATCAATTACTTTCATGCCTCGGAAATCCAATTCCAAGTGGCTTTCGTTCGCTTTCCCAATGACTGCTAAATCTTTGCCGAACTGCGCAACAATGTTCTCATCTTCGTTGCCCTGCCCGTCGAAAAAAGCAATACCGCTGCGCGTCCATGATGCAAGGTTGCGCAAGCCAGTACGAAGCAGCGTACCAGCAGAGCCGATAAGCTGGTTGTACCACGGCTTTTCGACAGTCGGCTCGCTAAGCGTGCCATGGTCTTCCTTGGCATACTCTTCCTCCCAGGCCTCGCGGGTGTCGTCGGTTACATGTGCGCCATTATCATCATCCCAGAAGTGTTGGTTGGTTGCTTCTGCGACAGCCTTGGCCTCATCAGCGACAGTGCGCGACGCTTCGGCAGCCTGCGTTGCGGTGTTGGCAGCTTTAGCAATGGGGGCAATGGCACCGCCCACGTAGACAGTGGATGCCGCAGGGCTGGTTAGGTTTGCTTCGCCCACAGCTTTCTTATTACCAATAGCAAC
>JAFUCE010000024.1 GCA_017459805.1 Eggerthellaceae bacterium
ATAGCCCACTGCGTTAGTACTTGCAGGATAGCCCACTGCGTTAGTACTTGCAGGATAGCCCACTGCGTTAGTACTTGCAGGATAGCCCACTGCGTTAGTACTTGCAGGATAGCCCACTGCGTTAGTACTTGCAGGCTCCGTTCCTGCACTGCCAGTCGTTTCATGAACGCCGTTTCCATCAAGAGTATTTCTTCTTTCCCAGGCCTTAGGCTCCGCTTGTGCTCCACCAATGCCAGAAAGTTGAGTTCCATATCCAAGGCCCATGAGCGCATGCTCAGCTGCCGCCTTCAGTTCGCGTGCACTTTCATAGCGGTTCTGTGGGTCAAAGGCGGTTGCCCGCACGAGTATGTTGCGTAGTTGTTCGGGAATGCGAGCGTCAGCAAAGCCTTCTTCAAGCACTTTTGCCGTGGGAGTTTCTTCGACCAGGCAGAAATAAAGCAGCATGCCCAGTGCATACACATCGCTGCGTACCGTGGTTTGCCCGTAGCCAAACTGCTCCGGTGGGGCATAGGCGCGTGTTCCAAAATGCATGGTGTCGGCACTTGCTTCGTCTTTGAAGTCGCGCGCAATGCCAAAGTCAATAATATAGACATTGTTTTTCGTCACCATTACGTTCGATGGCTTGAGGTCGCGATGGATAAGCGGTGGTGTAAACGATTCGTGCAGCTCGCTTACCGCATCGCAGATTTTCGGGAAGACTTCTGCCACAAGTTTCAGCGAAGGGTCGCTTCTGTACACCAAATCCTGGAGTGTTTCGCCCATGATATATTCCATGACCACAACCAGATTTGCATCGCGCTTATAGCATTCATGCAAACGCGGAATGTGAGCAAAATGCTGTTCTGGGTCTGCCTGCTGCATACGGAAGATGCGCTCGTAGGCCTGTCCAAGGCCGGCATCGTCGCGGATGGTTTTTCGAATGAACGGACCGCTCTGAAGATTGTTGGGCATAGTGAAATAAACTATTTCAGTGCATTCAAAATCAGACTCTTTTAACACCGAGTCAACTGAGTAACTGGCTTCGCGCGAAAGCGCATCTAAATATTGTGAGAGCTCGTCTTGCGCCATGTGCTTATGTTAGCAAATGGTATCTTCTTTGAAACGGTAAAGTTCCTGGTCGGTTTGAAGAAGATTGTAGCCGTGGTCTAGGCAAAAAATGATGATGGCGTCGCGGCGGTTCTTGCAATAGAGTTCGTTTACTCCCGCGGCCTGAAGGGTACGGTTGGCTTCCTTAAGCGTCATGTGCATGGCAAGAATAATCTGCAGGATTTTGTTGCGTTGCGCGTTGCGCTGACCCATGAAAATCTGGTAACCGTAGGTTTCATTAAGACCTGCCTCGCGAATAACCTGCGCCCGCTCGAGCCCTTTTTCGTCGAGCAATTGCTGTAGGTAGTCAGGTAATTTGCGCGTGCCAATCTTATTATCGTCGGCAAATTGCGCAGGGTCGGGCGAGCTGAGGAGCTGTTCGAGCAATTCTTCTGTCAGCGGTTCTTTCACGCGTCGCTTCCTGCGCTTTCTTTTTGATAGCTTCATCATATTGTACTGGATTGCTTTTACTTAGATGGACCGTTGTTGAGTTTGCTAGAAAAGTGGGCGGATGCAAATGCATCCGCCCTGCGTTCATTGTTATTCGAGTGAAAATGTTTGCTCTGCGATAATTTCGTTATTCCAGTCAAACAGAGGGCTAATCTCTACGGTTATGTCACTGTGATCTTTAATCTCATAGGCAATTTCAAAGCTTGTTCCACCGCCTGGCTTCACTTCCGCCATGTAGCCATCATTGTCTGTTTCCGAGGAAATGCCAACTTCAGTTTCAACATTATTCTGGAAAACCTTTGGATGGAACACGAGCCAGAAAGAGTCTGCTTCATCTGAGTTGTTTTCCCATGAATAGGTTACGATTGCAACCTCGTTTCCTTCGTAGTCCTGTCCAAGGCGTACGCCTTCAATATTTACGGTGTATGCTGCTTGGTTTGTTTGTTCAGCAGGTTCATCGGCAGCTTCTTGTGTTTCTGTATCTTGTTGGTTATTTGCTTGTTCTTGTTGCTGTTGTGCCTCTTGTGCTTGCTGGTTGGTATTAGCCGCCTGCTGCGAATTAGTTGCAGGAGCGGCATTGGTAGCTGTATTAGATGCGGTAGCTTTTTCGGTAGACTCTAAAGCGCTATCAATTGCTGCACCGTACATGCTCTGCGTTGCTAAAACAATGACAATAGAAAGAATATTAAGAACAAGACCAGCTATAACAATACCGCGACCACCTTTCTTCCCTTTACCTGTAGCAATAATTCCAACGACGGCAAAAATCAGACCGAGTATTGCCAAAAAGAAGGATCCATTATTGATGATGGGCAGAAAAGAAGTGAGGATTGCCAAAATGCCCAGTACCAAACTTGCTATTCCCATGCCCGATGTAGATCGTGCTACCTGCTGCTGAACAGGTGCTTGAGCTTGTGCAACAGGAACAGATTGTGCAGCAACATCTGGCTGCTGGATTGGTACCTGCTGAGCAGGGGTGGCGGCTTCCTGCTGCGTTTGGTTGTTCATTTCGTCAGGCATAATAGCTCCTTTCCTCAAGATGCCTTTACGTATTGCCTGAAGAAAATGCTAGCTAAGCGCTCAGCTAAAAACATTAGCTGTCAGCTAATTTTTTGCAGGAGGTTTTGAGGCAGCGCCGCGTCCGTAGGTATAGCATTAAAGATAAAACTAGTGGTATAGGAATACTTGATTCGAAACCTTTGCTGCAAAGCAAGGAGCAGCCAATACTGGTTGTTCCGCTTGTGCTCTGGCGTTTTTTCTTGCTCTGCTGTTGTGTTTTGTCATACTAGAGTGCTAACCACATGATGAACCCGCAAGATAGAGCGGTACTTACTGGCAAGAAAAGACAGAGTTGTACGACTTGGAGCGCAAAAGTTGGCGAAAGGGGCAGACCGTGGGCCTTCTAACCATTATCTTGATACTGCTTGTTAGTGTGGCGGTTCTTTTCGTCGCCTACTACAATAAATTCGTGCGCATGCGCAAT
>JAFUCE010000128.1 GCA_017459805.1 Eggerthellaceae bacterium
CGTACAACTTCGTCATTTCTTGCCATTTTTGGACTCTAACACGTACAACTCCGTCATTTTGTGCCAGCAAGTACCAATTTCCCATCCAAGTAAGCAGTGGAAGTAGCCTTTGGTTAGGAGGGACGGGATACCCTCTTTGGTGACCGCTTCCGCTGTTCGGCAAACAGCGCACTGGCTATGCGCGCAGCTTTGCTGAGCTGCATGCTCCCTCTCGGTCGCCTAGAAGGTACTAAACAAGCCAGAGGGCTTGATTTGCACTCATGCGCTCTCGCTTGACGCTCGTTAACTTGTAAAGTGCCATTTTTTTACAACAGCAAAAATTGCGGAGTATGAACTCACGACATCGCTTTTAAGCCTACCTGCTCGCCCTTACGATGTCCCAGACAAAAGGCTCGGGTTTCTGTTTTCGCAGCTTGATTGCGAGCGTAGGAAATGGAAGCGCGCCTTTAAGAAGGGCGCAAGTCTAATTACTAGGCCGAGTGTGGTGGGATGTGGTGAAGAGTGCCCTAGTTATCGCGCCCTTCACTTGCGCGCTTAGCTTTCCGTTAAGCGCGAGTCCGCGGAGAAAACAGGTACCCGAGCCTTTGCTAGAAGCGGTCACGAGTTAAGCCTAGCTGTCGCCCCCTGAAACGGGGTCGCGGGTAAGCCTACCTGTCGTCCAAAACCTGTTCGCTCCTACAACACAGGTGATATAAGTGCGCTATAATGTGCAAAGAACTTATGGGGAGCTGGAGAAACCGGCTGAGAGGTGGCATAGCCTGCCACGACCCAACGAACCTGATCCGGATAATGCCGGCGTAGGAAGTACTTGAGTGGAAACACGCACGAAAACATGGTTGGTACCGACGGTCACTGTCGTGGCCTTGCTTCTGCTGTGGGAATTCGTCTGTCGCGCAGGGCTCGTGCCGAGCTACATGCTTCCCGCCCCCACTCAGGTGATCGCCGCGCTCGTAGGCGATGCCAGTCTTCTCGCCCAACATTCAGCGACAACCCTCCTTGAAGCTGCCATTGGCTTGGCCTTAGGCATTGCACTTGGCTTCGCAATCGCGGTAGCCATGGATCGCATCGAAGTACTCTATCTTGCGTTCCAGCCACTGCTCACGGTCTCGCAAACCATTCCTACCATAGCCATTGCGCCGCTCCTCGTGTTGTGGTTTGGCTATGGGATTCTTCCAAAAGTGGTGCTTATTATTCTGACCACCTTCTTCCCCATTGCCGTGTCCCTCGTATCGGGCTTCCGCAGCGTGGACCCCGACCAGATTGACCTTATGCGCACCATGGGCGCAAGTGACTGGCACATCTTTCGCTATGTAAAACTGCCTGCAGCGGGAGACCAGTTCTTTGCAGGCCTCAAGATAAGCGCAACCTATGCCATCGTGGCGGCCGTGATTGCGGAATGGCTTGGGGGTTTTTCAGGCCTGGGTGTGTACATGACGCGCGTCCGCAAGTCTTTTAGCTACGACAAAATGTTTGCGTCCATTGTGGTTATTAGCCTGCTGTCCCTTGCCCTCATGTGGCTGGTTAGCGCGCTTGAAAAAGTTTGTATGCCATGGAAAGCTACAGAAAGGAAAAACATGAAAAGGAAACGTAACAACGGAATTGCTCTTATGACGGCGGCTGTTTTGCTTCTGTCGGGAGTATTGGGCCTTAGCGCCTGTCAAGCAGCCGACAAGGACGGCATGGTAAACGAAGCACCAGCCAAGGTGAGTTTCGTGCTGGACTATTCCCCCAACGTAAACCATACCGGTATTTACGCTGCTATTGAAAACGGCTGGTTCGCTGAAGAAGGCATCGAGCTTGAATTGGTGCCCTGCCCTGCTGATGGCAGCGATGCACTTATCGGTTCAGGTGGTGCCAACATGGGAATGACCTACCAGGACTACATTGCTAACAGTCTTGGTGCTGCCGAACCCATGCCCTATACCGCCGTGGCCGCCGTTGTGCAGCACAATACAAGCGGCATCATGAGCCGCGCCGAAGACGGCATTACCAGTCCTGGCAAAATGGCGGGCAAGCGCTACGCCACCTGGAATCTACCTGTTGAACAGGCAACTATCAAGCACCTGGTAGAAGACGATGGCGGTAATTTTGACGATGTTGAGCTGGTGCCTTATGAAGTGGATGACGACGTTATGGGCTTGCAGGCAGACCTTTACGACTGCGTGTGGGTCTATGAATGGTGGGCAGTTGCCGAGGCCAATTTGCAAAACTATGCGGTGAACTACTTTGCCTTTGGCGACATGAACCCTGTCTTCGATTTCTATTCACCCGTGATTGCTGTTAATGACACCTGGGCTGCCGAAAACCCCGAACTGGTTAAGGCCGTGCTGCGGGCAGCCAAACGCGGCTACGAATACGCTGCTGAAAACCCCGAGGAAGCGGCCAATCTGTTGTGCAAGGCCGTGCCCGAATTGGACCCTGACTTAATCCAGGAAGCGCAGAGCATTATTTCGCCGCAGTATATTGCGGATGCCAGCAGTTGGGGCGTGATAGACGAAGAACGCTGGAGTGCTTTTTATCAGTGGGTCAACGACAACGATTTAGCAGAGAACGCCTTCGACCCCAAGGCTGGCTTCACCATGGAGTACCTGGAATAAGCGAGCCGCAATTCATCGGCCTTTGAAGTTTGGACCGGTTTAGGAAGGGCAAGCCATACAGAGCAGTAACAACATAGCCATTCTGGAAGCGCGCAACTTAAGCCTTGCTTGGCAGGGCGAGGAGCTTATTGTTGATGGGCTCAACCTGGACGTGCGCGAGGGTGAACTGGTTTGCCTGGTCGGCAAAAGCGGCATGGGCAAGACCACTATCTTACATGCGCTTGCTGGCTTGCTCGTTCCTCGCGAGGGGCAGGTGCTGCTGCGCGGCAAAGACATAACGGGCAAGCCAGGCCATGTGAGCTACATGCTCCAGAAGGACCTTCTTCTTCCTAACCTAAGGGTTATCGACAATGCGGCTTTACCGCTGATGCTGGCGGGTACCCCCAAGGACGAAGCGCATGCTCAGGCCCTCACTTTGCTCGAGCACTTTGGGCTTTCTTCAATGGCAGACGCCTGGCCAGCGCAACTGTCGGGCGGCATGAGGCAACGCGTGGCTTTTGCGCGCACCTACCTGCAAGGCAATAGCCTCATCCTACTGGATGAACCCTTCAGCGCACTCGATGCCATCACGCGTGCCGACCTGCGCAGCTGGTTTAAAGAAACAATGTCTGAACTGGGGCTTTCCACGCTTATGATTACTCACGACCCTGACGAAGCAACGCTTCTCGCTGACCGCATCTATGTGCTCGGCAAAAGCAACGGATCTGGTGTCTATAGTAAGATTGCGGGCGAAATTACACCCAAGCACATAACTGCGGCAAACCAGGAATCAGACTACAGTCTAACTCCCGAGTTCTTGGAGGCTAAATCCGCGATTCTCACATTGCTCTAAATACTCTTCGCAAAATCTACCAAGAGCAACAAAAGTCAGTGAGCATTAGTTCTACACCCCTGGATTAGCCCGCTTATACCCTAAACGTATAACGCTTGTGTATAAAAAGGCCCAGCAGAGGCAACTGTGGAGCGCCCGGCACTACACGTGCTGCTCGGAAAGTGAGAGATTGACTATAATACGAAACGTACTTATAATAAGTACGTTTCGTATTAGGGGGATACATGGACTTCCTTGGACGTACTAAAGAATTACAGGTGCTCGAGCGTGAGCATTCCCGCAAGGGAGGCTTCGTCGTAGTGTACGGACGCCGCCGCGTGGGAAAGACTACTCTCATCAAAGAATTCATCAAAGGCAAGGACGCCTTGTACTTTCTCGCATCGAACGAGAGTGCGCAGCTCAACATGCAGCGCTTCGCCCGCGACGTCGCCGCATTTGCTGGAAAGTTGGAACTGGCCGAAGCCACCTACAGCGATTGGCGCACAATCTTCCGCCTGTTCGCCGATTGCAGAAAGAGCCGAAAGAAGGTGCTGGTAATCGATGAGCTTCCCTATCTGATTCAGGCAGATCCTGCCCTGCCTTCGGTGCTGCAGTACGCCTGGGACGAGATACTTTCCGATGCCAAGGTCACCCTAATTCTCTGCGGATTACACACGCACATGATGCTCTCCGAAGTCCTTTCGCGCGAAAGTCCCCTGTACGGAAGGCGAACGGCTCAAATAAAGCTGCACCCGCTTACATTCGCTGAAATGCAGAAAGGGTTTGGGGGTTTCGCATTCAGCGGCCAGCTCGCAATCTATGCTATCTGCGGTGGCGTTCCGAAGTATCTGGAGTTCTTCAATACCAGTAAAAATATTTCTGAAACCATTGCGCACAACGCGCTCGAGACAAGTGGCTTCTTGTACGACGAACCACGATACTTGCTTGCTCAAGACACGCGCAGCCCCATCAACCATTATTCCCTGCTTCACACCATAGCACAGGGCAATCACAAGCCAAGCGACATAGCCAACAGAATGCAGCGCGGCCAAAATGACATTTCACCTTATCTGAAGACGCTAGAAGAACTTGGCTATATCGAACGTCGCGTGCCCGCAACAGAAAAGAACCCCGATCGCAGCAAGATGGGCCTTTACTTTATCAGCGACCCCCTGTTTAAATTCTGGTTCACCTATGTACAAGCATTTGAAGGAGAGTTAGAACTAGGTAATAAACTGCCCAGCCTGGACGCCATCAAACGCACCTTTGATAGTAACTTCTTGCCTTTTACTTTCGAAGAAATCTCGCGTCAAACGCTTGCTGAATTGTGCGCCTCTGGCCAGATTAATTTTTCACCTAAGCGCATTGGTGCGTTCTGGGATAGAAAGGGAACGACCGAGATAGATGTCTGTGCACCCGAGTCGCAATCAAGCCGGCTACTATTGGGTGAATGCAAACTACACACTCGCAAGGCGTTTTCGCTTTCAGAGTATCTGGCATTCACCGAGAAATGCGAGCGTGCCTTCCCGGGCCAAAACCAAGTGCGCGTTCTCTTCTCGCAGACCGGCTTTAGCTCGGACCTTGCAAAGGAGGCAGAAAGCCAGCAGGTCTACTTGGTTGACCAATGCAAGCTTGTGTGAGTACGGCTTCCCTAGCTCTTGCAGCCCCACTGTTTGCGGAGAGTTGCAGGTGGTCGAAACGTCAGCGAAAGTCACAGGCGGTCGAAACGTCAGCGAAAGTTACGGGTGGTCGAAACGTCAGCGAAATGCAGTATCGCAAAATAGTTCGCCCGCCTTTGTACCGAAGTGTACTTGGGTACACGAGGTACAAAACAAGGGTGAAATATGAAGCGATACCGCATTGCAGCGTCGAGACAATAGCCGTTCGTCAGAACGGCGGAATTAAACATTGAATTTGAAGTGCATAATGTCGCCATCTTGGACGACGTAGTCCTTGCCTTCTTGGCGCAGACGGCCGTGTTCGCGGCAACCCGCTTCCCCATTGTATTGATCGTAGTCTTCGAAGCTGGCGGTTTCGGCCTTGATGAAGCCACGCTCAAAGTCGGTGTGAATGGTGCCCGCTGCCTGCGGTGCCTTTGCCCCAATAGGAATGGTCCAGGCACGCGTTTCGTCGGCACCCGTGGTAAAGAAGCTCTGCAGGCCAAGCAGGCGATAGGCTTCATGGATTAAGCGCACCAAGCCACTTTCCTCCAGGCCCATGGCCGCCAGGTATTCCTTAGCTTCCGCGGGGTCGAGTTCGGCCAGGTCGGCTTCCACTTTGGCGCAAATAGGCACAGGTATGCAGCCATCAATTTCATCGAGCATGGCACCTACCGCATCTTCGTCCACGTTGGCAATGTAGAGCATGGGCTTCATGGTAAGCAGGTGCAGGTCATAAAGCGCTGCCACCTCGTCTTCGGACAGGTCGAGTGTGCGAGCGCGGTGGCCCTCGTTCAAGCCATCGAGCACCTTTTTGGCCGTTTCAAACTTCAATGCCAAAGCCTTGTCGCGCTTCGCGTCTTTTTCCAGGCGAGGCAGGGCTTTTTCGATGGTAGCAATGTCTGCCAGGACCAGTTCGGTCTTAATGGTGTCCACATCACTTGCGGGGTCCACGCGACCTTCCACGTGAACTACGTCTTCGTCGGTAAAGTAGCGCACCACTTCGGCGATGGCATCGGTTTCACGGATGTTGGCCAAAAACTGGTTACCCAGCCCTTCACCTTGCGAAGCACCCGCCACCAAGCCCGCGATGTCCACGAACTCCACCGTAGCCGGAACCACGCGTGCGGGGTGGTCGATTTCCGCCAGGCGGTCCATGCGGGCATCGGGCACGGGCACCACACCCACATTAGGCTCAATGGTGGCAAAGGGGTAATTCGCAGCCAGCCCACCCTTGTTGGTGAGTGCCGTGAATAGCGTAGACTTCCCCACATTGGGCAACCCGACTATACCTATCGAAAGCGACATACATATCTCCTTAGAACAAAGTAATAATAGCAGGTAGTCGAAGCGTCAGCGAAATTCAATAAGGCAAAATAGTTCGCCCGCTCTTTGTGCCGTAGCGTACTTGGGTACGTGAGGCGCAAAGGAAGGGCGAAATATAAAGCCTTATTGAATTGTAGCGGCGGCAGTTACGCTGTTCGGAAGAACAGCGTAACTACACCGCAAAGAAGCCAAATTGCATAGCCACGTAGGCAACCAAGATAACCACCAGTAGCACAGGCGCGATGTACTTGATCATAATGACCCACGCTTTTTCGGCTGCAAAAGGCGAGCTAATCTTGATTTCGTCGATAAGCGCCTGAGGCTTAATAATCCAACCAACAAAGATGACCGTAAGCAGGGCCACAATAGGCATGAGCACCGAATTGCTTATAAAGTCGGCCAGATCGAGCAAGCTAGAACCTTCACCAAGTGGCTGGATGAAAGCCAGACCGTTATAGCCCAAGTTAATAAATATGCCCGCAAGCACAATAACGACAATCGAAATGGTAAGTGCACGGCGACGCGAAACGCCAGCCCCGTCAGCTACGATGGACACGCATGCTTCCAGTAATGAAATAGCGCTCGTCAAAGCTGCAAACAGCACCAACAAGAAGAAAATGAACCCAATAACCGGCGCCACGCCGCCCATTTCTTGGAACACCGTGGGCAGCGTAATGAACATAAGGCTGGGGCCGCTCTTCGCAGCAACCGCTTCGGCAGAACCCATCACAATAAAGGCTGCTGGCACAATCATTAGACCCGCGAGCACCGAAACGGCCAGGTCCGAGCCACCAATCCAGGCCACACTCTTAGGTAGGTTTTCCTTTTTGTTCAAATATGAACCGTAGGTAACCATAATGGCCATAGCAAGGGAAAGGCTATAAAACATCTGCCCCAATGCGCCAATAAGCAGTTCGGGCGAAAACTTGCTGAAGTCGGGTGTCAGGTAATATGCAATGCCGTCCATGGCGCCTGGGAAAGTGCTCACGTAAATCGCAATTCCTAGCGCGGAAACCAGCAGCAGTGGCATCATAACCAGGTTGGCCTTTTCAATACCGCCCTTCACCCCCAGTGACACCACCAAAAATGCCAACATCATAAACAGCAACATAAACACGAAACTGCCCTGGCTCGACGTAATAAAGCTTACGAAAAAGTCGCCGCCGTCGGCCATGTCGGCAGGTGAGTTAGTCAGGTACGACACGCAATACTTGGCAACCCAGCCACCAATGATGCAGTAGTACGGCGTAATAATGAAAGGCACCGCCGCGGAAAGAATGCCAATAAATTTATACTTCTTTCCGAAGCTGCTATAAGCGCCAATAACCGACTGGCCCGTCTTGCGACCAAGGGAAGTTTCCAGCAGAAGGAGCGAAGCGCCAAAGGTAAACACAAGCACCAAGTAGGTAAAGATAAACGTACCGCCGCCGTATTTGGCTGCCAGGTACGGGAAGCGCCACATATTACCCAGACCAACGGCCGATGCTGCCGCCGAAAGAATAAACATCCACTTGCCCGACCAGGCGCTGCGCCCCGGGTGGGCGGCAAAATCGGGCATGGCAGGGTCGATAACATCGGGCGCAATATCTGCCCCAGCCTGCATTACAGGTGCATTGTTCGTGTCCATGTAAACCTCCATGTAAGCGTGAAGCTCAAGAGTATACAGGATATTCGTCAAACATGTAGTCTCATTTGGGTGTCTCATTGGGGACGGGGAGAAATGAGATCGAGCCAAGCCAAAGTTAGGGCGAAATATGAAGCGTTATTGAATCGCAGCGGCGGCTTATCTGCTGTTCGTTTGAACAGCAAAACTAAATAAAGCGGTTGGTGTTTACGGCCGTTAAGTGGCCTTCTTCGTCTTCATATAGTGCCAGCTGGCCATCTTGCGATTCATAAATGCAACGAAACTTGGCGAAGTCTGCGCGCGTTGGACGTGGTGCCTGTTTTTCTTCCGCTACAACTTCAGCTGCTTCTTCAACTGTTGCTTCCGCTACAACTTCAGCTGCTTCTTCAACTGTTGCTTCGGCTACAACTTCAGCCGCTTCTCCAACTTCTGCTTCGTGTACAACTCCAACAGCACCTTCAACTGTTGCATCAGCTGCTTTTTTAACGGATTCCTGCACAGGCTCATTAGTAACATCGTTTGCAGGCTCAAGTTTCACCACAGGAATCTTTCCCGTTTCACCGCGAGGAATAGTAAAGGCTTTCTCGGCATCGCCTCGGTCGATGGGTTCGCCGAAGAAGGCATTTACCTGGTCTTGGTCGTCTGAATGTATGGCCCATTCGGGCAGCAAGCTGTCGTCGAAGGTTTGTTGTGGTTTTAGGTCAGCGCTCATACGTACCATCCCACTTGTTCGTTAGGGAGTGTATAAGGGTACAACCAACAGGTTTAATATTCAACCGAATAAAGGATAAGACCACATGCGGGCGCCTTTTCACCAGCAGCGCTCCGGTCACAAGCCGCAAGGACATCGGCCATCCAAGCAGCTTCGCGCAGGCCAGCACCGACGGCCACCAAGGTTCCAACAATAGTGCGCACCATGGAATGCAAAAAACTGCTCCCTACCACACGCACCCGCAACAGGGGCTCGCCCATTACTTCGACTGGTTCAACAACGCATTCCATGAGGTTTCGGCTCGTGGGCTTTCCTTCCGCAGAAGCAGCCAGACAGAAACTCTTGAAGTCGTGTTCGCCAATGAGATACTGGGCAGCCTCGTTCATGGCGTCAACGTTAAGCACCCCTGCCTTATGCCAACAAAAATCGCGCATGACCAAGGGCGGCGCCGCTGCTGTAGAGATAAAGTAATGGTATTCGCGCGCCTTGGCAGAAAAGCGTGCCGAAAAGTCGCTTTCGCGCTCCTGCACTTCATGGATAGAAATGGCTTCATGGGTAATAGCGTTCATCGAACGCAAGAATGCGTGCGCTTCGCGCTCACCCCATTCTTCGCCAGATAGTTCGAAGCTAACCACCTGGCCCAGGGCGTGCACACCGGCATCGGTACGACCCGCGCAGGTTGTTTCCACTTCACGCTTAAACAACAGTTGCAGCGCATGTTCAAGTTCGCCTTGAACGGTTAGTTGATCAGGCTGCCGCGCAAAGCCTGCGAAAGGCGCGCCGTTATACGAAAGTGTGAGCGAATAAATAGCCATAGTACGATTTTATCCTAGGTCCACTAAAGTCAGCGAAATTCAATAACGCAAAATAGTTCGCCCGCTCTTTGCGCCGTAGCGTACTTGGGTACGTAAGGCGCAAAGGAAGGGCGAAATATGAAGCGTTATTGAATTGCAGCATCGACAATTCCGCTGTTCGTTAGAACAGCGGAATAATTTATCTCCAAACTTCGCGACCAAAGAGCGCTCGCAAATCGGAATAGAGAGCGTCACTGTAAGCATCAACGGTGGTGGGCAGCTCTGCACGGAACTTCCGCCCGTCGGCCTGACGCACATAGAGCACCGTACCGTCGGTACCTGGATAGCGATGCAAAATTTGGTCGAGGAATTGCATGGTCGACGAATTCATGTCGCCTTGCATAACCGAAATCTCGAGCGTCTTCGGCTTGCGCACACCATCTTCTTCATCCAATTCCAGGCGGTGCACTTCATAGACTAGCAGCTGGTCGCCTCGGTCGTTCTTTTCATACTTACCGCGGATAGTTACCACGTTGTCTTCGTCAATAGCATCACGATCAATCAGCAAACGCCCCGATTCGCGGTCCTTGCGGTCGGAGT
The DNA here is from genome assembly GCA_017459805.1 of Eggerthellaceae bacterium. Classification (GTDB taxonomy): domain Bacteria; phylum Actinomycetota; class Coriobacteriia; order Coriobacteriales; family Eggerthellaceae; genus CACXMZ01. The sequence goes on from JAFUCE010000128.1 coordinate 10,123, forward strand.
CGATGTCGAAGCAAATGCATTCAACGCCGCCAGTCATATCTTCAAGCCTAAAGGTTGCCATGCGTTTGTTTGTCCTGGTCAGGCGCGTGTTAACACCGGTAATCATACCTACAAATGTTGCGGTTGGCGTGTCTTTGTCGCGCTCGGACAATTCGCCCAACTTAAACTTAGTCAACTGAGCAAGCTTGCCTGCGTAGGGCGAAAGCGGATGGTCCGAAACATAGATATTCAAAATGGACTTTTCTTCTGCCAGCAAGAAACGCTTGTCCCATTCAATACCGTCAGGCGGCGGAACTTCCATCGTGAAACCCGATGATTCGTCATCGGCCAAAAGATCGAACATGGTTACCTGCCCCATATCCTTGTCCTTCTGGCGCTTCGACGCATCCTCCAGAAGCGGCGTTTCGTCCACAAAGAACATCAGTTGCTTGCGCGTATAACCCGTTGAATCAAAGGCGCCTGCCTTGATAAGCGCTTCCAAGGTCTTACGGTTGTAGCATTTCGCGTCAAGGCGGCTGACAAAGTCATGGAGGCTTGTATAGGGGCCGTGGGCTTCGCGTTCGGCTATTATTGCTTCAACCACTTTTTCACCCACGCCGCGCACACCAGCCAAGCCAAAACGGATGCCTTCATCCACGGCGGTAAATTCCAGGTTCGACGAATTAATGTCGGGCGGCAGTACCTTGAGGCCCGTGGCGTTGCAGCTTGCGACATACAGAATGAGGCGTTCGTTCTTATCCATAAAGCTGGAAAGCACGGCAGCCATAAACTCCTTCGGATAATGCGCCTTCAGGTAGGCCGTACGCATGACAAGTACCGCATAGGCAGCCGAATGGCTCTTGTTGAAAGCGTATTCAGCGAAGTTTTCCGCGTCGTCCCAGATGCGCTTTGCCACCTCGAGCGAATAGCCATTTTCAACCGCGCCGTTGTTCCAGTCCTCTTTCAGTTCCATCATGACATCAAGCTGCTTTTTGCCCATAGCCTTGCGAAGCTTGTCAGCCTTTCCAGCACTGAAACCGCACATAGCCATGGAGATCTGCATGATTTGTTCCTGGTACACGATGGTGCCATAGGTTTCTTCCAAAATAGGACGCAGGCGGTCGTCGTAGAAAACGGCTTGCTGGCTGCCGCGCATACGCTTGACATAGTCATCCACAAAGCCGCTCTGCAAAGGACCCGGACGATTAAGCGCAATGGATGCCACAATGTGCTCGAATGACGAAGGCTGCATACGCGCAAAAAGCTGCACGTACAGGGCGCTTTCCACCTGGAAGAGACCATCCATATTGCCGTGACACATGAGGTCAAAGGCCTTGGGGTCATTTAAGGGAATATTGGTTGGATCTATGGTAACCCCATGGCGCTCTTCAATGTTTTTACATGCACGGTTAATAACGGACAGGTTGCGCAAGCCCAAAAAGTCCATTTTGAGCAGGCCTAACTCGGGTGTATAGTGGCCGTCAAACTGCGTGATAATGCCGCCGCCCTTGGTGTCGCGCTTCACGGGGATGTGGTCGGAAAGCGGGTCGCGACAAATAATGGTGGCGCAGGCATGAACACCTTCCCCGCGCACGCCGCCTTCAATAGACATCGCGGCATCCAAGATTTGGCGCATCTCTTCGTCGTTTTCATACAACTCGACCAAATCTGGATTGGTTTTGTCCTCACCCTTTTTGTTCTTTTTCAAGCCAAGGGCCTGTGGAATGGTAAGCCCCAGTTCGTCGCCGATGGTCTTACAGAGTTTGTCGCCTGAAGCGTATGGCTTGTCAAGCACCCGCGCCGCGTCGCGTACGGCATTTTTCGCCTTCAGGGTACCAAAGGTAATCACACCTGAAATATGGTCTTCGCCATACACTTCACGCACGTGATCAATTACTTCGTCGCGGCGCTGGTCGTCAAAGTCGACGTCAATATCAGGCATCTCAACGCGCTCGACACTTAAGAAACGTTCAAACAGCAAGCCATTAGCCAGAGGACACAGATCGGTAATACCCAAGGCGTAGGCAACAATGGCGCCAGCCGCACTACCACGGCCAGGCCCCACGCCAATATCGTGGTTCTTTGCCCACTGAATGTATTCCTGCACAATCAAAAAGTAGGCGGGGAAGCCCTGTTGGATAATGATGCCCGCTTCGTATTCATAGCGCTCCGCCACATTGATGCCCGCAATTTCAACATTGCGCCAGTCGGAGCCGTAGCGGCGCTCGAGCCCCTCTTCACACTTCTTACGGAAATAGCTTTCTTCGGTTTCGCCTTCAGGCAAGGGAAAGCGTGGCAAAATGGCTTCGCGTTCCAGGACCACGTTGCATTTTTCCGCAATCTCGACCGTGTTGTCGCAGGCTTCCGGCCATTCAGCCAGGGCTGCACGCATCTCTTCTTCGGTTTTCATGTAGAACTGGTCGTTAGAAAAGCGCATGCGGTTTTCGTCGTCGAGCGTTTTACCCGTACCGATGCACATCATAATGTCTTGCGCAGGCGCGTCTTCCTGGCGCAAGTAGTGGAAGTCGTTCGTTGCAACCGTTTTACACCCTATGGCTTTGGCCACGTCAACCAGCTGTCTATTGAGCTCTACCTGCGTAAGGCCACCATCAGTAACAAGGTCTTGATTCTGCAACTCGATATAGAAATCGCCCGGCTCGAACAAGCTGGCGAATTTCTTGCCCCAGGCCACCGCATCGTCAAACTGGCGGTTGTCAAGCAGGCGTGGGATAAGGCCTATCATGCAGGCACTCGTACCAATAAGGCCTTTGCTGTAACGTTCAAGCATGGAAAAAGTTGTGCGGGGCTTGTAATAAAAGTTGTCCACGTGGCTTTCGCTTACCAGCTTTACGAGGTTGTGATAGCCTTCGTTGTTTTTCGCCAGCAAGATCATGTGGTAAAGGCGCGGCTTGCCTTCGCGCTTGAGTTCTTCGTCGGTTGTGAAATAGATTTCGCAGCCGAAAATAGGCTTTACCACCTGGCCCGTTTCCGCTTCGAGCGCTTTGCATTCATCTTCCAGTTCGGGGATGCCACTCATAACGCCATGGTCGGTAATGGCTATGGCGGGCATGCCCAACTCGGCCGCACGACGCACCATGGGGCCTATGCGTGTTGCGCCGTCGAGCAGGGAATATTCCGTATGATTGTGTAAATGAACGAATGCCATATGATGTGCCTACCTATATGTCCAATGCGCTACGTAGAGTGGTTTTTGTGCTTTTGCGCGCAGTTCCTTATTCGTCTTCCACTATAGCAGCACGAGCCGCGAAATAGTGTGCGAAATCGGTGGACTTTTAGCGAAGAAGCCGACAATTTGCGGCGCTGATTCGTTACTTGAGTAGAAGGCAATGCGGCGGCATTATGCTTGTAGCATTCAGGTTACGTGAACGCTGGAGGGTGGTTGTTATGAAGAAGGCTCTGATACCCATAGTTGCGGCGGTTGCGGTGGTAGCAGCACTTATGCTTGCAAGCTGCAATTCCGTGCAAATTAGCGAACCAAGCACCTCGGATGGCATTACCGTTTCGGTGCAGTCGCTGGACTTGGACAAGAACAAGAACACCAACTCCACTATCTTCGATATTAAGGTCACCATTGAAAACGGCAGCGAGGCGGACCTGAGTTCGGTCACCTACCTGGTTGAATATTTCGACAGCAAGGGCGAACTGCTTGAGAATGCGCGCTTCACCTACTACGCCGAAAACGAACCGCTCCACCCGGGCGAGTCCACCACGCACGAACAGGGCTGGCAGGAAACGCTTGATGGCGACGTGGCGCGGGTGGATGTGAGCGTTAACGAATATGCCACCGACGCCGATGAGCCAACCCTTACCTTCCCTGTGGTGGGCGAATACCTCTACCAAACCATGGGTGAGCCACACCTGGCTAACATTCAAACCGAAAAGCCCTTGAAGTTCCTGGCGTGGATTGACCAGGGTGGTGCCCGCAGGGTCATTGAAACCGAGGATCCTGCGCTCATTGACCAATTTATAAACGCCTTTGTGAAGATTAAGATTGCGGCCGAAACGAACGAATTCGTGACGGACAACTACAACGGTGCAGCCTTCATTTTTGCGGATGGCGAAACGGTGGGCATCAGCCTGAACCTAACTAACCTTGAAGTTACCAAGAAGTACCAGGAGCACCTCTACGAACTGGAAGACTTCGATGAATTCTGGGGTCTTGTCAACGAATACGCTGAATACCCCGAAGGCGAAGAGCGCACCAGCGGCGGCTCCTAGGCAGCAAGTTTCACGTCGCGCCACTTGCCACGTGCAAAAAACAGAACGATATAAGGAACAAATACAGCCGTATAACAGGCAAAACGCACAGCTGCGTCCCCACCGCGAAGGGCCGTAGGCGCAAGCATAATAGCCATGTGAACATACAGAAGCGCGAAGAACACATAGGCCCATTGCTGCAACTGCTTCCAGCGCTGAGCTGGCATTTTGTCGCGTATAGCCGTAACGGAAGTAATGGCCAAGGGTACAAATAGCGCAAACAGAACTAGGGCAAAAATGAAGGCCGCCAAGGCGCGAGGAACCATGGGGGCCGTGCGGGAAAGAAAGCCTGCCAAAAAAGCAGCAAGGTAGCCTACAAAATGCCCCGCTGCAATCAGGCTTGCCACAATGGAAAGTTTACCGCGCACAGGCATAAGATAGTGCCGCAAGCGCGATGTTTCAGGAAGCACGCCCACATACATGATTATGGCAAACAGGAAAAAGGCAACCGAACCATGTTTGACCACGTATTCAAGCGGGCCAGAAAACGCAAGCATGTCAGCCGCAGGCAGTTGCAAGGCACTCGCCACGCTAAGAAGCGCCGCAAGAATATAGAAAACCACAGGCGCATGCTGAAGCGGCGTGCGCAACACAAGTACGGTGAGTACCGTAATGAAACATGCTAAAACGACGGTCATGAAACTAGATTTGGGTACACAGCACAAGCTCTGCGAGCGCTGGATAGAGTTTGGTTTCAGCCCCGGCGGCAACATCGACTGCAAAGCGTTGGACCCAAACACCTAGGTGATCGCGGCGGAATTCGGCAGCACCTTCCTGGAACACGCGGGCACCGTCGGCGTCATCCGCTTCCCAACACTTCGCTTCTTCTTGGGCCAAAAGCGAAAGGAATTCCAGCTCTAGGGCAATATGGTCGGGGAATTCAATAAACTGTTCGGGCATCTTGGTGCCGAAACGCGTATAGAAGTCCTTCACCGCCAGCATGGGAAGCCCGCAAATAGTACCGCGCCCATTTTCGTCGGTTTCGGAGCGGTAGAACGACTCGTAAGGTGTTGCCAGCAAAACACCTGGCCCAACAAATAAACGGTTGTAGTCCACTTCAAGCGTGAGGCGCGCCTCTTCGGCATCCTGTTCGGCAAGTTGGGTGCCCATGGCTTCAATTGAATCAAGTGCTTCGGCAATGCGCGCATCACTGGAAGCATCGAGTACGCTACGTAGCTGTGCCACATAACTACCGCTGCGCATTTCTTCAATAAAAGCTGCGACGGGGCGCAAAAAGCCTTTGGCAAGCAGGGCCGCCAAGCTAGCATCAGACAACGCAAGGGTGCGTTCTTCTTCACTATTGAACTGGGTATCTTGCGTCATGCATCCACCGCCTTCAGTCTATAAAACGAGCTGCGAACAAGAGATAATCCCTGTTCAGAGCAGGGACAAGTCCCCTGCTCGAGCTAATGCTTGTTCCATTATAGAGGCGTTCCCTGGGCCTGGGGAGGGACGGGCGGCCCAGGGAACAAACAAAGCCCTACTTCTTTACCGAGTACCAATAGTACACGTTGGGCCCTGTACCTTTATCAGCAAGATACTGTTCAGTCTCTTGCTCCGCCACAATCTTGGCAACTTCAGACGAAGCGTCGTCCAAGTCGCCCGCAACGATTGCGCGGTTGGGGCAGCACAGCTGACACATGGTTGTGTCTAGGCCGCCGTCAAGACGATGGGCGCAGCCTGTGCACTTGTCCACCTTCTTGGTTTCTTCGTCCATGACGCGCGCGCCATAGGGGCATGCCTCGACGCACAATGCACAACCAATACATGCTTCCAAGTCCACCAGCACCAGGCCGTCTTCGCGCTTGGCTGTTGCGCCAGCAGGACACACCTCGACACAAGGCGGATTGTCGCAATGCTGGCAGGGCACGGGGCGCCACTCCATCTTAAGATCGGGGTAGGTGCCAGTAGGCTTGTCTTCGCTGCCAAGAGCAGTGCCATCGGGGTTCAGCACGTGAACGCGCGCAATGCCTTCCGCCACATGGTTTTCCATCTTACAACTAACTGTGCACGTACGGCACCCGACGCAACGGTGGAGGTTAATTGCCATTCCAAACTTACTCATTGTTGCACCTCCTTTATGCCTTCTCTATCTGCACCAGATTGTCGTACGGAGCAAAGTTCGTTTCGAAGATTGCGTCTTCGGCCGGGTTAAGCTCCATGTGCAGAAGGTCGCGATAATGGGTGTTGTTCGGGAAGTGAGCAGGCCACCAACCCTGGCGCTGATTTACGCAGCCAGGCTTGATTTCTTCGGTAACCAAAGCCTTAACCTGGTATTCACCACGGTCGTTGAAGACGCGTACCAAATCGCCCGACTTAATGCCGCGTTCGTCTGCGTCGGTCGTAGAAATTTCAATCCACGGCTCGGGCACCACTTCGCGAATCCATGGCAACGACACGTGCTGGCTGTGCGTGGTGTACACAGTACGTGCATTCATAAAGGTAAGCGGGTACTTCCCTGCCAGTTCCTTGCGGTTGCTCTCCAGCGGTTCGTAGTGGCACGCAATTTCTTCGCCGAATTCAACCAGGCTGTCGGTGTAGATTTCCAGCTTGCCAGACGGCGTCTGCCAACGCCCGCTCTTGAATGGAATCCATGGGTCGTCAAAGTTAGCGCGCACAACCTGCTTTTCATACAGTTCGTTCCAGTCGACGCGGAATTCGGGCGCCAGGTTGCCTTCGATAGCGAACTTCTGCAGCCATTCTTCGATGTCGTACTTCCATGCTGTTTCTTCCTTGATGCCAAACTTTTCGGCTAGCATCTGACCAATTTGATAGTCGGTCTTGGATTCGAACATAGGCGTAATAACTTGCTTGCGCAGCTGCAGATAGAAGTTCGACCAAGCGGTAATAACTTCGCAGGGTTCTTCGTAGTAGCTCATGATGGGCAGCACGAGGTCGGACAGGTCGGCGCCGCCGTTCATCATCTGTTCAGACGTAATAATGAAGTCGAGTTGCGGAAGCACCTGGTCCTTCATCTTGCCTGCAAACGGCATCTGGGAACCCCAACCGTAGTTGTTGAACCATACCAGCTTCACAGGGTACGGCTCCTGTTTGGCAACAATGTCCATCCACTGCGTGCCAGGAAGCTGCGTCATGACATGATCTGGGTAAGGCATGAAGCCTTCAGGGTTGCAGCTGAACAGGATGCGCATAAGGCCGCCGCCCGCCCAGTTGATATTGGCATGGTCCTTGCCCACGTTGCCCGTAATAGCTGCCATCTGGATGGCGGCGCGGGTGGGAAGGTGGCCGTTCCAATAACGGTTTGTACCCTGGCTGATTTGAATCTTCGCCGGGGTTTCTTCGCAATAGATGCGTGCCAGCTCAACAATGTCTTTGGCAGGAACTTCGCAGATTTCGCTTGCCTTTTCTGGCGTGTATTCCACCACGGAGTCGACAATGCGCTGGAACGCGGGAACTACGTCAATTTCTGCGCCGTCGACCGTAACCTTATAGCTGCCAGTAATAGCTGCCGTTTCGGGTACGTTGCATTCTGCGGGCACTTCGCCCTGCACCATGACGGAAGGATACTGCGGCTTCAGTTCGTCGGCCATGGGGGCCACGGGCACTGCCTTGCCTTCTTTTTCGTCCCACACCAGGTAGTTGTCGCCTTCCTTGGCCAGCATCTTCGTTTCGGTGTTCACGAGGAAGGCACCATTGGTGAAGGTGCGGATGTAGTCGGCGTCGATGTGGTTGTTTTCGATGATGTAATTCATCATGCCCATCATAAGAGCGGCATCGGTACCAGGGCGGATAGGAATCCACCAGTCGGCCTTGGCAGCCGTGCGCGAAAGGCGCGGGTCAACCACGATAAGCTTGGCACCAGCTTCTTGGGCGTCGAATACGAAATGCATTTCCTGCTTGTTGGTTTCGGCGTAGTTGCAGCCAAACATGATGATGCTCTTTGAACCCACCATGTCGGACCAGTCGGCCGAATCCTGCTGAATGCCCATAGTGGGAACCCAGCCCATGTTGCAGCCCAGGTCGCCCATGATGCCGAAGTTGGTCCACTGGGTGCCTTCGTAAGTGGAAGACATCATAGCGGCATTAAGCTGCGCGGTAAGCGAATAGTTGCCTACCATGGTGAACCAGGAATTGGCCGTAGGGCCGTATTCGTCGATGTTCTTCTGCATCTTTTCATGGATAAGGTCGATGGCCTCTTCCCAGCTGATGCGATCCCACTTGCCTTCGCCACGTTCGCCCACGCGCTTCATGGGGTACTTCACGCGGTCAGCCGAATAGACACGCTGCAAGGCGTTGGAAATGCCGCACAGGCAAATGCGGTTGAACTGCTTGTCGGGGAAGTCGGCAGGTTCAACCTTGATGATGGTGTCGTCCTTCACGTAAGCGTTAATGCCGCAACTGGCAACGCAGTTCGGCGCACAGGTACAACGCTTAATTTCGTCGTACTCTGGCTGAGCAGGACCGACATTGAATTGAGGAGCAGCAGCAGGCTCAGACGAACTTGCTTCTTCGACACTTGAAGCCGATGCCTCCTCTGCAGCACTCGATGCCGCGCTTTCGCTTGCTGCCTGCGGCTGCGTGCACCCCGATAGCACGGCCGCAGATGCTGCAACTCCGGCTGCAGCCTTAAGGAACGAGCGCCTGTCAAGCGAACGCTTGGTTGCGTCTAGCTCGTCGAGTGCGCTTTTGTCCCGCTGCGTAGTGGTGGACTCTGTCATGCTCTTACCTCCTTCTCCTCCTTGGCAATGCATGTTGAAGGGCGCAAAAACCTAAGGGCTGGCCTCTGCCATCCCGATTAAGTTTTCGATTAACTAATTGGAGTATCCCTACCCTTCTCGTTGGATACAACTTATAAAAATCGGGCGCAAAAAGCAATGTAATTGCGGGAAATGAAATAAGGGATAATCAGGGTATATTCAGGCGCAATGTCGTTAAACGGACGTCGCTTTATCTTCTTCAACAGAAAGCGTGCCGTCGGCCTTGCGATAGATTTTATCGCGCGCAATTGGGAGCTGCTTACTTAAGTCATGAATGAAGTCTTCGAGCGCATCAACAACTTCGCGGGCTGTGAAAATTCGTGTTCGCTCGTGGCCAATGGCAGACACTTCAAGAATGCCTTTTTCCGCTAGGCGGTTAATGGCATCGTTGACGGCCGAAAAGCTTCGACCTGTTTCAGCCATGGCGAGCGATACCGTAATTACCGGGGTACCAATGAGCAGCGGCAACATCATTTCCATAGCTGAACCCTTGTTAAACTTGCCCAGCTTTTCGCGCCAGTGCTGTTCAAGCGATTCAAAAGCATCGACATAGGCGCCTATCATCTGGGCGGCAAGTTCCGTGCTATAGCCGCAGAACCATGTCCATTCATCAATACGTCTAAGCCGCTCATGCCCTTCAATTTCAACACCCATATCGTAAGGAAGCAGAAGCTTTGTATGTTCAATTGTTTGAAGCGCCGGCATAAGCGCAATAGGCGGAATGCAGTTTTGGAACGCCCCACGGCGATACATAATGGCATGACACATGGCCCGCCCTGTGCGGTCAAGACCGTTCTTGAAAGGCTTGATGCATTCGAACTGAAAGTGAGCGAGTGCTGCTTGAGCGGTTGGTGCGTAACTTTCCGTGTTAACAAATTGATAGAGATCTTCTATCAGGGCGTCAATTTCGTCGGGCGATGCTGGACGGTACAGTCTATGTGCTGCCTTTTCTTCAGGCACCTGGTAGTCATACTTGCGGAAGCGTGAGCCCGTTTGCTTGGCTGGCGCACCATGCAAACAGAGAGAATGCATGTCGAGCATTAAGTCGAATTCGAACGGTTCACCCGGCACCACCGTCGCAGTAAGCCACAACAAAGTCTGGAGATACTTAAAGGTTTCCACCTCGGCTTCGCCAAATTCTGGGTGAAGCTGCAGAAAGTCGTACATGGTTCCCTGCTTGTTGGCCTGCAAGTACATGCCATACTGGCATTCGATGGAAAGAAGGGTTTCGTAGTCAGGAGAACAACCAGCAATGCGGATAGTGGAAATTGCCTCGAGGCGTGCCAGGCTAATTTTGAGGGCTTTGCCGATAGGTGAAGTGCGCAGGCGTTCATCGATGCGCGCGAGGGCAATTTCTGCTTGGGCGATGCGCGATTGCGTATTCCCGCTAAGCAGGAACTCTTGGTGCGCAATTGGCTTAGGGGCAAACATGACGCAAACCTCCCCATGCATCAGGTGTGCTTAGGTACGCCCTTCGAAACGTCTTGAAGGTAATTATAGGGTTTTGCCCTAGGGCAGCAGTACCCATTGCGGAAAAATCAATTTCCCGCAATAGTGCGTGATAGTAGCCGACCTTGCTAGTTTTCTGGGCGATAGATGGCGCAGTTGAGCGGCGTTTCGTAGACCTCTACTTGCGAAACGCGGAAACCCGCATCGGCCAAGCGTTCGGCGAAATAGCGCGCAAAGTTTTCCGACGTGGTGCGGAATGGAACGGTATACAAGCGGAAGGTTTCCTGCTCCAAGCACGCCAGGGTTTCTGGCGCCAAGCTTCCCTCTTCCACGATAAACATGTGGTCCATCTCTTCTGTGAGAGCACGCACCGCACGCTTAAAATCCGCAAAGTCGACAACCATGTCCTTGTTCTGGCCCGATGACTGCAATTCGTCAGCCGCAATGTAGGCTACCACGCGCCAACGATGGCCGTGCAAGTTTTCGCACTTACCGTCATAGTCGGTCAAGAAATGAGCGCTATCGAAACAGCTTTCGGTTTTTAATTGATACATGGCTTCCTTCTTTCCTTGCCAGATTCAAGGGTCTTAATTATGCGCCTTGCCCCATCGAGCCAAAGCTTGCTTCAAGTCGTGAATAGAATACAGCGAACCGAAGGCGCACACTACCCCATCTGCACCCGCCAGTTCAAATGCCTGGTCAACCGCGCTGTCGAAATCTTCAGCCACATGCACGCTCACTTCAGGGCGCAGGGCACAAAGCGCGTGACACAGTTCCTTGGCAGAGAGGGCTCGCGGGTTAGGTGGCGTCACGCACACAAAGCTTTCCCCCAGGTCAGCCACTGCTTCCAACATGCCGCAGTAGTCCTTGTCGGCAAGGATTCCCACAATGAAAACGGGTTTGGTCGTGGGCAGCACGTCGGCCAGGGTTTCTGCCAGCACAGCCGCCCCTTGCGGATTGTGCCCGCCATCAATAATAACGAGCGGGTTGCGCTGGACCACTTCGAAGCGCCCTGGCCACATCGCCGAAGCAATACCTTGCTGCACGGCTTCTTCACTTATTACCCAACCACGACCACGCAGTACTTCGATTGCCTCAAGTGCCAAGGTAGCGTTAGACGGCTGGTAGCTTGCCAGCAGCTGTGTTTTATACTGCTTGCCTTTATAGGAAAACGCGCGGCGCGGCAACTCCTCCGTTTGCACCTGCACATCGATAGTAACGGGGCTTTGGCGTAATGCGTCCAAGTCTGCCACAGCAAGTGGCACTTCCTGCGCCATACATACCGCACGAATTGACGCAAGCGCATCTTCATCCTGTGGCCAGGAAACCACATTTGTCCCCGCCTTGATGATGCCTGCCTTTTCCGCCGCGATTTCTGCCGTTGTTGTTCCCAGGAGGTCCGTATGGTCCAAACCGATGCGAACAATCACGCAACACTCAGGTGCGTCAATCACGTTCGTCGCATCCCAGCGGCCGCCCAGCCCCACCTCAAGCACCACAATGTCGCAGCCGCTGCGCGCAAAATGCACCATGGCAACCGCACACATAAGCTCGAACTCGGTAGGATGATTGCTGGGGTCTTCTTGCGCCATGGCTTCAGCAATGTCGCGCACTTCAAGAGTTATTTCACGAAGCGCATCCATGGGAATGTTTTGCCCGTCCACGCGAATGCGCTCTTCAAAGGTTTCGATATAGGGGCTGGTAAACAAGCCGGTCTTGTAGCCCGCGGCGCGCAGTACTGAGTCCAGATAGGCACACACGCTGCCCTTACCATTGGTGCCCGCCACATGGACAAACTTCAGTTGCTTGTGTGGATCCCCCAGACGACGCAGCAGTTCCTCTATGCGTTCGAGCCCGTAAATTGAGCTGTGCCACGCGGGATTATTTATATAGGCTACGGGGTCGAAATCCATCATCATCCTTTCGCGCGATTCGCTGGTTTCATCGTAAGTCTTGCTCTTCCACTTTCAAAAAAACGCAGTAACAAGAATGCGGGAATCATGTTAACTGATTCCCGCATTGCATGTAATTTAGTTGTTCAATTGTTACGCTTCTGGCTTTTCTGAAGCATAGAAGGTGGCGTTATCGAACACCTCTTTGACCGTCTTGCCGTCTGCAAACGGAAGCCCCAAAAATTCTCCGAGGGTGCTTACCAGTTCACTGCAGTCAGTGTAGTGGCCCTTGTCGTTCAAAACGTCGGTGTCCTGTGCGCGCCAGGCATGGGAGTTTACGTCGGTTAGGTAGTACAACTTGCCATCGTAGACCATGTAACACGAATGCTCACGACGAAGATAGTCGTACAACCCATCAAAGTCTAGTTCTAAGGCTTCTTCCGCTTTGAGACCCATAGCAACCGCCTTTCCAAAACAGGAATTAAAGATGAATTCATCATAACAGGAAACAGGGCGAATGTGGTGAAGAATTACTGGAAGTATTATCCCGCGAAGTGAAAAAAAAGTATCAATGAGCTTCAGTTCTGGGGAGTTTTGCGCCGTTTTTAGTCGCGACGAATCCTAAAGATGTCGTGTGGCGCCACTTCAAAGGGCACGGTGAAGGAATAAAGCTCCATCGTACGGTTGGCAGCCTGCACGGGACCAGGGTAAACGTCAGCTGCGGGCGGAAAACCTGGGTGGTCGGGGTCAACGCCGACGTAGTGCAGGTTTTGCACCGTGCAGGTTCGAATGGGCTGGTGCGGCGAAAGCACTTCGAGCGTGTCGCCCTCCTCGAACTTGTTGCGACAAAGCCCCGTAACCGTAAAGCAATTAGAAGACCCGCTAGCAGTCGAAGAGTTGTCGGATATCGACGAAGCGACTGTCTGAACGCTATTCCTGTTTGATTGCGAAGCAATCTCTTTAGAAGCATGAAGCAGTGAAGCGCATGAAGAATCCTGCTGTGCAGGATTCTGAACAGCGGAACGGCATGTCGCGGAGTTGATATCCGACAACTCTTCTATATGTATGGCCTCAAAAGCCCACTGGTAGTGGCGAGTATAGCGGTCGTCCTCTGGCGTCTGGTGCGCTGGTCCAAAATAGAATCCAGTGCTGTACGGCCGATGCGACACCGTATCAAGTTCGTCCATAAAGGCTGCCGCGTCTGCCCCATCGAGCACCTGACGATACGCATTTACCACCGTTGCTACATAGAAGGCCTTCTTGTTGCGCCCCTCAATCTTGATGGCATCGATGCCCGCATCGCGCAGCTTATCCAAGTGCTCCAACATGCACAAATCCTTGGCGTTCATGATGTAGGAGCCGCTTTCGTCTTCCTCGATTGGGTAATACTCGCCCGGGCGCGTTTCTTCCTGAAGCGCATACTTCCAGCGGCACGGTTGAGCACAGTTGCCCGCTACCCCGCTGCGCCCCGTCATATAGTCGCTAATTAAGCAGCGTCCCGAAACGGCCATACACATGGACCCGTGGGCAAACACTTCAATTTCAAGGTCGGATGGCAATTTCTGGCGCATTTCTGCAATAGCGGCCAGGGACATTTCGCGGGCGCACACGATACGCTTGGCGCCAAGCTTATACCAGGTCAGCGCGGCTTGCGAGTTGGAAATACTCGCCTGGGTAGACACGTGAATGTCCACCTGCGGGGCTTCTTCCTTGGCCAGCGCAAAAGCTCCCAAGTCGCTAATAATAAAGGCGTCCACACCTGCTTGCGCAAGGGCGCGGATGTATACAGGCAAGTCGGCAAAGTCGTCTTCGTACATCTGCGTGTTAATTGTTACATGAATCTTTACGCCACGCTCGTGCGCATATGCAACAACCTGCGGCATTTCGTCAAGCTGAAAGTTGTCGGCGCGCGCACGCATGCCGAAGCGATCGGTGCCCAAATAAACGGCGTCCGCACCAAAGCAAATAGCGAACTGGAGCTGTTCCCAGCCCCCTGCAGGTGCTAGCAACTCCATTAGCGCGTAACGCCTACCTGCTCAAAGAAAACAGCTACAGTGTTCGGCTCGCGTTTGGACAGAGCATACCACTCGTTGAACTCGTCAAAGCTCATCGAGCGCTTCTCGTTCGTGCGGCGCACTTTGAGTTCGTACTCGCCTGCTTCAAGCCCACGTTTGCCCACAACAATTTGCAGCGGCCAACCCATAAGATCGGCTTCGGCAAACTTCACACCGGGGCGTTCGTCGCGGTCGTCAATGACCACTTCAAGCCCGAGCTCGGCAAGCTCCGCCGCTACTTTTTCAGCAGCGGGCTGAACCACGTCGTCACCTACGGTAAGCGGCAGCACGCACACATGCGCGGGAGCCACCGAAAGCGGCCAGAAAATACCGAATTCATCGTTACACTGTTCGACAATGGCAGCCATGGTGCGCGAAATTCCAATACCATAGCAGCCCATGAAGTAGGGATGTTCATCGCCTTCTTCGTCGGTATAGTTTCCGTTCAAAACTTCGGAGTACTTCGTGCCCAGCTGGAAAACCTGACCCACTTCTATACCGCGTGTAACGGAAAGCGGTGCACCACATTGCGGGCAAGCATTACCTTCTTTAACAGCGCAGAGGTCAGCCCATACATCAACTTCGAAGTCGCGCCCAGGGGCTGCACCCACATAGTGGAAGCCTTCCTCGTTTGCGCCCACGACCCAGCCGTCAATGTCACGCAGACTTTCGTCGGCACCTACCAAGATACCTTCGGGCAAACCAACAGGCCCTATGGAGCCCTTCGGAAGCCCCCACTTTTCGATTTCGTCATCTGAGGCAAGTTCGAAACCCGCAAAAGCGCGCTCGGCCTTCAATTCGTTAAGATCGTAGTCACCTGGAATAAACAAGGCCACGGGCGTACCTTCGGCATTTTTCCCCACCATGGCCTTCACGGTGGCAGCTTCCGAACAGCCCAGAAATGCTGCGAGTTCTGCAATAGTATGCACACCCGGTGTTGCAATTTTTTCGAAGGCAGAAGCACCATAGGAAACAGGCGCAGGTGTTGCGGGAGCGATTTCAGAATTAGCAGCCCAGCCGCAGGTGCAGCTCACCAGTTCTGCTTCACCACTTTCAGCAAGGGCGTGGAATTCAACGGTTACCTTGCCGCCTATCTGGCCCGAATCTGCCGCCACGGGTCGGTACTCCAGACCCGCGCGTTCACAATAACGGCCATAAGCGTCATACATTTTCTGATAGGTTTCCTCCAGGCTTTCCTGGGTGGTATGGTAGCTATACGCGTCCTTCATAATGAATTCGCGGCTGCGCATGAGGCCAAAACGCGGACGACGCTCATCACGGAACTTCGCTTGTATCTGATACAGCGTAAGCGGCAACTGCTTATAGCTTTTCAGTTCGTTTCGCACGAGGTCGACAATTATTTCTTCATGCGTGGGCCCCAAACACATGCCCACCCCATGCCTGTCTTCCAGACGCATCAGTTCAGGGCCGTAGTCGTCCCAGCGGCCGCTTTCGTGCCAAAGTTCAGCAGGCTGCAGAACGGGCATCATTATTTCCTGGGCACCAATGCCGTCCATTTCTTCCCGAGCAATTTGTTCAATTTTGTGAATAACGCGCCAGCCCAGCGGCAAATACGAATACAAACCAGTGGCGCTTTTGCGCATAAAGCCCGCACGAAGCAGCAGCTGATGGCTTGGAATTGCCGCGTCAGCTGGGGTTTCCTTCAAGGTAGGGGCATAAAGCTCTGTCATACGAAGTACGGTTGTCATAATGTTCCTTTCATGCGTGCACTCGATTATAAAGCATGCACTCAATCAGACGTACGGCTCCCCCGCATAAAGTGCAAGTGAGCCGTGTGTTATGGCCAACAATACCACCAGTCTTTGCAGCCCCACTCAAGCTGCAGCTACTCTCAAGTTACGACCGCACTCAAGCTGCGACTGCTCTCAAATTGCAGTCGCGCTCAAGCTACGGCTACACTCACGCCACAGCTGCTAGAACTACAACTGCTCAAGCGGCTCCGCTGCGTCAAAGCGTTCCTTGCCCACCAAGTCGCGTTCGTATTCACGGTCGATAGCGCCTTCAGGCGTTGGCGGATTAACCTCAAAGGGCACGCTAGGCGTTACCAAACTCACCAGGGGCACCACCGCCAGCGAAAGAAGCATGGCAAGAGCACCTGCGTTAATAGGGCTCGCGATAAAGGCCGCGCCCGCTAGCCCCGCCAGCATGTTGGACGTGGTCAGGCCAACACCCACTGCAAAGCTTACCCACACAGCCGCCTTCGAAATGCGCTTGGAATACAAACCCCACAAGAATGGACCCAAGAACGACCCCGCGATTGCACCCCAGGAAATACCCATGAGCTGCGCAATCCAGGCCACCGAACTTTGGTATTGCACAAGCGCGATGGCGGCCGACACAATCACGAAGACCACCAGCAGCACCCGCATCCAACTAATCTGTTGGCGCTCGCTCATGTCTTTCACGACGTTGCCTTTAATAAGGTCGAGCGTCAGCACCGAAGACGATGTTAACACGAGCGAACTTAGGGTTGACATCGAGGCTGACAGAACCAATACCACCACCAAGCCAATGAGCATGTCTGGCAAGTTTGAAAGCATGGTAGGAATAATCGAGTCATAAATGGGCGTGCCTGCATCGGTGTAGGCAATTTGGTCCTCAAAGAGCCGTCCGAAGCCACCCAAAAAGTAGCTGCCGCCTGCCACCACAAAGGCAAAGAGCGTCGAAATAATAGCACCCTGCTTTATAGCTGGACCCGTTTTAATGGCGTAGAACTTTTGAACCATCTGCGGCAGGCCCCAGGTACCCAGGCTCGTCAGAATGACCACGCCCATCAGGTTAAAGAAATCGGGTCCCAAAAAGCTGATGAAGGGTCCTGCCATTTGGCTGCCTTCCAGCGGTACCTGCGAAAGCTCTACCACGCTTGCCGCCAGGCCGCCATGCGTCTGCAGAACCGCCACGACAACCGCCACAATGCCCACCAGCATAATGATGCCCTGGATAAAGTCGTTCACCACGGTGGCCATGTAACCGCCCAGCACCACATATACGCAGGTGATAGCCGCCATGCCCACAACAAGCACTTCATAGGGCAGGCCAAAAGCCATGGAAAACAGCCGCGAAAGCCCGTTATAGACACTGGCAGTGTAAGGAATCAGGAAAATAAAAATGATGGCAGCAGCGGCAATTCGCAGTGCGTTTGATTGGTAGCGCTTCCCAAAGAATTCAGGCATGGTTGCCGCACGCAAACGCTGCGTTATTTCACGCGTGCGTGGACCAAGCACCCACCAAGCAAGCAAGCTTCCAATGAGTGCATTGCCTATGCCTGCCCAGGTGGCCGCCATGCCATACTTCCAACCAAACTGCCCTGCATAGCCAATGAATACTACTGCAGAAAAATAACTGGTGCCGTAAGCGAAAGCCGAAAGCCAGGGGCCCACATTGCGGCCGCCAAGGATAAAACCGTCAACACTTTTCGAGTGGCTGCGCGTATAGACACCAACGCCTATTACGATTGCAATAAATGCCACTATGACTAATATCTTCCAAACCATGGTTGTATCTTTCTTCCTAAATCAATCCTGCCACGTAAGCAACTTCATCGATTCCTTAAATACTCACGAGGCTCTACAAGCGAACATCATGCCTTGCGGCTCCGAATGTGCACACGATTGTCTTGAATTGCGGTAACGGAAAACGCGATAGCGCCCTACCAAGCCATAGCACCAAGAAAACCGTGTGCTAGACGTATCGATAATAGTAGGAATAGGAGAAGGCACCGCTTGGGCAGAGGGAAAGCGGCCCGCGGGCTACCGATAAAGAACTATGTGCCTTAGCACTTAACATGCAGGGTACTTTACCACAATGGAGCATACGGTCAAGACACTGTGGCCTAGGCTAAGATTTTCACCATAAATCGCACGAAGGCTGAAGGAGCTGGGCGCGGGCGCTTTAGGCGCTATAAGTGCGAAAGCTCAGGAAAAATAAATCACGTGGCACCCAGGAAAACCTGGGCTCAAGTGCCCCTGGGGCGCAAGCGCGGGTGCCCTTGCTAGCTCGTCAATTCAGTATGCAAGGTTTTAAGAAGTGCGGACGTAATGCCCAGCATGCAATCGAAGTAGCCCCCAGGCGCTGCTGCTGCCACCGCTTCACCGAAGGCATCTACCCAGGCAAGCGGGTGAGCCTCGATAAAGTGCAGCACATCTTCGGGTTCAGCCGGCACGGCATCAGGTACGTCGCCCTGGGCTATGCGCGTGCACAACACCGAAAGGAAAAGGAGTTCGATACCCATATGGTCTTCAGGCTGATTGTTCACGTTTTTCAGTTCAAGGCCAGCGCTGTGTAAGAGCTCGCGCATTTCAAGTGCAGACTGGCTGGGGCCTTCATCGCTTGAGATGCTGTCCGACGCAAGTTCAATACTAGCTTCGCCGCCTTTTTCGCTCCGATACAAGCTTTCATAAGGAGCAGCTGCCGGTTTTGGACTACCCACAAAAAGTAGCTCATACTCTGCTGCTATCTGGGCTGTTGGATCTTCAACGCTACCCATCTTCGCCACGCAGGCTTCCATGGCGGCGCAAGCGTCGGAGACGGTGTCGCTTCCAAAGGTGGGGAACTTGCTCCAAAAGTTTTTGCGAAAGCTCACTTTGGGCGTTCTGCGCATGGTGCCAAAGAGCGAGTTTCCGAAGAAGGCAAATGATTCAGCGTAGGCCTGCCACTCGACATATCCAATTTGTGCCATAGAGCCCCCTCAAGCGTAGCGTCTAGTTTTATCTTGTCGCAAATGATAATAAACCACAAGCACAGCGCGAATTGCCCAAATAAAAAGAAATCCTGGGACTATAAGTCTTCCCCATTCACCCTGTGTAAAAGAACTGAGGGCGGGAAATATCTTCCGCCCTTTGGTATAGTCGCTACATTAGGACAGGTGCCATAATGAAGAAAAACAGGAGCATGGCATGGAACAGACCAAACTACAAAGCAACATATTCGATTGCGCGCTCATCTTTGAAGGTGGTGGCATGCGCGCAAGCTACACCGCGGCCGTCGTTAACGCGCTGCTCGCTGAAGGCATCTACTTCGACCATGTTTATGGCGTGTCCGCTGGGTCGTCCAACACGGTGAACTACCTTTCGCGCGACCGCATGCGCACATGGGAAAGCTTCACGGCCCTTGCTGCCGACCCGCATTTTGGCGACTGGCGCACTTGGCTTTCCGGCAAGGGCATCTTCAACGCGCAATGGATTTACCAAGAAGCGGGGCTGCCTGATGGCATCATCCCCTTTGACTTCGAAACCTTTGCCGCCAACCCCGCCAAGCTTACTATCGCCGGCTTCGAGCGCGACACGGGTCGTAGCTGCATGTGGGGCCGCGATGACATGCAAACTTTAGAAGACGTGATGCTGCATGTGCGTGCCTCGTCTACCCTGCCCGTGCTTATGCCTGCGGTAAAAATTGACGGGCAGGTATGCTACGACGGCGGCTTGGCAGAAGGCAACGGGCTCCTTATTCCTGCGGCGGTGGCGGATGGCTTTTCGAAATTCTTCATTGTTCGCACGCGCCCCAAAGGCTTCCGTAAACCAGAACACCCCGGGCCCATCGTTAACTTTTTCTGGCGCTACCCGCATATGCAGCAAGCGCTCTTGGAGTGGGGGCCTGGCTACAATGCCATGTGCGACTTAGCAGAGCAACTGGAGGCTGAAGGCCGCGCGCTGGTGGTGTACGCCGAAGACCAGATGTGCGAGAACAACACCACCGACGTCGAACTGCTGCTGCGCAACTACGAACTGGGTGAAGCCCAAGCGCAACGCGACCTTCCCAAATGGAAAGAATTCCTGGGCATCTAAGACCCGGCCATAATGAAAACGCTGACCCCGATGTGCTGCACGACCTAAGGCTGGCGCTATCCGACACCTTCCCCAATCGCGCCGAATTTCTGCACGCGGAAGGCAACAGTCACGCACACCTGAAGTCGAGCGTAGTAGGCGCTTCTGAACTCATTCCTGTGTCTGGCGGCAGCCTTGTGCTGGGTACCTGGCAGGGTATCTATTTCTGCGAATTCGACGGACCCCGTTCCCGCCGCTTCTACGTGCAGGTTATTTAATAGGGAGCCTTTAATAGGACGCCAGAACCCCAGGCCGTAGTCTAGCTGTGCTTATGCAAGCTGGCGAAGACCCGTAGCGGTAATATCGGCCAGACCCATGAAGCGCTTAAGCCCAAGCGAAACAGTAGCATTTTCGTCTTCGGGCACCAAGGTGTATTCCATTATTACCTTGCCGAGTTCGCCTTCGAAGGTTTTAAAGCCAGACTTTTCTGAATCAGCGACAGCACTGGGCTTGATGAGGTCGATAACAAGCTCGGGCGCACCGCCACAACAACCAACGGGGGAAATGGTGCGCAGCACCACATCGTGGCAACCCTTCTTGTCGAAATACTTACGTAAATCTTCGCTGTATTCGATCTTCATGGGATGAGTCCTTCCATCCTTAATTCCTCGTATTTGACTTTAAAATACCAGAAATTCCATCACCTGTCAGTGACACTATCACGAACGGCCATTGGCGCTAACAACAAACTCAAGCAACAGCAAGAAAAGGTGGGTTCAAGCAGACTTGTAGGGCTGGAAAATGGGTATTGCTTAATAGCGTCTTCGAATATAAAGTGTCCTTATGAAAGACGAATACGATTTTTCAAAAGCAGCTCCCAATCCTTACATCGAAAAGCTGCCCTATAACCCAAAAGACAAACAGTCTATTTACGAATATGCTCTTGACCTCCGCGGTTCAACACTGCGCGAAAAAACTGATGCAGATGAAATCGCAGACATCCATTCACGCAAGGGTGCTTTTGGCGATGCAGTCGAGTACTTCTATTTCCGGCTCGATAATAATAGTGAATCCACTCCTGACTTTAGCGAGGCACATCTCGAACTGAAAACTACACCGCTCAAACGAAATAAGAACAAGACTCTCTCTGCGAAAGAGCGGCTTGTTATCGGGATGATTGACTATATCAGCGTAGTTAATGAGTCGTTTGAAACAAGCCATTTTATGGATAAGGCCGAAGACATTCTGCTCATTTCTTACCTATGGGAGGCAGAAAAAGAGCCTCTTGATTACGAAGTTGAGCTTGTCGAGCTCATTAACTTCCCCAGTCTTCCGCAGGCTGACCTTGCTCAAATAAAAGAAGACTGGGAAACCGTTGTAAATAAGAGTCGCGATGGGC
>JAFUCE010000129.1 GCA_017459805.1 Eggerthellaceae bacterium
AGATGACAAAGCGGCCGCTGCGCAGAGGTCCCAAGGAATGGTAGCCAAACAGACACAACGCACGTCGCTCGCTTCTTCCACGCGGTCGCAGGCAAAAGAAACAGGTGCACTTCCCTCCAATATAAGGCTGCGGATGCCTTCAAAGCTGGTTGCGCTTTGGTTAATGGCTGCAGTGGGGCAGGCAGTCACACAGAGATTGCAGTTCGTGCAGCCCGTCCAGACAGCTTTTCCCGAATGAAGGACGATGCCTTGCGGGCAGGTGTCGGTACAGGCGGTGCAGGGAGTCTTGCGCTGAATCGTGTTTAAGCAAATTGAATTAATGCGAAAAGGATGGCGTTCATGGCTCCAATAGCCGTACGCATATAAGGCTATGTCGTCGGCAAATGCCATGTAGCTACCTCCTCATTCTGTGGATATTGTAGCATTCAGCGCACGTACAAAGCTTCCTTAGTGTCACTCAGGGGAATAGTAGTGTGAAGAATCTTGAATTCGTGTTACGGATACGTTAGTATTGTTACAAGTTATTAGTTTGTAATACCGAAATAGACCTGTTTTTACTTACGAAAGGAAATCAAATGCGTAAACATACATTAGTGCTTAGCCTTGCTCTTGTGCTTGCATTCGCCTTTGCTGCGTTTTTAGCAGGATGTGCAAACTCGGGTGCAAGCACGTCGGCTCAGGGAGATGCCAGTGCTTCTATGGAAGCTGGAAGTTCCGAGTCAACACAGGACGAAAGCTCCACAAGCGCTTCCCAGGAAGCTGGAGCCTCGGCCGAACAGGCTAGCGCAGATGCTACAAGTGCTTCCCAGGTTGTTGTTGCCATCCCAGCGTCGTCTGAACCCGAAGCTGGTTTTGACCCCTTCTTTACCTGGGGTTGCGGGGAACATGTACATGAACCCCTTATTCAGTCCACACTTATAAGGACGAACGTGAACCTTGAATTCGAAAATGACTTAGCCACGTCCTACGAAACATCTGATGATGGTCTTACCTGGACCTTTACCATCCGCGATGACGTGGTCTTTTCCGATGGCGAACCGCTGACGGCAGCTGATGTTGCTTTTACTCTTAATGGAATTAAGGCATCTGAAGGTTCGGAATGCGACCTGAGTTTTATGGATGAAGCAGTGGCCACAAGCGACACAACGGTTGAAATCAAACTAAACAAACCCTTTAATGCTTTGCTCTACCAGCTTGCCAATATTGGCATCGTGCCCGAGCATGCCTATTCAAGCGGCTATGGCAGTAACCCCATTGGGTCGGGCCGTTATATGCTAGAGCAGTGGGATCGCGGGCAGCAGGCTATCTTTGTGGCAAACCCGAATTATTACGGTGATACACCCAAGATTGAACGGGTAGTTGTTCTTTTCGCCGAAGAAGACGCTGCGTATGCTGCCGTTAATTCTTCCCAGGTAGACCTTGCCTGGACTTCGGCCACGCTTGCCGATACTGTTCCAGCTGGCTTTACTCTTCTTTCCTGCAATTCGGTTGACTCGCGCGGCATTTCTTTGCCTGTGCTTGAAGCTGGCGGCACCAAGGAAGCGGGGGATAGCAGTTACAATACCGGAAACGATGTAACGAGCGATCTTGCTGTACGCAAGGCCATTAATTATGGTATAGACCGCGATGTGTTGGTTGAGCATGTTATGAATGGCCATGGTACGGTTGCATATTCTGTAGGCGATGGAATGCCGTGGGCAAGTGAAGACATGAAGGTGAACACCGATGTTGAAGCTGCTAAGCAATTCATGGAAGATGGCGGCTGGACTTTGGGCTCCGATGGCGTCTATGAAAAGGACGGCACGCGCGCTGCATTCGATTTGTACTATTCTGCAAGCGACTCGGTACGCCAGGCTATCGCCGAAGAAGTAAAGAACCAGTTGGCTGAAGTTGGTATTGAAGTTACGCCCGTGGGTTCAACCTGGACCGAAGACGGCCTGTATGGACATCAGTATACCGATCCTGTTGTATGGGGCTGGGGCTCGAATGCGCCTATCGAAATCTATAACATTTACCATTCAGCAGGCAATAGTAACGCGGCCTGTTACTCCAATGAAACAACCGACGCCCACATTGAAGCAGCCCTTGCTGCCCCAAGAGTAGAAGAGTCTTACGAACTGTGGCAACAAGCGTATTGGGATGGCGCGCAAGGTCCTGCCCCCCAAGGCGACGCTGCGTGGGTATGGCTTGCCAATATTGACCATCTGTACTTTGTAAAAGACGGCTTGACTGTTGCGGAACAGAAGCCGCATCCGCATGGTCATGGCTGGTCTATCCTAAACAACGTTGACGAGTGGACCTGGTAATTTGTTCTTTTCTAGCAAGCGTTTGGCCCTTCGCACCTCCTTATCTTACTCGCTTTGGGCCAAACGCTCTGCCTACACAGCTTCCCCGAGAGCAGCCTTCCTTGTACCTTGTGTATCTAAGCGAGCCATTCGGGTAAACTGATAGACATGGCTTCATTTGTGGTACGGCATATTATTCGGCTGATGCTCTTGCTTTTTGCGGTGAGCATCGTTGTTTTCTTCCTGGTGAGTGTTTCACCTATTGACCCTGTTCAGGCTAATGTGGGACAGTCTGCCTACCTGAATATGAGCGAAGAAAAACGCGCAGCTCTGGCGCAGTACTGGGGTGCGAATACGCCCATTTGGGAACGCTATATCAATTGGGCGCACGACTTTATCCATGGCGACATGGGTACCAGCTTGCGCTATAACGCACCTGTTTCGCAGGTCATAGCCCAACGTGCCACCAATACCTTGTTGCTTATGGCGGTGGCCTGGGTTGTAAGTGGTCTTTTGGGCTTTTGCCTGGGCATTCTGGCGGCACTGAAGCGCGGAACTTGGGTCGACAAGGTGGTAAAAACCTATTGTTTTGTATTGGCGGCCACGCCAGCGTTTTGGATAGGATTGGTATTCCTTATTGTCTTTGCGGTGTGGCTGGGCTGGTTTCCCATAGGCTTTTCTGTGCCTATAGGCAAGGCAGCGGCCGACGTTACCGTGTTTGACGCGTTGCACCACTTGGCATTGCCTGCTCTTACGCTTTCTGTGGTTGGGGTTGCCAATATTGCCATGCATACGCGTGAAAAGGCCATAGACGTGCTAGAAAGCGACTATATACGCTTTGCCCGCGCGCGTGGCTACAGCCCTTGGCAAGCTCTGCGCACCCATGGGCTGCGGAACTTGGCTCTACCAGCAATTACCTTGCAGTTTGCTTCCATTTCTGAAATCTTTGGTGGGTCTGTCTTGGTGGAGCAGGTATTTTCTTACCCGGGTTTGGGGCAGGCTGCTGTTACGGCGGGACTGGGGAGCGATGTTGCGCTTTTGGTTGGTATTGCTATTTTTTCAGCGGCGCTTGTATTTGCCGGAAACCTTATAGCAAACATTCTTTACGGCGTGGTGGACCCGCGTATTCGGGCGGGGGTGGGAAGCTATGCCTAGTGCTATTTCCCGTACTGCACCACCAGCTGTGGCTGCCGCACCCGCCGTCCTTCACCAGCCACAACGGCGCCGCGTTGCCAACAGGCAGGCCCTCCTTGCGTCCTTGGTGTGCGCTGTGGTTTTGCTGGCAATTGTGGTCGTGGCGGGACGCTTTGTGCTCTACGACGTTGCGGTTGCTACAGATTTTTCGCAGAAGAATCTTGCGCCGTCTTTACAGCACTTATTTGGCACCGACTGGATGGGGCGTGACATGTTCGCGCGTACTGTCGCAGGCCTTTCGCTTAGTATTTTAGTGGGTTTGCTTGCGGCGGCTGTTTCTTCCGTGCTGGCCTTGGTGCTTGCAAGCATTGCGGCCCTTGGAGGCCGCAGGGCCGACGCGGTGGTTACCTGGCTTGTAGACCTGTTCATGGGCATTCCTCATATTGTGTTGCTCATTTTAATTTCCTATGCCTGTGGCAAGGGTTTTTGGGGTGTCACCATTGCTGTAGCCGTTACCCATTGGCCAAACCTTACGCGTGTGTTGCGTGCCGAAATAATGCAATGCCGCGAATCGCTGTTTGTGGGACATGCCCGTAAGTTGGGCCAGGGCTCAATTGCTATTGCTGTACGTCACATGCTTCCCTTTGTGTTTCCGCAGTATTTGGTAGGTCTTATCTTGCTGTTCCCCCATGCCATTATGCACGAGGCAGCCATCACTTTTTTGGGCTTTGGTCTGCCGGTAGACGTGCCAGCTATTGGCGTTATTTTAAGCGAATCAATGGCGTATCTATCGGCAGGTATGTGGTGGCTGGCGGCCTTCCCGGGGCTTGCCCTTATTGCCACGGTTATGTTGTTTGATCTTGCGGGGTCGAGCTTGCGCAAGCTTATCGACCCGCATAGTACGCAGGAGTAGGGCCTATGGTACGCGAAGAACAGAGCATACACAGCCCTGTACATACAGGTGAAGCAGTTCACCATGGGCATTCGCATGGTGCATCTTCGCAACATGCGGGTGGGCATCATTTACTCCAGGTGGAACACTTGAGCATTGGTTTTCGTATGTACGAGCCCGATGCAGCTTTCTTTTCGGCCCAGCAGCGCAGCTACCAGGTTATTTCGGACTTAAGTATTTCGGTTCATGCGGGCGAAATTGTAGCGGTCGTGGGTGCATCTGGCTCGGGCAAAACGCTGCTGGCAGACAGCATTATGGGTTTATTCGAACCTAATGCTGAAGTTACAGGATCCATTTGGTTTGATGGCGTTGAACAAACGCCAGAAAGTCTGGCGTCTTTGCGGGGGAGCGGCATAAGCCTCGTGCCGCAAAGCGTGGACCATCTTAACCCGCTTTTGCGTGTTGGCAAGCAGGTTGAAGGAGTGGGCCGCACGCGTGGTCGTAGGGCAGAGAGCGATGTGCGTGAGGCAGCCAGCGAGGCGCGCAGCGCTCGGGTACAAGAACTGTTTGAACGCTATGGACTTTCCCCTGAAGTGGCTAAGCTCTACCCCCATGAACTTTCGGGTGGTATGGCGCGTCGCGTTCTTTTGTGTTGTGCGCTTATGGATAATCCAAGGCTTATTGTGGCAGATGAGCCAACACCAGGGCTCGACTTAGATTTGGCCGTGCGGGCTTTGGATGATTTCCGTGCCTTTGCCAATGAAGGTGGGGGCGTCATGCTTATTACGCACGACATTGAGCTAGCCCTGCGTGTAGCCGATCGTGTAGCGGTGTTCAAAGATGGGACTATCATCGAAGAAACAAGCGTAGAGGCTTTCAATTCGCCCGACACCTTGAAACACCCCTTTGCCAAGGCACTCTGGCATGCTCTGCCCGAGCATGGCTTTAGGAGTGGTGCTGCATGCTAGAAACACGCAACATAGTGTTTAGTTACCCCGGTGCGCAGGCTCCACTCTACGATGGTCTATCTTTTGTGGTAGACATAAACGAACGTGTTGCCCTGCGAGCCCCTTCTGGCTTTGGCAAAACCACCCTGTGTCGTTTGCTCGCAGGTTTCGAGCAGCCTTCGTCAGGTGAGGTGTTGTTCGACGGAAAGCCGTTGCCGCGAAGTGGCGTATGCCCCGTTCAGATGATAGGTCAGCATCCTGAATTGGCGGTAGACCCACGCATGCGTATGCGCGATACCCTCGCAGAAGCAGGGGATGTATCTGCTGCTGTACTCGATGCACTCGGAATTAAGCAAGCGTGGCTCAATAGATTTCCGCATGAGCTTTCCGGTGGGGAATTGCAGCGTTTTTGCATTGCTCGTGCGGTAGCTGCTCAACCACGTTACCTTATAGCCGACGAGATTTCGACTATGCTCGATGCGGTCACCCAGGCGCAGATTTGGGCATTTCTTTTGGACTACGTTAAGAGTAATGCGGTGGGCCTCGTATTTGTTTCACATAGCCCAGCTCTAACTAAGCGCATTGCTACGCGGACGGTTGCTTTAGATAAAGATGAAGATTTAGCTTAACCGCCAAGCAAGAAGCGCTTGTAGTTGGCGCCCCAGCTTTGCATGGACTCTAGGATGGGCGCGAGGCTACAGCCAAGGTCGGTAAGCGAATATTCAACGCGCGGGGGTACTTCGGCATAGACTTCGCGGTGGACCAATCCATTCGCTTCCATTTCGCGCAGGTGGCTCGTAAGTACTTTTTGAGAAATGCCGCCAATGGCACGCTGAAGTTCGCCAAAACGCTTCGTCCCCGGGAGCAAGTCGCGCACGATAAGCACCTGCCATTTATTGCCCATGAGCGAAAGTGTGGCTTCAATGTCGTCTTCAGGAAGAGCGCGGAGCTTCTTTTGTTCTACGATGGCCATATCAATCCATTTCTTCGCTTACTTACTTTTAGTAAGTATACGCCCTATGTGCCATAATGAAAAGGAACAAGAGATACGAGATGAGGTAGTCATGTCAATTGAGTCCTTGGAAAAACGCCTTGTTGCCGTGCTGGAAGCAAATCAGATTCTGCGTAATGAACCCATGGCGCGCCATACGACGTTTAAAGTGGGCGGCCCAGCGGATCTATTTGTTGCTCCGAGCAGTGTTGATGAGGTGTGTGCTTGTGTGGCAGCTGCCCAGGAAGAAGACGTGCCCTGGCGGATGTTGGGTGCTGGCTCTAATGTCCTTGTGTCGGACGAAGGCGTGCGTGGTGTGGTCATTCATTGAGGCAAGA
>JAFUCE010000025.1 GCA_017459805.1 Eggerthellaceae bacterium
CGTGTCCAAGATGAACGTCGCGCGCCGTACCGGTGGTTACATTGGTACGCAGTACTGGAATCAGGGGCGTACGGAAGAAATCCGAGACAGGGTTCTTCACTTATAGTGAAGAACCCTCGACGCTGCGCGGCATCCCAGCGCTTCATCTTACCCCTTGTTTTCGCCTCGGCACGTACGCCTAGTACGCTTGGGCGAAAGGCGGGGTAATCTGAAGTGCTGAAGATGCCGCTCGCTGTTTCACCATGGGCGACAGGGGAACCAAGAATGAACTTTGGGGAAATCAAATACAGCGACATTGCCAACGGGGCGGGTGTGCGTACGACGCTGTTCGTAAGCGGCTGCACCCACGCCTGCCCGGGCTGCTTCCAACCTGAGACCTGGGATTTTGCCTACGGCCAGGAATTCACGCCTGCGGTGGAAGACGAAATCATCGAAAGCCTCAAACCGAGCTATGTTGCTGGTCTTACCGTCCTGGGGGGCGAGCCGATGGAACCGAGCAACCAAGAGGCTCTTGCTCCGTTTTTGAAACGCGTAAAAGAGGAGCTGCCCGACAAAAGCATTTGGCTCTACACGGGTGATGTGTGGGACGACCTTATGTTGGGCGGTGCGCGCTGCACCATCGACACGCCTGATATCCTGTCCTGCATCGATGTAATGGTGGAAGGTCCCTTCATCGAAGCAGAAAAAGACATTACGCTTACATTCCGCGGCAGCGCCAATCAACGCATCATCGACGTTCCTGCCACCTTGGCGGCTGGCACCATTCAACTCTGGTCGGACGACCCTGCCTTTGCCCGCGGCATTATGTAGACCTGCGTGCCATAAGATTTGCGGGCACAAGCAAAACTGCGCCAGCAACAAGAATGATAAAAAGATAGGGCACGGCAGCAACATAGGATCCAAAGGTCACGAGCAATACCCCAAGGATATAGGCACCGAAGGCATAGGGACCAATGCAACAGATGGCAAGACCGAAGTTCTGTTTGTAGTTAACGAGGCCAAACTTCGTACGAACAAAGGCCGCAATACCCGGGGACACTCCCCCATAACCCGCACCAACAACGAGAGCAGCCACCAGCAGCAGGGCCACAGACTGACTCACGAGAGCTGCTTCTACGACGGCAAGGCCAAGGGCAAGAACAACGGTAACGGCCACTTCGACCCCTTCAATACGAAAACGATCGTAGAAGGCGCCCCACACAGGGCGCGCCACACCATTAGCAAGCGACATGAGCCCCGTTGCCAGCACGACAGCCGCTGGCGCAGCCTTAAGCGCCGTGGCGATGGTCGAAGCGTGCCCGATTATGCCAACGCCCACGCCGCCCATGCAAATGGCCCACAGCACGAAAACCCAAAAGTTGGCGCGTCGCACGACGCCTGCAGGTGAAAGCTGTTCGACATCGGCGGCTATGGTTTCCGTATCTTCGCCGCGCTCAACAGGCGATCTGCGCACAACCAAAGCGGCCAGCACCCCAAAAGCAGCAAAGGCAAGACCGAGCGCAACAAAGGCGGTGCGCCAACCAAAGGACGAAATAAGCACTGAAAGGATGGGCCCAAGAACCAGCGCGCCCATGCCATAGCCCATAAGCATAAGGCCCGAAACAAAGCCAACACGGTTCGGATACCATGAACCAACTGTGGTGATGATATTGTTGTAGAACAGGCCGATGGCGAAACCTGCGAACATGCCGTAGAAGATATACATCTGCCAGATTTCACTTGCAAAGGAACAGCCCACGAGGCCCGTAGCAATACACGCCGCACCCGCAAAAAAAGTTGTGCGCGAACCGAGGCGCTTGTCGAGCAAGCCACCAATCAAACTGCCTGCGCAAAGCATAAGGATTGAAATAGTGAACACCAACGACGTCTCGTCAGCGGTCCAGGCCATGTCCTGCTGCAGCGGCCCTGCAAAAAGCGACCAGGCATAGGAAACGCCTGTAAAAAGCATCATCACAAAGCCGAAAATCAACTGAATGAGCCGCTGGGTTTCGAATCGCGCGTTCATGCACCTATCCCCTGTTTACCAACATAGATACAAGGATACTATACCCATCGCGATAGCTAAAACGCCCCCTTGGCCTTCAAGATTTCAGACGAATACAGGGCCGTATTATCCAAGCCCACATGCCACACAGATGTGGTACACAAGAAAGGCAACAAGCCAGGCAATGGCGCACTGCCCCAGCACAATACCCAGCGCCCAGCGCTTTCCCAATTCGCGCTTGATGGCCGCCACCGCTGCCACGCAAGGCGTATACAGCAGACAGAAGACCAGGAAACTTGCGGCCGCTGCAGGCGTCAAAGCAAGCGCAAGAGCAGCTGCCCCATCGAAGAGCACCGACAAGGTGGACACAACGACTTCCTTGGCCATGAAGCCCGCAATCAAAGCCACCACAAAGCGCCAGTCGCCAAAACCGAGCGGCGCAAACAAGGGTGCAAGCCAACTAGCCACCAGCGCCAGAATGCTGTCAGAAGTGTCTTCACCCACAAAGGCAAGCTGTGGGCTAAAGGACTGCAGGAACCACACAATCATGGTTGCGACAAAAATAACCGTGAAGGCGCGGGTAATGAAATCTTTCGACTTGTCCCACACCAGCCGCGCCACGCTTTTCGCACTTGGAATGCGATAGTTCGGCAACTCCATCACAAAAGGTACGGCCTCACCCTTGAAGGCGGTCTTGCGTGAAATATAGCCCACTATCACCGCCACCACAATGCCTAAAAGGTAGAGCCCCACCATAATCCAGCCTGCCTGACCTGGGAAAAAGGTGTCGGCAACAAAGCCATAAATGGCCAATTTGGTAGCACAACTCATAAAGGGGGTAAGCATGATGGTCATCTTGCGGTCGCGGTCGGACGGCAGGGTGCGCGTTGCCATAACGGCTGGCACCGTGCATCCAAAACCCATGACCATGGGCACGATGGAGCTGCCCGAAAGACCGAGCTTGCGCAGGGCGCCATCCATAAAGAAAGCCACGCGTGCCATGTAGCCCGTGTCCTGCAAAAGCGACAAAAAGAAGAACATAACAACGATAATCGGGAAGAAAAGCAACACCGTGCCCACCCCGTTGTACACGCCATCGATAACAAAGGAACTGAGCACAGGACCCGCGCCCCACGCATCAAAGGCATCTTGAGTTACTTCGGTGAGCGCATCCACGCCCAGCTGAATAATGTCCTGGAAAAAGGGACCAATGTAGTTAAAGGTCAAGAGGAATATGGCGCCCATAATAAGAATGAACAAAGGCACTGCCGTCCACCTGCCCGTAAGCACACGGTCGATTTTTTGGCTCAGCACGCTCCCCTTGTTTTGCTGGGGCTTCACCACGGTAGCGCGCACGACCTTATCAATAAAGGCAAAGCGCATGTCGGCAATAGCTGCCGCGCGGTCGAGGCCGCGCTCCTCTTCCATCTGCACCACAATATGCTCGATAGCTTCCAATTCATTGGTATCAAGCTTCAAAGCATCTGCAAGCGCTGCGTCGCCTTCCGCCAACTTGGTCGCCGCAAACCGCCTTGGGATGCCTGCCGCAGCCGCATGGTCTTCAATCAAATGCATGATGCTATGAATACAGCGGTGCACAGCCCCACCGTGGGCATCGGTCGCGCAGAAGTCCTGGCGTTTAGGGGCTTCCTGGTAATGAGCCACATGGATGGCATGGTTCACCAGCTCGTCCACGCCTTCATTACGCGCCGCTGAAATCGGCACCACCGGCACGCCGAGCGCCGCTTCAAGTTCATTCACACGCACCGTGCCGCCTGAGTCGCGCACCTCGTCCATCATGTTCAAGGCCACTACCATGGGAACGCCTAGTTCGATAAGCTGCATGGTCAGATAGAGATTGCGCTCGATATTACTTGCGTCCACAATATTGATAATGGCCGTTGGCGCTTCCTGCATAATGTAGTTGCGCGCAATAACTTCTTCGCTGCTGTACGGGGAAAGCGAATAAATGCCTGGCAGGTCCACCACATTGGTGTTGGCACGCCCGCGAATGGCACCCTCCTTACGCTCCACCGTCACGCCGGGGAAATTGCCCACCCGCTGGTTTGCACCTGTGAGCTGGTTAAACAAAGTGGTCTTGCCACAGTTTTGATTGCCCGCAAGCGCAAAGGTGAGCAAGGTGTTTTCGGGCAGAGGGTGTTCGTCGGCCTTATCGTGGAAGCGCCCGCCTTCGCCTAGACCTGGATGTTCAAGTACTTCGCTAACGTCCACAAGCTCAGCTTTTGGTGCAAGGGAAGCCTCTTCTGTATTGCTGGGCAAGAGCTCAATTTCAATCTTAGCCGCGTCGTCGCGACGCAAGGTCAATTCATAGCCATGGATGCGAAACTCCAAGGGATCACCCAAAGGGGCGCTCTTGATAAA
This sequence comes from Eggerthellaceae bacterium, assembly GCA_017459805.1. Lineage (GTDB taxonomy): Bacteria > Actinomycetota > Coriobacteriia > Coriobacteriales > Eggerthellaceae > CACXMZ01. The sequence continues at coordinate 4,367 of JAFUCE010000025.1, forward strand.
GGCAATATGGGCACCCGGGATAACACCCATGTCCAGGAAGTGCTGCCGCAGGGCACCACTGCCCCCCACGGTGCGTATGGCAGCAGGCACGCCTTCACCAAGCGTATCAAGTGTTGATACGGCATTGGCAGCAGCGCTGTCCTGGGCCAGGTTTGCCCCTTGTGCTTGTATATCTCGTTCCATAGCGAGATAACATAATAGCTGTTTTGTTATCTATGGGAAACCCTCTGAGATTAAGCTTAGAAAATGAAGGGCTTATGCGCGCAACAAAGCACTAGGGAATAGCATCAAGTTTTGCCGCCATTTGTTCAGCAACATCGCAGCTTGAACAACTCGTTTTGCCGCAGCCGCCCCCACATTCGTCGCACTTCGACGTACCACTTCTGAAATCGCGCACGATGGAGCGCAGAGCGAAGAACAATAAGCCTCCCACTATTAACAAAGTAATAGCTGTTCCTAAATTCACCCTGCACTCCTTTCTGCGTTGCCAGCCCCCAAGGGCAAGGGTGCCAGCCTTTCAATCTCAACAGTTTCAGCGAAAGAAACTGTAGAGATGTCTGTCGGTAGAACGCCCCAAACACCCCGTCTCAAAGTCTGGGGTGTTTGGACGTTTGAGTCGCTCTTATGCGGCCTTTGCGGCAGACACCGCATAGTTGACCGTGCTTGTATCCTGCCTGTTCGGGCGGAATAGCAGATACAACATTGCTGCTACCAGGGCAAAGGCGACAACAGTGAAGAAGTTGAAAGCAACTTCGCCCATAATAAGCCCACCAATCTGATAGATGCACAGCGAAACGCAATATGCCAAACCGCACTGGTAACCAATGGCTGCCCAGAACCATTTCGCGGAATTCATTTCGCGGCGAATGGCGCCCATGGCAGCAAAGCAAGGTGCGCACAGCAGGTTAAAGGCCAAGAAGCTGTAGGCCATGAGCGGCGTATAGGCGGCCTGCACGTTGGCAAACCAACCAGCGCCACCAGCGTAAAGTACGCCGAAGGTACCCACAACATTTTCCTTAGCAATAAGGCCCGTAACCGTAGCTGCAGCGGCTTGCCAGTTACTAAAGCCAAGCGGCGCGAAGATCCACGCTACGGCATTACCCAGCACGGCGAGCAAGGAATCGCCCTGGTCGTCGACCCAGCCAAAGCTGCCATCAACGAAGCCGTAGTTAGAAAGGAACCACACCAAGATAACGGCGGCGAAGATAATCGTGCCGGCCTTCTTGATAAAGCTCCAGGCACGTTCCCACATGCTGCGCAAAATGGCGCCAATGGTCGGCAGGCGGTAGGCAGGCAATTCCATGACGAAGGGAGCAACCTTGCCCGCGAAGGGTTTGGTCTTCTTCAAAATGATGCCCGAAATAAGGATGGCTGCCAAGCCTAAGAAGTAAGCCGAAGGAGCAACCCACCAGGCACCCGCAAAGATGGCACCAGCGAACAGAGCAATAATAGGAAGCTTGGCGCCACAGGGAATAAAGGTCGTAGTCATAACCGTCATGCGGCGGTCGTTTTCGGCTTCGATGGTACGGCTTGCCATAACACCAGGAATACCGCAACCTGTACCAATAAGGATAGGAATAAAGCTCTTGCCCGAAAGCCCGAAGCGCCTAAACACACGGTCCAAAATAAAGGCCACGCGCGCCATGTAACCGCTGGCTTCCAAGAATGCCAGGAAGGCAAAAAGGACGAGCAACTGAGGCACGAAGCCAAGCACCGAACCCACACCGCCAATAATACCGTCAAGAACAAGGCTCTTGACCTGGTCATTTACACCTCCAGCGTCAAGCCAGCCTTCCACGATGGCTGGAATGCCAGGGATGAACACACCAAATTGGGACGGGTCAGGAGCTTCGTTAACGGCGGTAACCGATTCGTCGTAGTGGGCCACTTCGCCAACTTCGGCGCCTTCGATTGTAGAAGGTGCTGCGCCTTCGCTTGCTTCGTCAGCCACTACGGCCACCAAGGTGTTTTCACCTGTTTCGTCGTCGTAGTCATCGTAATAGCCATACACTCCACGACTCGCTGCTTCCTTCGTAAAGGTCGCAACCGCGTTGGTATCCTCCAAGTCTTCGGGAACTTCAAGGCCTGCTTCTTCGGCGGCAGCATGGAAGGCTTCAATTGCCGTTTCGCCTGCTGCAGCGTCTTCGTTAGCTTCGTCGTAGGCCTCTTGAATCTGCGGTGTCAGGAACCAACCATCGCCGAACACGCCATCGTTTGCCCAGTCGGTAGCCCAACCGCCCACAGTCGTAACCGAAATGTAATAGACCAAGAACATGACGGCAACAAAAATCGGAATGGCCAAAACGCGATTCGTGACCACTTTGTCAATCTTGTCAGAGATTGATTCCGAGGCTTCTACTGCCTTGGTGTAACAGCTTCCGATAATCTTAGTAATATAGTTGTAGCGTTCGTTAACGATAATGCTTTCTGCGTCGTCGTCCGCATCGGCTTCGGCGGCCTTGATAATCGACTCGACGTCAACAGTACCATTAATGTGTTCGGCAATCTTGTTGTCGCGCTCAAAGGATTTAACGGCGAAGAAGCGCTTCATGGTTTCGGGTACCTTGCCCGCAAGCGCCGCTTCAACCTGCCCAAGCAAGTTTTCTACGCCCGCGCTAAATTCGTGAACGCGTGTTTGCGGCACGTCCCCTTCTGCCAACTCGACCGCTGTAGCAATCACTTCATCAATGCCGGTACCCTTCAGGGCAGAAATAGCCACCACGGGGCAGCCCATCTTCTCTGAAAGGGCATCCATGTCGATATAGTCGCCCTGCCTGTCTACCACGTCCATCATATTGACGGCAATCACGGTAGGAATACCCAGCTCGAGAGCCTGGGTTGAAAGATAGAGGTTACGCTCTAGGTTTGAACCATCAACGATGTTAATAAGCGCATCGGGCTTTTCGTCAATAATGTAGTTACGCGCAACCACTTCTTCAAGGGTGTAAGGGGAAAGCGAATAAATGCCCGGCAAGTCCACGAGTTCAACACCTTCGTGGCCCTTTAACTTGCCTGTCTTCTTCTCAACGGTCACACCCGGCCAATTGCCCACATACTGGTTTGCCCCGGTGAGAGCGTTGAAAAGGGTGGTTTTCCCCGAATTCGGGTTACCCACCAACGCAATCGTTTTGCTCATTTCTTCCTCCAAAATGTAAACAGTATCTAACTCACATACAAAAAAATGACTGCCTTAGCAGCCCACGTACACACCTCAAGCTATACCGCTTCGGAAACGGCTTCAACCTCAACATGTTCTGCTTCTGCTTTGCGCAACGATAGTTCGTAGCCACGTATGGTAACTTCAACGGGATCGCCCAATGGTGCAACCTTGCGTACGTATACGCTCGTGCCCCTTGTTACGCCCATGTCCATAATGCGTCGCTTCACGCCACCGTCGCCCAGAAGCTTTACTACCTTCACTGTCTCACCCGGTGAAATGGTATCTAGTGTTGCCATGCTCACCCTCCTTTCTTATGCACATAACATTTTCGCGAAATGTTATTTTCAAACTTCCTACTAATCCCTCGTGGGGCATATACGGGAAAGCAAAACTAAACCAAAATGCACTTTGCCAAGCTGGCATCGAGCGCAATTTTCGAGCCTTTTACATTAACAATAAGGTTGTCGCCAATGCGGGAAACTACCGAAAGTTTAGTACCAGGCACAAAACCCAAACCTTCGAGGTGAAGACGCGCTTCACCTGCGCTGTCGATAGCGTGGATAATATAGTCCTTGCCAGATTGCACCTGTGTCAGCACCATAATGTTTCAGCCTTCCCCGCCACCATGCGGCGTGTTACGTGCCCCTACGTTATTGCATATGCTTTCACTCCAACACAAAATGGTTAGCTATTGCTAACTTATGCCTAACATTGTTATCTTAAAGTTAGCCAAAGTCAAGAAAAAGTTTGCTATGACAAAGAAATAGAAATATCAGAAATGGCAGCCATGGTAGGCCTATGGCTTGCAAGCAGGATAGTTTTGCCCTGAGTGTTAGCAGCTAGAGAATAGAGAATGGCGGCTTCATTAAGTGCATCGAGATTACTCGTGGGCTCATCAAGAATCATAAAAGCAGCGTTGTGCAAGAAAGCACGTGCTAAACCCATACGCTGACGTTCACCTTCAGAGAGCTGCGCTTCGCCTGTGCCTAACATAGTGTCCAGACCTTGCGGAAGACGTTCAATCACTTCTTGAAGGGCTGCTGCAGAAATAGCTGCCTCTAATTCTTCGGCGCTAGCATCGAGCTTGGCGACTTTTATATTGTCGCGCAGGCTTGCGTGGAAAACATAGGTATCTTGGGACATGAAGGCTTCGTTGGCGCGCAAGCATGCTGAATTAATATCGCAAATATTGGTATTTGAAATCTCCACTGTTCCCTTCTGGGGATCCCAAAACCTCATCAAGAGACGCAATAGGGTCGTCTTTCCTGTGCCACTCTCTCCTACAACTCGAACGACATGCCCTTGGGGGATGTCCACACTTATCCCTTCAAGCACTTTTTCTTCGCCATATTTTACATTCAGTGCTGCCTATGTGAAACACAGTGGCCGCGCAATACCAGGCGGCTTAGCTTGAGGCTTCTGGCAGAGATGCCGCAAGCTTTTTGAAAGCATTGAAAGTTTCGTCAGAAATATAGTGTTCAATTCGACAGGCATCTTCTTCAGCTACGTCATCCGAAACGCCGATTTTTTTCAACACATCTTCCAAAACCAGGTGACGCGCATACACCTTTGTCGCTACTTCGAGCCCGGCGTCGGTAAGACTAATATGCCCATCATCATTGTTCACATAACCTGCGTCGACAAGCTTTACCATCCATTCGCTAATGGTCGGTTTCGAAAAGCCCATGTGCCGCGCAATATCTACTGCATGTACCACATCCTGTTGTTGCGACAATACGTGAATGGTTTCCAAATACATTTCGGCAGATTCATGCAATATCATGTTAACCCCTTTTTACTTATTCCTATTGTAACGCAAAGTTAGATTGTTTAAACTATAAAGTTAGAAAAGACTAACCATTCAGAGAAAGTCACTAGAAAGCAAAGAGCGCAAGCATATATGAACATTTGCTCACATATTTCCCCAGGTAAACGGTAAAAAAGTAGGCGTGACTAACCAGGGGGTGCGGGTATAGAATCGAAACAAGGGCATGGCCCTGTAACTAAAACGTATAAGCTCGCAAGAGAAAGAAGGACAGCATGGGTTGGACAAAAGCATTATTTTTCGTAGGCGGCATGGCTGCTGCGGGTCTTGCAAAAATAGCTTCAAACAGCAAAACCATTCGTAGTGCCGCTGTCAATGCTACCGCCGTGGTTTTGGATGCTAACGACGCCATCCAAGAAGCAACGCAAAGCCTTATGGACGACGCCGACGATGTTCGCGCCGAGGCCGAACGCCAGCGCAAGATTGACGCTGCCGTTGCAGAACGTATCGCTAAAATCGAGGAAGGCATCCGCGAAGAAGTTATTGCCGAAGTCGACGGCAAGCCAGCAAAGAAAACGACGAGTCGTTCTTCGCGCTCCAAAAAGTAGGCATCAAACATGCTTTACTCCATAGTCCAGGATATTCCGGGTCGTTTGCGCCTGCGCTGTGGGCGTGGTTTGATTGACGGCGCGCAGGCAGCAGGTATTACCGACGTACTGAGTGCCCAAAAGGGTATTGAACGGGTGCGTGTAGCACCCGCCAATGGGTCAGTACTTGTTGTCTATGCTTCGGGCAATAGCCAGGTGCGCGATTTTGTACTGGACTATATGGATAAGGCCAGCATTCTTGCCCTTCCCGAGGGTGAACCGAACTCCGAAAACTTCATGGTGGATGAAAACAGCGCCTTCTATTGCAGCATTGTACGCATGGCTGCAAAGCGCGCTATGATACGTTGGCTCATCCCCCCACAACTTGGTGCCGCCTATACCCTTGCAAGTGCCATACCCTTTGTTTTCAGGGGTCTCAAAGCGCTTCTCCGTGGGCACTTCACCGTCGACGTTCTTGATGCAACTGCCGTTACTGTATCCCTCATCCAACGCAACTTCACGTCCGCAGGCAGCATCATGTTCATGCTCACCCTTTCCGACCGTCTTCAGGAACATGTCAATGCACGCACCCGCATAGCGCTTCAGGAAAGCTTGCTCACGCGTGCAGAAAAAGTATGGATGGTCGGAAAAGACGGCATAGACATCGAAGTTCAGCTTTCGGATCTTGAAATAGGCGACAAAATCCACGTGCGTACGGGCCAAACCATTCCCATTGACGGCACGGTTGTTCAAGGCGACGCTACGGTAAATGAAGCTTCAATGACTGGTGAGTCTGCACCAGTTCATAAGAAGAAAGACTCGACCGTATTTGCGGGCACCATCTGCGAAGAAGGCGCCCTTGTGGTACAGGTCGATGCCCTGGTGGGGTCGTCGCGTATCGACCAAATCGTTCACATGGTTGAAGAATCGTCCGAATTAAAGGCTGGCGTTCAGGCACATGCTGAACAACTAGCAGACGCTCTTGTGCCTGGAAGCCTTTTGGCATTCGCGGGCGTTTTGGCAGCCACGCGCAACCTCTATACTGCAAGCAGCGTCCTTATGGTTGACTTCAGTTGCGCCATAAAGCTTTCGACTCCTGTGGCAGTAATGAGCGCCATGCGCGAAGCGTCCACCCATGGGGCCATCATCAAGGGCGGGAAATATCTTGAGGCCCTTGCAAATGCCGACGTTATCGTTTTCGACAAAACAGGTACGCTGACCACCGCCACGCCGCAGGTGGAACGCATCCTCACCTTTGGCAAGATGAACGAAAAGGAAGTGCTGAAGCTTGCCGCTTGTTTGGAAGAACACTTCCCTCACAGCTTGGCACGCTCCATCGTACAGGCCGCCAAAGATGCAGGCGTACATCACGAAGACGAAAACCACTCAGAGGTTGAATACATTGTCGCGCACGGCATTGCTTCACGCGTGGGGCGCAAGAAGGTCTATCTTGGAAGTGCACACTTCGTGTTTGGCGACGAAGGCATTCCAAAACCAGAAGGTCTCGACGAATTGCTTGATGCGGAAGTGCCCCGTGCATCATGTGTGTTTATGGCGGTTGGCAAAAAGCTCGAAGCTGTTCTTTGTATTGCAGACCCCCTGCGTCTCGAAGCAGCGAGCGTGCTGAGTCGCTTGCGCGAGGTGGGCATAAGCCACCAGGTCATGCTTACGGGCGACTCGGTTAATTGCGCCAAGTCGGTTGCTGACGAACTCGGCATCGATGACTACCATGCGCAGGTTTTGCCTGAAGACAAATCACGCTACATAGAAGAATTAAAGGCTGCAGGTCATACGGTTATTATGGTTGGCGACGGTATTAACGACTCCCCTGCTCTTGCCGCAGCTAATGTTTCTGTTGCCCTCAATGATGCCAGCGACATTGCACGCGCCGTAGCCGACGTTTCTGTAACGGAAAGCTCGCTCGAGTCGCTGCTTATGCTTCGCGAAATATCAAGCAAGCTTATGACGCGCATCCATCGCGATTACCGCTTCATCGTAGGCTTCAATACCACCCTTATCGGTGGCGGAATACTTGGCTTCATCCCCCCAACGACGGCGGCATTCTTGCATAACGCATCCACCGTTGCCATTACGGCGGCCAACACACGGCGTCTTTTGGAAACGACCGCCTAGTTTTTGTTATACCCCGTATAGATAGCCAAAAGCATATTCAGAAGCGCAAGCCATCCAAACATTTTGTGCAAACGCATTTCTTCTCCTAAAACTCCACGTGTGTTATTACAAATAGTTTATTGTTTACTGTTTCTAACACAGTACTATAATAGTTAAATAAATATAACAAATACAGGGGCTATACTCTGGAAACAGAAGCATACCTGCATATTGCAGATTTACGTAAAAGCTACGGAGAAGGTGAAGCGTACGTCGAAGTCCTTCAGGGCATCAATACTCAGCTTAACAAGGGCGAGATATGTGTCCTCCTTGGTCCTTCGGGTTCGGGCAAGTCGACCTTTCTTAACTTGGTAGGCGGTCTTGAGCCTGCTGATAGCGGCACCATACGCGTAGGCAACACCGACCTTACTTCTCTTGCCGACCGCGAACTGGTTGAATATCGCCGCCGCGAGCTAGGCTTTGTGTTCCAGTTCTACAATCTCGTGGGCGACCTGACGGTGCAGGAAAACATCGAAGTCTGCGAATATCTTTCCGACAATCCCCTGCCTATGGAGCCCTTGTTGAAATCCTTGGGCCTCTACGAGCACCGCAAGAAGTTCCCCCATCAAATATCGGGTGGTCAGCAGCAGCGCTGTGCCATTGGGCGTGCCCTTGTGAAGAACCCGGGGCTGCTGCTGTGCGACGAACCTACGGGTGCGCTTGACTACAACACGTCCAAGGAAATTCTTGCCTTGATGGAGCAGGTAAACCGCGAATATGGATGCACCATTATTATCGTGACGCACAACGATGCCATCAAGCACATGGCACATCGAATCCTGCGCTTGCGCGATGGCGTGCTCGTGGAAAATTCCGTGAACACCAACATACTGCCCGCTGCTATGCTTGAATGGTAGGCAGTTTCCATGCGCAATCCTCTTAACAAACGCTTCGCCCGCGAAATCAGATCCAACCTTGGCAAATACCTCGGTATGTTCTTGATGATGGTGTTTGCCGCATCGTTCACGAGTGGCTTTTTGCTTGCGGCAAGCAGTATTGAAAAGATACTGGGAGAAATGTCCGAAACCTATGCCATCGAAGACGGCCGTTTCGCCTGCGACTTTGAACCAGACCAGAAGGCGCTCGATGCGGTTGAAGACTTAGGTGTTACCCTTACTCAGGACTACTACAGTAATGTGCCGTTCGAGCTGGGTGCAGCAGACGATGGGACCCAAGGAATTACCGCGCGTGCGTACCCGCGCCGCGAAAGCGTAAATTTGCCCGCCTATGCAGAAGGACGCGCGCCTGAAGCAGCAAATGAAATAGCGCTTGACCGCGTATTCATGACCGAAAACCATAACTTGAGTATTGGCGACACCGTGAGCGTTGACGGTAAAGATTTCACCATCTGTGGCATGTTCACCTACCCCGACTATCAGGCGCTCTTCGCCGACAATTCGGGTTTCATGTTTGACGCCATCACCTTCACCGTCGCCGAGATGTCGCCCGAGGGCTATCGCAGCCTGGATTCAGGCGCGGAAGTCTACAACTATTCCTACCGCTTTAACGACAGCTCGCTCGATGTGGTGGCGCGCAGCAAAATTGAAGAAGACATGCTTGACGCCCTTTCCGACAACGACGCCGTGGTAAGCAACTTCTTAAACGCCGAAGACAACCAGGGCATCGGCTATGCCCTTGACGACGTGCAGGGCGACCAGACCATGTGGACGGTGCTTCTGTTCATCCTGGTCATCATCATGGCGTTCGTGTTCGTGGTACTCACAGGCGCCACCATCGAAGCGGAAAGTTCGGTTATCGGCACCATGCTTGCCAGTGGCTGGCGCAAACGCGAAATCATTGCGCATTATATGGTGCTGCCTACGCTGGTGGGCTTGCTTGGGTCAAGCATCGGTCTTGCCATTGGCGTAAACCTGCTCACCGACAGCATGAAGGGCCTGTACTACCACAGCTACAGCATTCCGCCCTATCACACCATCTGGGACTGGCGGATAGTGTTCCTTACGGCGGTAGTGCCTTTCATACTCCTTGTGGGCATCACGTTCTTTGGGCTGGTACGCAAGATGCGCTTCACGCCTCTGCAGTTTTTGCGCCATGAAGTATCGAGCAAGAAGCGCAATGCGTCCCTACCCCTGCCCGACGGCCTTAGCTACCCCACGCGTTTTCGACTGCGTGTTCTTTTGCGCAACGCGAGCCATTTCGTCACGCTGTTCTTCGGGATCATGTTTGCAAGCTTGCTTTTGCTGTTCGGCACCTGCATGTTGCCCGTCGTGCAAAACTATGCAGGCGAGCTGGTGAAAACCATTGCGGCACCGCATCAATATGTTCTCAAAGCGCCGCTCGAGCTGGACGGTACAGACGAAGAACGTGAAATGTACGCGGCGGCTTTGCGCGTAGTGGAAGACAAAGACCGCTACGAAGCAAACAAGGATTCCATTGATGCGGCAAAACGCTTACAAGAAAACAAAGAACTGATGGATGCCTTGGATCGCCTACAGGATAACGAGCCCTTGATGGATGCGCTCGACCGACTGCAGGATAACGATGAGTTAATGGACGCACTCGACCGGCTGCAAGACAATGACAAACTGATGGATGCACTTGACCGCCTGCAGGATAACGACGCGTTGATGGACGCGCTTGACCGCCTGCAGGATAACAAGCCCTTGATGGATGCGCTCGACCGCTTGCAGGATAACGACGCGTTGATGGACGCGTTCGACCGGCTGCAAGACCAGCAAGACTTGCTTGATGCCGTAGACCGCCTCCAAGCCAACCAGGACCTGCTTGATGCAATCGAACGTCTTCAGGACAAAACGGAACTGACCTATTGGCTTGAGTGGGCGCAGCTTAACCCCGCATACGTTCAGGCCGCTACCCGTGTGGCAGCAGGTTCCACAGACCCGTCTGACCTTGCGTACATGGCGGCGCTGAGCGACGAAGAGCGGGCAGGGTTGCAGATGATTGCGAATATCGATGCACAAACGCAAGCCGACATCGATTTAGTGCAGAACGCAAGCGAACAAAGCAAGGCGGACATGGAGCTGATTCAGGGCGTAGATAGCCAGACACAGGCCGACCTTGACCTTTTAGACGGGCTTGACCAGCAAAGCAAAGATGATATTGACTTACTACAAAATGTTGACGATCAAACGCAAGCCGACATTGACTTGCTGCGCGACGTGGATGATGCCACGCAGGCCGACATTGATCTGCTGCGTGATGTGGACGATGCTACGCAGGCTGACATTGACCTCTTGCGCGATGTAGATGATGCCACACAAGCAGACATTGACCTGCTGCGCGATGTGGACGATGCTACCCAAGCTGATATTGATTTGTTGCGCGACGTGGACGACGCCACACAAGCCGACATCGACCTTGTACGCGAAATGGACGACGACCTGCTTGACGACGTGCGTTTAGCCGAAGATATCGACGACGATGCACACGTAGTAAATACGCAGGTCAACGATGCCACAACTATTGCTCAAACCGAAAAATATGCCATCGGGTCGCTGGAAATCGAACGTGCTTTTGGCGGCAAAATGGAAGAAGTTTCTGTCTATGGTATCCAGCCGAACAGCGCTTACTGGACTAGTATGCCCGTGGCAGACGGCGCCCCCATAGCAGGCGGTGGCCTCATCGAAAAAACGAAGGCATCTGTTGGGAGCGAAGTGGTAGCGCACAATAAGCGCGAAGGAGAAGACTACACCATCTCTATCACCGATGCGACCGACAATGAAGCCGACACAAATCTCTACATGACTCTTGATGACTTCAATAAGCTCTTCGACAACGATGCTGACTACTTCAATGCCTACGCAAGTAGCACCGAACTCGCGCTTGACAGCCGCTATGTAGCGCAGCACGTCCAACCAAGCGACATGCTCAAGATTTCAGATCAGCTGGAGTCTTCGATGGGCAAAATCATGTACATGATGATGGCCATGTCGGTTCCCATTTATTTGATTCTGGTGTATCTGCTTACCAAGACGGTAATCGACCGCAGCGCGCGTTCAATTTCTTATATGAAGGTCTTCGGTTATCAAAACAAGGAAGTCGATGGGCTCTACATTCGTCCTATCACCTACTGGGTGCTTTTGAGCCTTGTGGCTAGCCTTCCTATCATCGTGGTGCTGCTCAGCGCGCTGTTGCGCATGGTTTTCATGAGCTATGCGGGCAACTTCCCGCTCATCATTCCTGCGAACCGCTATGTAGCCGTTGTGGTAGTTGGCATGCTGGCCTACGCCGTGGTTGCCTTCCTGCATGTGCGCCGCATCAAGAAGGTGCCGCTCGAACTGGCCATGAAGGTGCAGGAATAAATCTCGGGTGACAGAGGGTCAGGTCTTGTGTCACCTTTCTGTTCACGGCCTCGGAGGTGGACAGGCAGGTTGCAGCACACATGAATAAAGTGGCCGACCCCATGTCGGCCATGTGGGAAGTCGACGATGAGCAGGGATCGACGGTGACGCTTCCCGAGGAGAGAATCGTGCTCATATCCGCCGACAACAAGAAGCTGAAAGTCACGGCCGACGACGGCGTCTACTGGGTGAAGATGCCGCTGATGGCGGGACTTTTCCTGGTGGGCCACGGCATCATCTGGACCATCATGCACCTGCGATGCAAGGCCGCGACCGAGGAGCTAAACGTGCTCCTGCAGGAGTCGAGGCAGCGCGCGTAGACCCGACAAAAGGTCGAGTCTTTTGTCGGGTCCGAATCGATCAGGCGCTAGATGAAGACGATCTGGCCACCTTCGCTTAGTTCGATGAAGTCGGTAGCGCTTATCACGCCCTTAATGCCCTTCAGGTCTGCTTCAATCAGCTGCATCATATCGACCGTCAGCTTGCAGGCGTACATGTTAGCGCCAGCCGCTTCGAGAAGATCGATCATCTCGTCGACGGGTGGGATACCCAAATCGGCCATCGCCTTCTTCATGTAGCTTGTGCCGAAACGCGTCATACCGGGCAGGTTCGCCATCGCCTGCGGGAAAGACACGTTCTCCAGGCCAGGCCTTAAGTAGCCCAGCTCGGGCATGTGCATGGCGGTGTTGCCCGCGAAGGTGAACCGCAGCTTCTTGTTCAGCTTCTTGTGGATGATATCCAGACCCCAGAACGTGAAGAAGATGTTCACCTCCACGCCTTCGCCCAGGGCGGCGTTCGCCATGATCAGGCCCGGGTAGGCCATGTCCAGGTTGCCCTTCGAGCAGATGAACGATATCTTGCGCGGACCTGCGTATGTACTCGGGGCGGAAGCACTCGAAGCGGCGGGCGCGGTGCCACCTGCAGCCGCGGGGGCGGAACCAAAATCGGGAATGATGAAACCTTCGGGTATGGTAGCCATGATGCACTCCCTTCCTACACGCAGCTCGTGGGTTTCTTGAGCCCGGCCAACCAGGCGATCTTTTTCGCTGGCTTGCCGGGGAACAGGGCGAACAGGTCCTTCACCACGAACCCACCCGTCTTGTTCATACGGTTGAGCGTGGGCGTCAATCCGGTTTGCGCCTGGTCGTCGCGGGCGAACTTGAGCACCTTCATGTGCTCGTCGGTCAGATTAATATCTATAAGCGCGGCCAGCTCGCGCGCCAGGTCTTCGCTCCATTGCTCGCGGTCTTCGAAGAAGCCTTCGTTGTCCACTTCGAAGCTGTAGCCGTTCAAGGTGTTCGTAGGCATGGTTACTCCTCCCACTTCTTCCCTGCGATCTGCATGTCGGCAGGCAGCGGATTTTTCCGATTGCGCATGAGCAGGCCCCAGTACATCTTCTCAAACGCGAGCTTGCCCATGTGGTTGAGGCGCGACCGCCCGAGCAACTTCATGGGGCCGACGTGCGCCAAGGGGTACGTACCTGTGAGCGGCTGGGTGTCGTAGTTGAAGTCGAGCAGCAGCGCCTGGCCGCGCCCCGATTCGACGAAGCAGTTCGCGTGGCCGTCGAAACGCTCGGCAGGCTGTTTGCCCTCCAGCATGAGGCCGACCATGTTCTCGATAAGCTTTTCGGACGAGAAATGGGCCACCGCACCGGCCTTCGACGTAGGAAGGTTCGTGGCGTCGCCGATGGCGAACACGTTAGGTGCATCGGTGGATTGCAGCGTGTGCTTGTCCACGGGGATGAATCCCGACTCGTCGCCGATGTCGGAGGCGAACACGTAGTCCTGTCCGGTGTTGAGCGGCGTGGTGATGCACAAATCAAAGGGGATGCGCGTGCCGTCGTAGCCCACAAGCTCCTGCGTTTCGTTGTCAATGCGGTCGATGGCAAAGTCGGGCCGCAGGCGGATGGCGCGATCGTCGAGCAGATTGCCCAACTCGCGCGAAGCGACGGGCTTGGAGAACGCCCCGTCGAGGGGCGTAACGTAGGTCAGATCGACCTTGTGGCGGATGCGCTTCTTGCGGAAGTAGTCGTCGATGAGGAACGACAGCTCAAGCGGCGCCACCGGGCATTTGATAGGCATGTCGGTCACATGGACAACAACCTTGCCGCCCTCGAACTCTTCAAGTGCGCGGCGCAACGCCACGGACCCTTCGTAGGTGTAGAACTCGAACACCTTCTTGAACCACAGCGCCCCGTCGGCCATACCTTCGGTCAGGTCAGGCCGAATCTGCGTGCCTGTGGCGATGAGCAGGTAGTCGTATTCGATGGCCTGGCCGCTGCTCAAGTAGACCTTGTTTTCCGCTGTGACGACCTTTTCGACCGCAGCCTCGACGAAGTCTATTCCGGGCAAAAGGTACTTCTTGCGGGAATGCACGACGCGGCTTGGCTTGTACTTGCCCACAGGGATGAAGAGGAACCCCGGTTGGTACATGTGGGCGTTGTCGCGGTCGACTGCGACCACCTGCCATTCGTCGGGAAGCCGCGTTCGCAGCTTGTTCACCATCATGGTACCAGCCGATCCGGCCCCGAGCACCACGACACGCTTGCCGGTCTTTACAGAGAGATCATCCATGGATGCACCTCCTCGAACGGAGCGATTACCTGCAATCCATACTATGACCCTCTGCATTTTCTGTCGGTGATTACGTCACTCGGTAGTCCGACCCATCCGCCGAAACCGAGGAATCCGTCACCGTCGGTTAGTTCGTCAGCCGAAACAGCGCCTTGTGCTATGATTGAGCCGGGGATGCTTCCGGCTGCTCGTTGCGCACAGGAATCACCCTGTACAATCAAGATACTTGCTGTACCATGAGCCAATATGCTGGGAATACTGCTTGCAAATACCGGATCGCCTTCGTCCCCGGAACCGGACGACATTGAAGCGTACCTGCGTGAGTTCCTGATGGACGACCGCATCCGGCAGGCGCCAAAGCCAGTATGGAAATGGCTGTTGCGCCACCATATTTTGCCCAAGCGTAAGTATTCTTCTGCCAAGCGCTACGAATTCATTTGGACAGAAGAGGGCTCTCCCCTCCTTGCCATACAGCAACGGCTTGCTGAAAAGGTGCAGGCGCTCTTCGATGCAGAGGCTACCCAAGGTAATGGCGCTCCATCAAGCACGGGTGGCGAAGGTGAAGAGTGCGTTTTAGTGCGCAGCGCCATGAGCTACGGCTCGCCTTCGATTGCCGAAATGCTGCGCGAGATGTGCGATGCGGGCGTTGACCACGTGGTGCTCTTGCCTCTGTACCCGCAAAGCGCCTACTCTCCTACCATGGCGGTTGTCGACTCGTTCTGGCGCGCGCAGGACGCCATAGGTTGGCATCCCGTATCAACGGTCATCGACAACTACCACGACCACCCCGCCTACATTGCAGCTATGGCTCAAGCGGTTCGGGCAGTGGGTTTTAACGCAGACGCGGGCGACAAGATTCTGTTTTCGCTACATGCGATTCCCCTGAAGGACGAAGCTGCGGACGACACCTATCGCACGCAGGTCGCCGCATCAACGCGGCTGATTGAAGACGCGCTTGGCCTTGAGCCTGGTTCAATTACGGTTGCCTTCCAAAGCGTGTTCGGGCCCCATAAAGAAAGCTGGGTGTCTCCCCTTTCGCTTGACGTGCTGGAAAGCTGGCGCGACGAAGACTTCCGCGTGGTATTCGCCTGTCCCGGTTTTGCTATCGACTGCTTGGAAACGCTCTACGACATCCCGTGTGAAATGGTGCCTGCCCTCGAAGGCGAAGCGGCACAGCCCATGGTGGACAAGGTGGCAGGCAACATCCAAGCAGCCTGCAATACCCAAGGGCGCTTTGTGTGGGTGCCCACACTCAACGATTCCGAGGAGCATGCACGCGTCATCAAGGCCGTACTCGACTCCCACCTATCTTAACTGGCAATAGGTCAAGTTTTTGGCACGAAAAGGATGACGAAAAGCACCCGTCCCTATTCGTCCCTATTCGTCGTCGAAAAGGCCCGGGCTCATAAGACGAACCCGGGCTCCGAAGGTGACACAAGACCTGACCCTCTGTCACCCTAGGTGACACAAGACCTGACCCTCTGTCACCCTAGGTGACACAAGACCTGACCCTCTGTCACCCTACTGACCCTCTGTCACCAAACTAGAGACTGGCGTTGACCAGCCTCTCCATGACGGCCTTGGGCACGGCGGATGTGCCGCCGAAGACGTAGCCGTAGGTTATGTTCGCCTTGTTGGCCGCGACGAAGGCCTCGGCGTGGGCGGGGTTGAGGTCGTCGCCGAGCACGAGGACCGCGCAGTTCCTGCCGCAGAGGGCCGTGCCGGCGAGGGCGTCCTTCCAGCCGATGTCGTCGTCATCGGCGCGGGAGACGCCCAGCTTGTTGACGCCGAACTTCACCGCGGGCTGGAACTTCACGCTCGCGTACTTGGACCCTCTGTTACCCAAGGTGACACAAGGCGTGAACAGGGGGCGTGAACAGGGGACGGGTTTTTCGTTCATCTTTGCGAATGCTTTTTTATTGCGGTGAACAGCGGAGCGGAGATGAACGAAAAACCCGTCCCCTGTTCA
>JAFUCE010000130.1 GCA_017459805.1 Eggerthellaceae bacterium
ATGACGATAACCGCGTGAATGTGTCTGCCAGCGCAAGGAACAGTGGCACAACGGCAAGCCCGAATTCAGGAACAAGCCAAAACAATACTTCAACTGAAAGCGCGGGTGGCGGCGCTTCCCAGCAGACATCGGGTGGCAGTACACCCCAGGCGCGCAATTGGTCCGACGACGATGATGATGACGACGACGACAGCGATGACGATGACGAGGCAGAAAAAGCGCGCGAGGCCGCAGAGGAAGCAGCCGAGCTGCGCGCCAAGGAACAGGCGGAGCAGCAAAAGAAGGCCCAAGAGGAAGCTGAAGAAGCAGCTGAAGCAGCACGCGAGGCCGAAGAGGAAGCACGCGAGGCTGAGGAGGAAGCGCGGGAGGCCGCCGAGGAAGCAGCCGAACGCGCGCGCGAAGAAGCTGAAAGGAACGCAGCGCGATCTGCGGCCCCTGTGGTTGACGACGACTCCGACGATTACGATTCTGACGATTCAGATTCTGACGACGACGATGACGATGATGACGACGACAAGGGAAAAAGGTTTATTGGTATTCCTCTGAGGAACATAGTGTTTTATGCGCCTACGCCGCACGGATTTTTGCAGGCCGCGTCTTTGGCACGAGCCAGTGCGAGTTCGGCTGCTGACAGTTCGACCGCGGCAAACTCGGGGTCTGCAGCGGACAGTTCTGCAGCAACTAGTTCAGCAGCAACGAACTCAGCGGCAACGAGCTCGGCAGCAACGAACTCGGCAGCAACTAGTTCTGCAACAACGAGCTCGGCGGCAAGTTCAACAGCAAGCTCAACGGCGGCAAGTTCAACAGCGGTAAGCAGCGCAGCGGCAAGTAGTACAAGCGCGACGGGCGCGTCGTCAAGTGGCCCCTCCTACATCGATGCCTCTGAGGTCTTTGGCGACGCAGGTCCTTATCTCGTCAAAAAGCGCAAGGTTGAAAGCCCCGACGGCCCCGTAACCTTGGCCGCCATTACATCGCTTGCGTCTGCCACGCGCACGGCTCGCCTCGCCACGCAGCTGCTGGCCACCATATTCCTGGCCCTGTTGTGTCTCGTGATTGCTTTCACCTGGAACATGGCGGCGCGGACACTACAACCCGTTGAACAAATGCGTCGCACTGCTGAAAACATTACGACCAGCAATCTGAGCGAGCGCATTCCTGTACCCGCGCGCGACAAGGATCTTTCGCGTCTTGCAACCACCTTCAACGAATTGCTGGCGCGCGTCGAAAAGTCATTCAACGACCAACGCCGTTTCGTGTCGGACGCTTCGCACGAGCTGAAAAGCCCGGTTGCTGCAACGGGCATCATGTTGGAAACCCTGCGCGACCACCCTGAAGCGGTGGACACGAACCAAGTCGTGGCCGACCTTACCACCGAAAATGAACGCCTTGCAAGTATTGTGGGCGACTTGCTTACGCTGGCGCGATCCGACGAAGGGCGCATGGTTTTGGACGCGAAGCCCATCGATCTTATGGATCTGCTATTCGAAGAAATAACATCGCTGAAGGCACGCAGTACGGTTCCAGTCGATGCAAGCGGGGTTGAACCCGTGGTCTGTAATGCGGACGCAGAACTGCTCAGCCATGTGGTGCGCAACCTGCTTGATAATGCGTCGCGGTATGCGCAATCGCAGATGAAGGTTTCGTGCACGCAAACGGCGAATGAAGTGCAGGTGCGCATAAGCGACGACGGTCCCGGTATTGCGCCCGAAGACCGTGAGCGCGTGTTCGACCGCTTCGTGCGCTTGCAGGATTCGCGTTCGGATGCGAACAGCACCGGCCTTGGCCTTCCTGTAGCACGTTCGATTGCTGAACGCCACGGTGGAAGCCTGACTTTCGTCGATGGCGAACTTGGTGGCGCCACCGCGCTATTAATTATTCCGCTGCCCGGAAGAGCTGCGGAATAATTAACAAGTATTCTAACCCTACGCTATTTCGTAGGCGACGGTAACGCTGGCGCTCACATCCACTTCCCCAGGCATGACCTTCATGGCTCCATCGGATGCAGCTTCCATGGCATAGGTGTTGTCGTAGCGCACCGCCCTGTTTTGGTAACCTTCGGTCACGCTGTAGACCGCACCCAGCTGCACGCCGCTCGCCTTCGCCAGCACTTCCGCTTTAGCGCGCGCCGCTTCAACGGCAGCAGCCAGGGCTTCTTCGTACTTGGCGTCGTATTCGCTCGAGTAATACTGGATGCCATCGGTGTTGTTTGCACCCGCCGCCACGCAGGCCTGCAGCACGGCACCCACCTGGTCGATATCAAGATCAGAAACCGCCAGGCGCGTAGTCATTTCGTAGCCCACAATGTTGGTGCTGTCGTCGGAGTCTTCGGCACCTTCGAAAGTGTCGGCGTCTTCGGTCGAGACATCTTCCGCTGCAGTCCCGTAATAGACGGGCGTTGAATAGTCGTAGCGTGGGTTCAGGTTCGTATACGAAGTTTGGATGCTCGTTTCGGCAACGCCCTGTTCCTTAAGCGCTTCAATCACGGCGTTTACGTCTGCTTCGTTTTGCTCTTGCGTTTCAGCCGCCGTTGCTGCCTGCGTGGTAACGGCAACGCCAATTTCAGCCTTGTCAGGCACAACCTGTATGGCGCTTTCGGCACTTACGGTAATGGTGGGGGCGGCGGCCGCATCCGAAACAACAACGGTGCGTTCGCCCGCCGCACAGCCTGAAAGTGCCATCACGAATGCGGCTGTTAGTGCAACACTTGCAACAATCAGGGTTTTTCTTACCATGTCTACTCCGTTCTTTCGCACACCGGCTATAAATCAACGCTGCGATTTCTGTCTCATATTAAACACGATTACGCACGCGAAAATGTCGGGACTTTTTATGCTATACTGTATAGCATAAGGAGGCTATAATGGCTATACAATCGCAAACAGTAACAAAATCTGCCCAGATGAACGTACGCATGGAAAGGGCCTTGCTTGAAGCAGGCAATGCGGCTCTCGCCGAAATGGGTATAACGCCCAGCCAGGCGGTGCGTGCGCTGTGGGAAAAGCTGGCCAAGCGCGGCAAGGACCGCGAAGCCGTTCAGACGGTGCTCTTTACTCCAGAGGTGTCTGCTGAAAAACAGAGGGAAGATGCCCTTGATTTAGTTAAAAAAGGCCATCAAATAGTAGATGATTTTTATCGTTCGATGGGTATTGATCCTTCTACGTTACCCGTTGAGGATTTTCCATCGTATGAAGAAATAAGAGAAGAGGCGCTTTTTGAGCGTATGAAAGAAAGGGGGATATGGCTTGAGTAAATTATTGTGCATCCTTGTTGATACTAATGTATGGATAGACAATTACGCGCCAGTGCGAAAAGAGAGCGAACGCTCCCGCCAACTAATTGATATGGCTAGAAACAATGGAGCTAGCCTTGTCTACCCTGTCCATGTGTTGAAAGATGTTTTTTATAACCTTTCCGCAACAAACAAGCGCAGGTGTATGAATGAGAGAGGCGAGTTATCTGAAGCGGACTATTTGGCAATTCGCGAACTTTCGTGGGCCTGTATCGAAAACATGGCAGACTTGGCTTTTGCCGTGGGGGCGGATCAGTCAGACGTGTGGCTTGCGCGTAAGTATCGCAGTTTCTCTAACGACCTCGAAGACAATTTTGTCATGGCGGCGGCCGAACGCGCGAATGCGGACTTCATTGTCACACGCGACGAAAAGCTTTTGCGCAAGTCGAGCGTAAAGGCCTTTACCCCCGAAGACGCCCTTGCCTTCCTCGAACTCAACACTGCTTCGTAACGGAATGCATTTGTGTGGCACACTAGGGGGTTAAGTAGCGCCAGAGAGCGTGACTTCATTACGGAAAGCCCGAACTGGGCAAAGTACACTTTCGTCAATATTTATACCTTTTCAAGGAGAAACGATGGTTAAAGTAAAGTGCATTCCCTGCGGCCGTATTTTTGAAGCCGAAAGC
Organism: Eggerthellaceae bacterium; assembly: GCA_017459805.1. Classification (GTDB taxonomy): domain Bacteria; phylum Actinomycetota; class Coriobacteriia; order Coriobacteriales; family Eggerthellaceae; genus CACXMZ01. The sequence continues at coordinate 3,916 of JAFUCE010000130.1, forward strand.
CTGGAAGACGCGGTTTGTCCTTTCTGCGGAGCCATGGGCGATAAGCTCGTTTTATACACCGAAGCCGAAGAAGACGACTACTGGGCAAGCGTGGAAGCTGAAGGCGAAGACTACGAATTCGATCCGCTCGCTTAAAAAAAGCCCCACTTAATTGCCAACCAAATTGCCAGAAAACCCTGTGTGAAATCTAGGGCGCAAGCCTTTGTTTCAGCATATCAACCCCTATAATAGGCGGATACGTTTATTCGCGAACTAAAAGGGACGATATTATGTGCAGCATGGCTGAATACAATCCGCATGAAATAGAACCGCGCCTGCAGCAGGCATGGCAGGCAGCAGACGCCTACAAGGTGCCTAACGACGGCGACCGCCCGCGCAAGTATGTGCTCGAGATGTTCCCCTATCCTTCGGGCGACATCCACATGGGCCACGTGTCCAACTATACCTACGGCGACGTAATTGCGCGCTACTCAACCATGCGCGGCTTCGACGTGCTGCATCCCATGGGCTGGGACGCCTTTGGCCTGCCAGCGGAAAACGCGGCCATCAAGCGCAATTCGCACCCTGCCAAATGGACCTATGAAAATATTGCTACCCAGCAGGCGAGTTTCCAGCGCATGGGTTTTTCCTACGACTGGGACCGCAAAGTGGTGGCCTGCGACCCCGAGTATTACCGTTGGGGCCAGTGGCTGTTTTTGAAGTTCTGGGAACGTGGGCTGGTGGAGCGCAAGAATTCGCCGGTGAATTGGTGCCCGGACTGTAAGACGGTGCTTGCCAACGAACAGGTTGAAGAGGGCACCTGCTGGCGCTGCCATTCCGAAGTGGAAAAGCGCGACCTGACGCAGTGGTACTTCAAGATTACTGACTACGCCCAAGAGTTGCTTGACGACCTGGACCAGCTCGACGGTTGGCCCGAACGCGTGAAGCAGCAGCAGGCGAACTGGATTGGCCGTTCCGAGGGAGCTGAAGTTGAATTTGAGGTGGTTCCGTTGAACAGGGGACGGGTTTCTGTTCAATCGGACAACGAGCTTCAGGCGGTAGAGGCGATTGAACAAAAACCCGTCCCCTGTTCAACTACCGAATATATTACCGTGTTCACCACGCGCGCCGACACGCTGTTCGGCTGCAGCTTCTTCCTGCTGGCGCCCGAATACCCAGGGCTGATGGAATTCGTCGAAGGTGCAGGTCACGAAGACGAAGTGCGCGCACTCGTGGAGGCTGCCTCCAAGGTGAGTGCCGTCGAACGCGCCCAGGGCGAACGCGAAAAGCACGGCGTCTTCACGGGGCGCTACGTTATCAATCCCATCAATGGGGAACAAGTGCCCGTCTGGGTGGCCGACTACGTGGTGGCCGACTACGGCACGGGCGCGGTCATGGCCGTTCCTTGCGGCGACCAACGCGACTTCGAATTCGCGCGCAAGTACGACCTGCCCATTCCGCCCATCATCCTCGAAGATGACGACCCGCTCTTCGCACAACTGAACGGCGTCAAGGAGCGCCAGGTAACCAGCGTCGACTGGGAAGCGGCGCTCGAAGCTGAAGGCACGCTGGTTCAGTCGGGCGAATACACCGGCATGCGCGGCGGCAAAGGGAGCGAAGGCGAAGCTGCCATCGTGGCGGCCTTGGAAGCGGCGGGCACGGGCCGGCGCAAAGTGGAGTTCCGCCTGCGCGACTGGCTTATTTCCCGCCAGCGTTATTGGGGCAACCCCATTCCCGCCATCCATTGCGAACACTGCGGTGTGGTGCCGGTTCCCGAAGAAGATCTGCCCGTACTTCTGCCCGAAGACATCGACTTGGCAGCGGGCGAAACCCTGGCAACACACGAAGCCTTCGCGCAGTGCACTTGCCCGAAATGTGGGGCTCCGGCGCGCCGCGAAACCGACACCATGGACACCTTTACCTGCTCCAGCTGGTATTACATGCGCTACACCGACCCGCACAACAGCGAAGCACCCTTTGCGACCGAAGCGGCCAACGCATGGCTGCCGGTCGACCAATACATTGGTGGTATTGAGCATGCCATTCTGCATCTGCTCTACAGCCGCTTCTTTACAAAAGTTTGCCGCGACATGGGCTTGCTCAACTTCGACGAGCCCTTTACTAACCTGCTTTGCCAGGGCATGGTGCTTGACGCCCATGGCGAAGTCATGTCCAAGTCCAAGGGCAACGTGGTGTCGCCCGAAGATATGATTGACCAATACGGCGCCGACGTGGTGCGCGCGGCCATGTTGTTCTTGGGTCCGCCCGAAAAGGAAAAGCTGTGGAACGAAGACGGCCTGGGCGCGCTCGACCGTTTCCTGCGTCGTGCGTGGCGCGTAGTCCACGACCTCGTGGGCAAGGCGGGCGAAGACACGCTCTACGACGAAGCCGCCGCTGGCAAGGAAGGCGCTCATGCCAACGCTATGGAAATGAAGCGCGAACGGCATCGCGTTGCGCAGAAGGTCACCGCCGACTTCGACCGTTACAACTTCAACACGGCGCTTGCTGCCATCATGGAACTTGTTAATGCGGCCAGCACCTTCCTGCGCTTAAAGCCCGCCGACCATCGCGTGAATTGTTCAACGGGCGGTCCGCTTTGCCGCGACGTTGCCGAAACCATCGTGCTTTTGCTGGCACCCATTGCTCCGCATTGGGCCGAAGAGCTGTGGCAAGGCACGCTCGAACACGAAGACAGCGTGCATAAGCAACCGTGGCCGACCTTCGACCCCGAACTGGCGAAGGCCGACGAAGTGGAGCTAGCGGTACAGATTAACGGCAAGGTCCGCACGAAGATTGTCGTAGCCGCCGACGCCGCAGAGGACGACATTCGCGCAACCGCGCTTGCTGCGGTTGAGGCCGACTTGGCGGGCAAAGACGTGGTCAAGTCCATCGTCATTCCGTCGCGCTTGGTGAATGTTGTTGTTCGCCCGTCATAAGGAGACTATGGCACAGAAAACGACATATAAGCAAAAGCACGAACAAGCGAACCGCGAAGCGCGCGCTACGGTTGTTGCGCTCGCGGTAACTATTCTGGTCTTGATAATCTGAGGCTTCGGTTTAGCAGGCACGGACATTACTGTGTTCCATACACCGCTTTGGGTCATTGGGGGCACTATTGGTACCTGGATTTGCTCCATCGTGGTTGTCGTGGTGCTGACAAAGAAGATTTTTGTCAGCTTCGACTTAGATGATGAAGCCCCCGCGGCCACAACCGCCGCATCCATTACCGCCTCACCCACAACCGCCGCATC
>JAFUCE010000131.1 GCA_017459805.1 Eggerthellaceae bacterium
CAACAAAGACGACGTTCTGGGCGACGGCACGGTGAAGTTCGACCCCGAGAACGTAAAGCTCACGCTGAACAACGCCGACATCGAGATCTCCCGTCGCGAAGACAGCGACGATGGCAAGGAGTACGGCATCCGCTCCAACCTTGGTGACGGCATGGCGGAGTTCCGTGATAAGCCACTGACCATCGAACTGATCGGAGCAAACACGATTTCCGACAGCAACAACGACGAGGGAACAACGAATAAATACGGCATCTTCGTGGCGAGCTCCGGGCCTGTCACCTACACAGGCGGCGGCACGCTGAACGTCAATATGAAGGATGCCAACACCGCGCAGCGCTACCTCGGCCTCGAGCATCGCCAGTCGATTACCGTTGATGGTGTGGATATCAATATCGATATCGACGGCACTTCTAATGGCATTAACGGCATTTACATGCTCTACACCAACACGCTCAAACTTACGAACGGCGCCAATGTCACGATTGACGTGGCCAAAGGCTACGCCTTCGACAACGATGTCCATACGAACAACAACGATCTGGATGTGACGGAAGGCTGCACCTTCGAGGCGGTTTCCGGCGGCGAGAACGGTGCACTTCATGGCAGTGGCTGGATACAGTTGACCGATGCCACCAAAGCACTGGGAGTCATGGTGAACGAAGCATCCACTGCATCAGGCCGTAAACTCTGGGACGGTGAGACGAATCTCAGAGAATACCAGTACGTCCGTATCCCGGAGATTAAGTCTGTCACCGTGAACTACGACCTGGGTGAAGGCCATGAGGCGCTGGCGCAGGCTGAGGCGCTGCGTGATGCGATCAACGGACGCTATGCTATGCAGGTGCTCGAGGTGAACGGTAGTGTCGTTACGATCAGGGTTCCCGAGCTAAGCGATAGCAATACGAAGAACACGGTGGCCAGACTGCTGGGCGCCCTGAGAGCAGCTCTCAACGAAAGCGTCGGCCACGATCCAACGTACGGCCCCTACTGGGTATATGACCAGAACGAGTGGAACTTCAACAACGCGCTCAAGACCATCGACAACTACAACAGTTACGAAGAAGTTCGTGCGGAGCGTGAACAGCTCGAGACGGATGGCACCATGCCCGAAGAGGGACAGACCATCTACGCCCTTTGGGCAAAGCCCATCTCCGAGGTTGCCGTTAATGTGGAATCTCCCATCTGCGGTACCGAGGTGACAGCGGATCTGGAAGACCCGGAGGACCCCGAAATGGGTTATGACCCACTAACCCAGAAGCCACAACCTGTTGTCTCTATCAGCACCGATCGTGTGAGTGTTAATAAAGATGAAGACGGATGGGAAAACACCTGGTGGGTAGACTCGACGAAAAAGGACGAAGACTGGTTCACCATTCTCCCTCCGTGCTACACAGGAACCATGGTGGGCGATGAGGACTATATGCTGGTCGTGAGCGCAGAGCCCGACTTTGGCTACTACATTGCGAGGGATGCAACATACACCACGTCCAACGGCACGGTTGACGCGAAGCTCAGCCATAGCCTCGATATGTTTGCAGACATCTATATCACTGTGACCGCTAAACATGAGCTGGAGAAGGTGGACGAGATTGCCGCAACCTGCACCGAAGACGGCGCCAAAGAGCACTGGAAGTGCACGCATTGCGACAAGCTCTTTGCCGATGCAGAAGGCGCCGTGGAGATCGCCGAGGCCGAGGCAATCCCCGCCACTGGCCACGACTGGGGCGAGCCTTCTTACGAGTGGGCAGACGACAACAGCTCTGTGACGGCAACCAGGGTTTGCAAGAACGACGCGAACCACGTCGAGACGGAGACCGTAGACACGACGTCGGCGGTTACCAAGGAACCCACGGAGACCGAAGAGGGCGAGCGGACCTATACTGCAACGTTTACCAACGATGCCTTTGCAACCCAGACGAAGACAGAGGCCATCTCGAAACTTGACCCGCAGCCCGATGCCATCTCCTATTCAAACACCGCAGGTGACGGCAGCACCTGGACCAAAGGCAGCAAGAACACACTTGATTTCACTTTCAAGCGCAACGTAGACGACAGCAAGACCTACGACGCGTTTGAGGGTCTTCAGGTAGACGGTAAGGACGTGCCCAACAGTAACTACACGTCTCAGGCGGGCAGCGTCATTGTTAAGCTTAAGCCTGCCTACCTCGAGACGTTGTCGGTGGGAACGCATACGATTAAGGCGATTTTTTCGGACGGAAACAACCCTGAAGCGCAATTCGAGATTGTTGAGAAGAAGACCGTGCCCACTAACAAGACGACGCCCAAGCAGTCTTCAGCGGCCGGTAAGACCTCGACCGCAAGGACAGCGGACAGTAATCCTGTTGTGCCCTTGCTTGGCTTGGCATTCCTTTCGCTGGTCGGTGTGTTTGGAAGCCGTGCCTTGCGGCGCAGGATGGGAGAGTAGCGTTTAGTAAAGACGCTTTCGGCATTACGCCGTAGGTTTTAATCCATTTCGGCCCATTTGCCCAGTGTGAATGGGCCGAAGTTTGTTAGGCTATGTTTATGAGTGAAGTAAAGCAACAGACTCGCGAGGAAAAGTGCTCACATGCACCTGTGGAAATAATCTTAATTGCTTGGTAAACCCGCAGGTGGCGGTGTATTATGATACCTTGCACTTTAGTGCGGAAAAGTAAAGTGAAGCATGCAGACTCATGTGGCTTCAAACCGACTTCAGGAGGTGTTTAATATGGTTACTGACGTATGTGTCGTTGGTGCAGCAGGCTATGCAGGAGCAGAGCTTGTCCGACGCCTTATTGAGCACCCTAAGTTTAATCTGGTAGCTATTACGAGCGATTCGGATGCAGGCAGGCCACTTGCGGATTTATATCCGTCCTTTACGGGTCAGTCGGACCTGGTTTTCTTGCCCCATAACGCTCCAGAAATCAAAAAGTGTGCCGCTGCCTTTTTAGCGGTACCGCACAAGGCAGCCATGGCCATGGTTCCAGAACTATTGGATGCAGGTGTGGCGGTGTTTGACCTATCGGCTGACTACCGTCTTAAAGACGCTGAAGTCTATGAGCACTGGTATGGCGTTGAACACACTTCACCCGAACTGCTCGAGCAGGTGGCTTTTGGTTTGCCCGAAATCTTTCGTGCCGACTTGAATAAGATTGCTTCAAACCGCCTTAATGGCAAGGCAGCCCTGGTTGCTTGTGCGGGTTGTTATCCCACGGCTACAAGCTTGGCGGCCTATCCTGCGGTAGAGGCAGGCTGGGTGCAAACCCCTGTGTACGTTCAGGCTATTTCGGGCGTGACAGGTGCTGGGCGCAGCGCTAATGAACGCACCCATTTCTGCCATGCGAATGAAAATGCTGAAGCGTATGGAGTTGCCACGCATCGGCATACCCCCGAAATTGAGCAAATCTTAGGTATCCCCGGTGGCGTGCTCTTTATTCCGCATTTGGCTCCTTTGTCGCGCGGGCTCTTGTCGACGGTTACCATGCGGCTGACAAGTGAGGCTGCTGCCGGCTTTGACTTGCAAGAGGCGTATGACCACTATCACAAGTTTTATGAAAAGAGCCCCTTTGTGCAGCTTATGCCCCTGGGTACGCAGCCACGGACATCAAGCGTGGCTGGAACCAACCGTGCGCAGGTGGGTCTTGCCTATGACGAACGCACCCAGACCCTTATTGCTACTGGCGCTATTGATAACCTATGCAAGGGCGCTGCTGCGCAGGCTGTCCAGTGTGCCAACATCGTCTTTGGCATGAACGAAACCACTGGTCTCGAAGCCATGGCTAACCCGGTATAGGGGGCTACACCATGAATGTTGAACTGACTTCCATACCGCATGGCGGTATTACAGCAGCAGCAGGCTTTAAGGCAAGCGGTATACATGCCGGATTTAGGCGCAACCCCAACAAGCTTGATATGGCACTTTTGGTGGCAGACGAGCCTTGCGTTGCTGCGGGCGTGTTTACGCAGAATGTTTTCTGCGCGGCACCCGTGCAGCTATGCCAGGACCGCCTGAATGGTGTGGGCTATGGCACGGCGCGCGCGGTGGTGGCAAATTCGGGAAATGCGAACGCCGCGACGGGCACCGTGGGGCTTGACGTAGCCTATAAGTCTGCTGAACTTGTGGCGGCTGAAGTGGGTTGCGCAGCTGACGAGGTGCTCGTGGCTTCCACGGGTGTCATTGGCGTGCCGCTTCCCATGGATCCTTTCAAGCATATCGCCGAAGCGCTTGCCCAGGCGGATGCTTCCACGCAGGCAGGCCATGATGCGGCGATTGCCATTATGACCACCGATACACACCCGAAGGAGTGTGCGTATAGTTGGACGAGCGCCGACCCAGCTTTTGAAGGTCTTCGTTTTACCGTGGGCGGTTGCTGCAAGGGTTCAGGCATGATTATGCCCAATATGGCAACGCTGATTTCTCTTCTTACGACGGACTTTCCTATAACGGGGCCAGCGGCATATGCCGCCTTAAAGGAAGCGGCCGATGAAAGCTTTAATAAGGTGACGGTGGACTCAGATACGTCAACTAACGATACCTGTATCTTACTTGCCAGTGGGGCAGCGGCACCGCAATCGTATGTGTCAGATGGTATTGCCTATGAAGAGTTTCGCGCAGCTTTGATGGCTGTGTGCACGGAACTCGCGCGCAAAATTGCCATCGATGGCGAAGGTGCTGCGCATCTTATTACGGTAAACCTTAGGGGTGCGGCGACAGATGCCGATGCCGATCTAGCGGCGCGTGCTATCGCAAATTCCCCGCTTGTGAAAACAGCTATTGCAGGCCACGACGCCAACTGGGGTCGTATTGCGGCGGCTGCGGGTAAAAGCGGGGCTGCTTTCGAGCAGGAAAAGGTAGATATCGACATTATGGGTATGCCCGTGTTGCGCAAAGGCCTTCCCGTAGAGTTTTCCGAAGAAGAAGCTCTGCGCCGCTTTGAAGAACCCGAAATTGTGTTGGACGTAAACCTGGGTGCGGGGGAGTGCGCAACGCGCATATGGACCTGCGATTTTACCCACGAGTACATAAGGATTAATGGAGATTACCGGACATGATTCTAAAAAAAGATGATGTAGCTGCTAATTCAGACTTAATGCAACATGCCGACGTGCTGTTTGAAGCCCTGCCCTGGATTAAGGCAGCCACGGGGCGCACGGTCGTCATCAAGTACGGTGGAGCGGCTATGGTAGACCCCGACTTGCGCAAGCAGGTTATGAGCGACATCGTATTGTTGAAGCTTATTGGCGTGAACCCCGTTATTGTGCATGGTGGCGGCAAGGCCATTAACGAAGCCTTCGAGGCTTATCAGATTCCCGTTGAGTTCAAGAACGGGCTGCGGGTAACGACCGATGAAGCCATGGACGTGGTAAAGATGGTGCTTGTGGGCCAGGTAAACCAGGATTTGGTGCGCGACCTCAACAAGCATGGTGACTTAGCTGTTGGCCTTTCGGGCAATGATGGCGGCACGCTTATCGCAACACAGCTCGACCCGGATTTAGGGCGTGTGGGTGAAGTGTCGCGCGTCAATACCGAATTGCTCAAGAATCTTATTGCCGATGACTACATACCCGTGCTTGCGACGGTTGCCCTAGGCGAAGATGGTGGCTGCTATAACATCAATGCAGATGTTGCGGCTGGCAAAGTGGCAGCGGCGCTTGATGCGTACAAGACCATTTTCCTCACCGACGTTGATGGCATGTACCTTAACTTCGAAGATAAGGAATCGCTCATTTCGAAGATGACCCGCGACGAGGCCCAGGCGATGATAGATGATGGCACGGCTTCGTCTGGCATGATTCCTAAATTGGAAAGCTGCGTTTCTGCTATTGATGCTGGTGTGCCACGCGCCTTTATTATCAACGGCACGACGCCCCACGCGTTACTGTTGGAGCTCTTAACCGACAGCGGCGTGGGAACCATGGTTTATGGCGAACGCGACTCCATGGCGGGTGGCAAGAAATCCTTGTCAACACTTGCGAGCAAGCTATTGGTCAACCAATAGAAGAAGGTATAGGTTGCAGGACGGGGTAGCGCTTGTATTCACGCGACTGCTATTAAGAAGAACAGCTCATTGTGTGAAGCGAGCAGTGGTCCCGCCTCAAGACGAAATGGATACATATGGGATTTGCTGAACAAAAACAACTAGACGAACTCTATGTTATGCCCACCTTCGCGCGTAAGCAGGTATGCTTCGTGGAAGGTGAAGGCATGCGCCTGCGCGACGACGCGGGCAAGGAATACCTGGACTTCCTTTCAGGTATTGGCGTGTGCAGTTTGGGGCATTGTCACCCGGCGGTAGTTGATGCCATCGCCAAGCAGGCTGCGCGTTTGATTCACGTGTCGAATTATTTCTATATTGAACAGCGTGGCGAAGTTGCCAAGTTGCTTTCTGATGCGCTGAATGGCTGGCGCCCCGAAGATGCGGTGGGTACGTGGAAGACCTTCTTTGCTAACTCGGGTGCAGAAGCAAACGAGTGTGCCATGAAGTTGGCACGGGTGTGGTCCAGGCGCAACAGCCATGGCGGCAATATTATTGTGACCCTGGAGGGCAGCTTCCATGGGCGTACGATGGAAACCCTGGCAGCTACCGCACAGCCTGCCAAGCAAGAGTTATTTGAGCCTCTACCTGGTGGTTTTGTCCACGTGCCAATCAATGACCTTGAGGCGCTTCAGGCGGTATTCGATGCTCATCCTCAGCAGATTTGTGCCGTCATGCTTGAAGTTATCCAGGGCGAAAGTGGCGTGCACCCTTGCACCCAGGAGTTTTTACGCGCGGCCGAACAGCTGGCGCACTCAAACGGCGCCTTGCTTATAGCTGACGAAGTGCAGACTGGTATCTATCGCACGGGCAAGGCCTTCGCCTTCCAGCATTTCGGCATTCAGCCCGACATCGTGGCTATTGCCAAGGGTGTGGCGGCCGGTGTCCCCATGGGGGCTTGTGCGGCACGCGAAGACATCGCTGCGGCCTTCCAGCCGGGGGACCATGGCTCTACCTTCGGCGGCTCGAATCTTGCAATGGCGGCGGCACATACCACGCTGCATGTTTTGCATGACGAACACTTTACGACGCGCGTGACCGAGGTGGGCGCTTACTTGGCCGAGGCTTTAGCGGGTCTTGCGCAGGTAATTGAAGTGCGCGGGCTGGGTTTGATGCTTGGCGCCGAACTCGATGAAGCGCTTGCGCCCGACGTGGTGGCAGCAGGGCTTGAGGCGGGGCTTGTACTGAATGCGCCAACGCCCACAACTTTGCGTTTCCTGCCGCCGCTCGTATGCGAAAAAGCAGACGTTGACGTCTTGATTGAAAAACTGAGCACCATTTTGTCCGAATTGGGGAACAAAGAATAATAAGAGCAAGTAAACACGGGCGCTGTCGTGCGTGTTATGAAGGGTAAGGAAGGTTGAAATGGCAAAGGAAAAGGTAGTTCTTGCGTATTCAGGTGGCCTCGACACGAGCGTTATCGTGAAATGGTTGCAGCTGGAAAAAGACATGGACGTGGTCGCTATCTGCGGAAACGTGGGTCAAGACGAACGCGACCTGGAACCTATTCGGCAAAAGGCCTTAGACATTGGCGCTATTCGCTCTGAAGCTGTGGACATGCGCGAAGAATACGCTGCCGAATACCTGTCGCGCGCCATTGCAGCCAACGCCCTTTATGAAGGCGTGTATCCTTTGCTGTCGGCACTTTCTCGTCCGCTTATTTCTAAGCATTTGGTTGATATTGCCCACGAAACGGGGGCACGTTATGTAGCCCACGGTTGCACCGGCAAAGGAAATGACCAGGTTCGTTTCGAAACGTCCATTAAGGCCCTGGACCCAAGTTTGGAAATTGTTGCACCTGTGCGTGAATGGGATATGGGCAGTCGCGAAGAGGAAATGGAATGGGCCGAAGCAAACGGTGTGCCGGTGCCCACAACTAAGTCCAAACCGTATTCAATTGACGACAACCTATGGGGGCGCGCCATCGAATGTGGCGTTTTGGAAGACACGTGGAACAGCCCGCCATCGGATATTTGGACCATGACGGTGGACCCTCAGGATGCACCTCATGAAGGCGAAGAAGTAATCATCGGCTTCACGGCTGGTGTGCCCACGTCCATCAATGGCAAGGAGATGCCCCTTCTTGATTTGATTGTTGAAGCAAACGCGATTGCAGGCCGTAATGGCTACGGGCGCCTCGACATGATAGAAGATCGCGTGGTGGGCATTAAGAGCCGCGAATGTTACGAATGCCCCGCGGCTTTGCTGCTTATTAACGCGCATAAGAACCTCGAGATGCTCACCCTTTCTGCAGAGGTCCTAAAGGAAAAGCAGAACCTCGACTTGAAATGGGCAGACCTTGTCTATAGGGGCCTTTGGTATTCGCAAGCACGCGAAGCAATTGATGCCTATAACGCCTATACGCAAGCCCATGTGACTGGTGAAGTGCGCATGAAGCTGTGCTGTGGCGGTTTGTTTATGGATGGCATTCGCGCCGAACGTCCGCTGTACGACTACAACTTGGCAACCTATGACGAGTCCGACACCTTCGAGCATGCTCAGTCGGAAGGCTTTATCTATGTGCATAGCCTGCCTTCCATTACCTGGTCGAAGCAGCAGGGTCCCGGGTCTGGTATCGCGTTACTCTCGTAGACAACTTCATTGTCGAAAGGATGAGTTATGGCACTGTGGTCTGGAAGATTTGAAGAAGGTCCCGGCGAGTTCGCGCACTATTTTGGCGCCTCGCTTGAAACCGACCTTAACATGATCCATGAAGACATGGCTGGATCAGCTGCCCATGCACGCATGCTTGCGGCACAGGGCATTATTTCTCAAGAGGACGCCGATGCTATTCTTGAAGGGCTTGAAGCAATCCATGAAAGCCTTCACGACGGTACTTTCGAATTGGACCCCGATGTTGACGAAGACATCCATATGGCCATCGAGCGCATCTTGACCGAACGCATTGGCGAAGCGGGTGCGCGCTTGCATACGGGGCGCAGCCGCAACGACCAAGTGGCGCTTGATATTCGCCTGATGGCGGCGAATTTGGCGCAAGACATTTGGTCTGCCCTCGTTGATATAGAAGGTGTTTTTGTACAGCTTGCGACTGAACACAACGAAGTCATTATGCCTGGTTATACCCATCTTCAGCATGCCCAGCCCCTGCTGTTTTCGCATCACATGCTCGCCTATTTCTGGATGTTTGCCCGCGACTTCGACCGCATTACTGAAGCCTACAATCAGGCAACGGCAAGCCCCTTGGGGGCAGCGGCGCTTGCGGGTACAAGCTATCCTATCGACCGTACTGCTGTGGCCCAAGAACTGGGTATGCCTGACGTGATTCCTAACTCACTTGATGCCGTGTCGGACCGCGACTTTCTGCTTGACCTTGAATATGCCTGTTCGGTTGGCATGATGCACCTGTCACGCTTGTGCGAAGAAATTATTTTGTGGAGCAGCCAAGAGTTTGGCTTTATTTCGCTTCCCGATGCGTGGTCAACGGGCAGCAGTATTATGCCGCAGAAGAAAAACCCCGATTTCGCCGAACTCGTACGCGGCAAAACAGGGCGCGTCGTGGGCGACTTGCTTGGTTTGCTCGTTACCATGAAGGGCTTGCCGCTTGCCTATAACAAAGACATGCAGGAATGCAAAGAAGGTGCCCTCGATGCGGCGACCACCTTCGCAAATTGTTTAGCAGTTATGGCAGGCATGCTTTCCGACATCCAGCTGAACGAAGATGCTATGCAAGCCGCTGCCGCCCAGGGCTTTACGGCCGCAACCGATGTGGCTGACTATCTTGCAAAGAAGGGCATGCCGTTCCGCGAAGCACATGAGGTCGTGGGCAAACTTGTCCTCGACTGCGAAAAGCGCGGGATTAGCCTCGAGGATTTGACCCTGGACGACTTTAAAGCGGCACATGACTTGTTCGAAGACGACATTTTGGGAACCCTCGATGTTCACAGCGTCGTGGAAGCACGCACAAGTTTTGGCGGTACATCGAGCGCCTCTGTCGCCGAACAGCTCGGGCTTGCCGAAGCACGCCTTGCCCAGATGCAAAGTTTTTTGGAATAACGGCTTCTCCACAAGTTTGTGAACTTCTGTATGTGTATTTGCCCAGGTGGTAGAATAGGCGGAGCTCGCAAGGAGGTTTAATCGTGTCACGAGCTTTAAAACAACGCCAAGGTACTCGTAATAAGCGCAGATATCTGCCGCTTATTTTTATAGCAGCCGTGCTTGCTACTCTGGCAGTGGGCATGTTTACTTCCGCCTATGCTTTGGGTGAATCCTGGCTTCAGGACTTGCCCGACTACGAAGATTCTTCTGCCTATAACCTGGCACAGAAGACGCGTGTGTACGCATCTGATGGCAGCACGCTTCTTGCAGAGTTTTATCTGGAAGACCGTGAGCCACGCCAGTCTCTGGACCAAATCTCTGATTGGGTCATTAAGGGCACGGTCGACACCGAAGACGAACGTTTCTACGAACACAATGGTATTGACCTTCCTGGTATTGCGCGCGCCTTAGTGGTTAACCTCAGTGGTGGGGCGCTTGAAGGTGCGTCCACTATCACGCAGCAGTTTGTCCGCAATACGGTTCTAGCGGGCGAAGCGCAGGAAACAACCTATAAGCGCAAGTTGCGCGAAATGTATATTGCACTCAAACTTGAAGAAAGCTACAGCAAAGACGATATCTTGCTGCTCTACCTGAACACTATTAATTATGGGTCGGGCGCCTACGGTATTGAAGCTGCCGCCAAACGCTATTTTAGCGTGGGCAGCAAAGACCTCACGCTTGCCCAGGCGGCAACCTTGGTGGGCATTCCGCAGTCGCCGCTTTACAACAATCCTATTGATTACCCCGACACCTGCCTTGAGCGCCGCAATCTCGTGCTTAACCGCATGCTGACCAATGGCGATATTACGAGCGACGAATATAACGCTGCGCTTGCTGAACCGCTCGGGCTTAATGTGAGCGAGCATGAAACCCAGGGTATTTACGCCTACCCCTATTTCACGAGCTATGTGCGCCAGTGGCTTTTGGACAACTACTCTGAATCTGAAGTATTCAAGGGCGGCATGCGCGTAACAACTACACTCGATGTTGGCCTGCAGGGCATTGCTGAAAATGCGGCTCGCCAGAAGGAATCGGAAGTTGACGAAGACATGGAATGTGCCATGGTCGTCATTGATCCTTCCAATGGCTTTGTGCGTGCGCTCGTGGGGGGCAAGGACTACTACGCCGACCAGTTTAATCTTGCCACGCAGGCAACGCGTTCCCCAGGTTCGTCGTTTAAGACCTACACCCTTGTTGCCGCTATCGAAAATGGCATCAATCCTGCGACAAGCGTAAATTGCGCTTCACCTATTACTATTGATAACTGGCGCGTGGAAAACTACGATGGCGCAAGCTATTCGACACAGGCTATATCGAGCGCCTTTGCGATTTCGTCCAACACGGGCTTCGCGCGTCTTTCGACCCTTATTACCCCAGCTAAAGTAGCAGAAATGGCACGTCGCTTAGGAGTGGAAACCCCGCTTATGGGTTATCAGTCCATCACCCTGGGCGCCGAAGCGGTAACCGTTAAAGACATGGCAAGCGCGTACGCGACCATTGCATCGGGCGGCATTCGTCATGACGCCGTTCCCGTCATTAAAATCGAAGACGTCAACGGCAATACCATTTTTGAGCCCGACACAACAGGCACGCGCGTCATCAGCCCCGAGGTTGCTAACGCCGCCGAAACAGTCATGGAAGGCGTGGTAAACAACGGTACGGGTACGGAAGCGAACCCCTGGAATGGCACCATTATTGCGGGCAAGACGGGCACGTCCGAAGACTGGCACGACAGCTACTTCGTCGGCATTACTCCCCAGTATTCGGTAGCTATTTGGCTGGGCACCCGTGAAGAACGTCGTCTTAATGCGGCCTACACTGCGGCGGGCGCCTTTAGGTACTTCATCGTTCCAGCGCTTGAAGGTCAAGAGATTATTGACTTCCCGATGGCGGGGGCCAGTGCACCGGTGTATCGCACTCTGACAAGTGCTGAGGTGGCTACGCTTACCAGTGGCTTTGGCGCGCCCGTACCTTATGTCGCTCCTGAAAAGAAGGATGACGAAGAAAAGAAAGAAGAGCAGAGTTCGTCGAAGCCCGATGTAGCTCCTATCGACAATGAAACGCCTGACGTAAACGAAGAAAAGAAGAAGCAAGAGGAAGAAGCCGCGAAGAAGGCCGCAGAAGAGGAAGCCGCGAAGAAGGCCGCTGAAGAAGCCGCTGCTGCAGAGGCCGCAAAGAAAGCTGAAGAAGAGGCTGCGCAAAAGGCCGCCGAGGAAGCCGCGAGGAAGGCTGCTGAAGAAGCCGCTGCCCAAGAAGCGGCAAATCAGGCTGCACAAGAAAACAAAACAGAGTAGCACTTTGCCTTCCGCGCCTTGTCGTACGGAAGGGTTTGAATAGCAAAAAGGAAAAAGAACATGCACATGCTTAAGCAATTGATACGTAACAAAGTTCGCAGCACTCTTATCGCTGTACTAGTTTTGGCGGTAGCACTTGTCCTTGCGGGCTGCAACGTGCAACCTGCGGGCGTATCGACCGACGAACATGCGGCGGAAAATCGTCAATATATGGCGCTCCTTAATCAAAAAACCTCCGAACTTGAAGAGGTGCTCGCACAATTCCAGGAGGCTGTTTCAACAGGCGATGCTGTCAACATGAAAGCCGCCGCAAGTGAAGCCTCGAAGATTGTTGAAAGCATTGAAAAAACCGAGGCGACTGAGTCGCTGGCCGATGTCAAGGAAGCCTACGTTAAGGGCCTTAGCGACATTAACACGGCGATGAATGACTATGCTGCACTTTATTCAAATGTTGCGTCGGGAAGTGTCAAGAAAGCAGACTTCGAGCGCCAGCTGAAGGCTATTCAGCTTGACTACGATAAAGCCTATGAGGAACTGACCGAAGCCGACGAACTTCTTACCCAACTCGCCAACGAATAGCTGGGCGGGTGTAACATCGCATTCCATGGATTCTGTTTCACATAAGGTGACGGCATCTTCTCCTTCAGGCACACGTGCAGTGCCTGAATTACTTGCACCTGCAGGCAACATGACCTGCCTGCACGCGGCCGTGCGTGCCGGGGCAGACGCGGTGTATTTAGGAGCAGGAGATTTTAACGCGCGGCGCGGAGCCGGCAACTTCACCGTCGAAAGCTTGCGCGAGGCCTGCGACTGGGCGCACCTGCGTGGTGTGCGCATCTACCTTACGTTCAATATTATTGTGCTTCCAAGTGAAGTGCCTGCTGCCATGGATTTGGCCCACCATGCCGCCGAGGCAGGAGTCGATGCCTTTATTGTGCAAGACATTGGCCTTGCGGCAGAAATCATCCGCACCATACCTTGGGTTGAAGTGCATATTTCTACGCAAATGAATACGCACAATGCTGCGGGTGTTGAAGCAGCCCACGCCCTGGGTGCCGCACGCGTTACACTTGCACGTGAGATGGCGCTTCCAGAAATCGAGCGCATGTGCACGCTTGCTCATGGGCTTGGCATGCAAATTGAAGCTTTCGGGCATGGTGCACTGTGCATTTGTTATTCAGGACAGTGTTTTATGTCGTCGCTTGTGGGTGGGCGCAGCGCCAATCGGGGCATGTGCGCGCAGGCTTGCCGTTTGCCCTATGAACTGTATAACGCGTCCTTGCGCAAAGCCGTTAAGACACCAGGAGAGCACCTGCTTTCCCCTAAGGATTTATGGACCATTGATTTGTTGCCGCAGATGGCTGCCGCCGGTGTTGACTCGCTCAAAATAGAGGGGCGCATGAAGTCGCCCGAGTATGTGTTTGCCGTCGTTTCAACGTATCGAGGCGCACTTGATGCGCTCGCCTCTCCTGTAGGGCAAGGAAGCGATTCGGCAAGTGTTGATTCCCATCAAAGGCTTGAAGAAGCCTTCAGCCGAGGCTTTACAACCGCTTATTTAACAGGGGATACTGGCCCCGACATGATGAGTTATGGGCGGCCGAACAATCGTGGTGTGCGCATAGGGCGCGTGAGTGCCGTGCGCGACGGCCGCGTAGAGATTGACTGTGACGTGCCTTTAGTTGCAGGCGACGTTATTGAGTTCTGGACGAACAAGGGGCACTTTGCTCACACGATAGACGCACTGGATACACGTGGTGCTTCGACCGTTTCACTGGTGGTTCCCAAGCCCGTTGGGAAGGGCGACCGCGTGTTCCGCGTTCGGAGTGCCGAAGCCGCATTTGAAGACAGCGTTCATGACCCCCGCGTGCCTGTATGCGGCAGTATTGACCTGCGGCTTGGTCAGCCTGCACGCCTGAAACTGAGCGCAGAAATGGCGCAAGCACCGAACGGGGCTCCATCAAAGCAAACACCAGGTAATGAGCCGTTTTCCGTTCATGTTGAAGGCCCCGTGGTGGAAGCAGCGCGCACCAAGGCACTTTCCGAAGAAGAGGTGCGCGACCATATTGATCGATTCGGCACGACGCCCTTCGTGCTTGAAAACCTGGACGTGCAGCTTGACGAAGGTGTTGGCATGGGCTTTTCGACGCTTCACCATATGCGCGCTGAAGCAGCCAAAGCGCTCCAGGAAAAGATGCTGGACGCATGGAAAAAAGAGGTGCCTGTAGACAGGACAGCAGATGACCACGCTTCTTTATACGCTTCGGATTCATCTGCGCCATGGTCTCGGCCGCGCCAACAGACAATCGACGTGTGCGCCTGGGTAAGCAACCCAGCATGTGCCCGTGCTGCCCGCAAAGCGAAAGTGGACGCCATCTACGTGCCGGCCCTTAATTACAAGCGCGGCGAAGCGGTGGTAGCAGGACAGCGCACACAAACGGCGGAGCAAGCAGGCTATCCTAAACAGGTCACCATAGCCCTTCCCATGATTGACCACGACGTGGCAGAAGGTTCGCGCGAGCTTGTCCACGGCTTCGACCCTTGGAAATACGTGGCAGCGGATAAGCCCGTGTTTGCCGACAGTTTGGGCGATGTGTTCCGTGCGCTGGCTGAAGGCATGCAGGTGGAAGTGGGGCCGCATGTACCAGTGACCAATGCGCTTACGGCGCGCTACTTCGCTAATTTGGGGGTTGCGCGCATTTGGCTTTCGCCAGAACTGACGTTGGGGCAGATTCAGCGTATTACCGAAGTGGTTAATATACCCTTTGGCTTGTTTATATCCGGGGCGGCTGAGCTCATGGTGACCGAGCACTGCTTGCTTCAGGCAGAAGGGCCTTGCAACCAGCAATGTGAAACCTGCTCACGCCGTACGAGCCCACATTTTTTAAAGGACCGCAAAGGTTTTGAAATGCCCGTTGTTACTGACTGTTGTGGGCGCAGCCACCTATACAACGCTGTGCCGCTCGACCTGTGTCATTTAATGCCCGACTTGTTAGGTGCAGGTCTTTCCGCCTTCATGGTTGATACGACCTTGCTTAACACAGGCGAGACGGCAGATGCCGTTGCCCGTGCCGTGCGCGCCCGCGACCTCGCACAACGCACAGGTGATGCCATCGGTAAGCGTGAAGGCACCACCACGGGCCACCTGTTCCGCGGCGTCTCATAACGCTTTGTTGCTTCTTCCCATTTTTGCTTCATTTTTACTATGCCCCCAAGCGAGACGTTTTGTTGCCTATGCTAGAATTTCGCGTACGCATAATTAAGGTAGGGAAGACATGCTCAGTGCTGAAGAACAACTACACATCATAAAAAGTGGGACGGCGGAAATCGTTCCAGAAGAAGCTTTGCTCAAGAAGCTGAAAGAAGGCCGCCCCCTTAACATTAAGCTGGGTGTGGACCCCACGGCGCCCGACATCCACTTGGGCCATGCGGTGCCGCTGCGCAAGCTGCGCCAGTTCCAGGACTTGGGGCACCAGGTCACCCTTATTATTGGCGACGGCACGGCCCTTATTGGCGACCCATCTGGCCGCAACGACACACGCCCGCAGCTTACGTCCGAACAGGTGGCTGCCAACGCTCAGACTTACGTTGACCAAGCGTTCAACATTCTTGACCCCGAAAAGACCAAGCTTGTGCATAACGCCGACTGGCTGCTTGCCCTTGACCTTGAAGGCATCTTGAAAATCGCGAGCAACTTTACCGTGGCGCGCATCTTAGAGCGCGACGACTTCCATAACCGTTACACCAGCCAGCAACCTATTGCCGTGCATGAATTCCTGTACCCCATGTGCCAGGCCTACGACAGCGTCGAAATTAAGGCCGACGTGGAACTGGGCGGCACCGACCAGCTTTTCAACTTGCTGGCCGGTCGCGAACTCATGGAAAAGATGGGTATGGAACCGCAGGTGTGCCTCACGCTTCCTTTGCTTGAAGGTACCGACGGCGTGCGCAAGATGTCCAAGAGTATTGGCAACTACATTGGCCTTACCGACGAACCCAACGAAATGTTTGGCAAGGTCATGAGTATTCCCGACGAACTTTTGGTGAAGTACTTCCGCCTGGCTTCCACTTTGTCTGTGGACGAAGTCGATGCGATTGAAGCTGCGCTGGCTTCAGGGGAAGCTGACCCCAATCAAACCAAGCGTATGCTCGGTCGCAATATTGTGGCGGCCTACCATGGCGAGGAAGCAGCCGTAGCAGCTGAAGACCATTTCGTGCGCACGGTGGTTAACAAGAAAGTGGACGAGGCTGACATCGTGGACTTCGCTGCTGACCTGACGCCGAATGAAGAAGGCCTTGTCTATTTGGCGAAGTTGCTGGTGGATTGTGGAGCGGTTGGAAGTACAGGCGAAGCCCGTCGCTTGATTGATGGTGGAGGAGTCAAAATTAACGACGAGGCATTGCCTGCCAAGTCCTACAACGTTGACCCAGCGCTTCTCGTTGGTGCTGTCATCACCGCCGGCAAACGCAAGCACTATCGGTTTATATAGTAAGCAATGTGCGGTGTTTGTGAATGCGAATAATTTCGCTTGCATAACACCGGGACGCTTACTACTATAGTCAAGCTCGCTGAAACGAGCAGGATTACTACCACGCGCATAAGCGCAAACGCACGTAAATCGTACTAAAAATGGAGCAAATATGGAGACTTGAGCTTTCTCAAGAAAGTTCTTGACGTCCCTGTGCGTACTAGGTATTATATCCAGTTGCCGCTTCTTTTGGGGAGTGGCAACAATCAGGGCGTAAAACCCCTGATGAGAACCTTGAAAACCGGATACTGCGAATGATGAATTTAAGCTAGATAAACCTCGTCGATTCATTTCAATCAAGTAATTGAAGCGAAAAGAATAGACGTTAAACCAGATTTTCAAATTTTTTGTTTATGCGAGTCTTGTTCGCAAGACTCTTTTTAAACGGAGAGTTTGATCCTGGCTCAGGATGAA
>JAFUCE010000132.1 GCA_017459805.1 Eggerthellaceae bacterium
CGCAAGGGGAAAAACCGTTTGCGGCGAAAAAACTTCTGAACGGCGACCGGCCTTTCTTTTGACATGAGCCATCAGGCTGCTATACTAACGACTCGCAACAAGGGCGTTTAGCTCAGGGGGATGAGCGCTTCCCTGACACGGAAGAGGTCACAAGTTCAAATCTTGTACCGCCCACCACATTTCCACGGCGCTTCCACGCGCCGTTTTTATTTCTTGAAGGCACGCGGTCCCTCATCATAGATACAGCGCCCCTGGGCATCAATAGCGACCAGACAGGGATAGTTTTTGACGACAAGGCGTCGTATGGCTTCAGGGCCAAGGTCTTCATAGGCAAGCACATCAGCTTCGACAATACATTTCGAAGTCAGAGCAGCGGCACCGCCAACAGCTGCAAAATAGACGGCGCCAAATTGTTTCATGACATCGACTACCTCTGTTGAGCGCGGCCCCTTGCCAATCATTCCACGGATACCAGCTTCTATGAGCGCAGGAGTGAAACTATCCATGCGGCCTGCTGTTGTTGGGCCACATGAACCAATGACCTGGCCGGGGCGCGAAGGGGCAGGCCCGGCATAGTAAATAATTTGGTCCTTTAAAGTTATGGGAAGATCATCGCCTTGAGCCAAAGCTTCAATCAGCCGAGCATGGGCAGCGTCACGTGCGGTATAAATGACTCCCGATATTTCAACAAAATCACCACAGCTTAGCTTCTTGATATTTTCAGCGGTGAATGGTTCTTGTAAAGAAATGAGGCTCACTACAAGATCACCTGCTTATGGCGTGCTACATGGCAATTAAGGCTCACGCCAACGGGAAGCATAGCAATATGAGTAGGGAAGTACTCGACATGCACCGCCAATGCCGTTATGCGCCCACCAAAGCCTTGTGGCCCAATGCCCGATGCATTAATAAGATCAAGGAGTTCTTCTTCAAGCCGTGCGTATTGTGGATGCGCGTTACTCGTACCCACTTCGCGCCCCAGCGCCTCTTTAGAAAGAAGAAGTGCCTTTTCGGCATTGCCGCCAATGCCAACGCCGACGATAGTGGGAGGACAAGGGTTTCCACCAGCATTCACAACGGTGTTGTAAACAAATTCTTTAATCGCGTCGACACCCTGTGCTGGTTTGAGCATGGCAAGGGCGCTCATGTTTTCAGAGCCGCCGCCTTTAGGCATAAGAACAATACGCAAACTATCGCCTTCAACCATACGGTAATGGATAACAGCAGGCGTATTATCTTGAGTGTTTATACGACTAAAGACCGGTTCATCAACCATGGATTTACGTAGGTAATTATCGGAATAGCCCTGGGCAATACCAGCCTGAATCGCAGCTTCAAGGCTGCCGCCAACAATATGCACATCTTGCCCGACTTCACAAAAAACAAGGGCAAGCCCAGTGTCTTGGCAGAGCGGCAAAGCTTCACTTTCCGCAATAGCAATATTGTAGGCAATCTTATCAAGAGCCCAGAGACCGTATTCAGACTCTTCGAGCCCACGCGCATTTTCAAGTGCGCTTTTAACGTCTGAGGGCAAATCGCACGCAGCCTGTGCACAAAGCTCAGCTATAGCTTCGCTAATGGTCTGTACATTAATCTCTTTCATATGCATCTATTGTACTCACAAACTGCGCTTACCATGGTAAAAAGCTGAAGCTGCTTTTCCTTGCGTTATACTATAGCGCGACCTTCAAGGAGTAGAGGTGGAAGAAAACGTACATATTGACTCGCAATTAGCACAACCAGGCTCTACGATATATATGCCTGCTCCAGCCCTGAGAAAGGGCTTGCGCATGCCTGCTCGGACTAAGGCAATTATTGCTGGCTTGGGCCTTCTCGCTCTTCTTGTCGCCGGCTTCTTCGGCATGCGCATCCACGACTCCATCGCTAATGCTCCAGCACGTTATGCCGAAAGTATAAACGAAGCAATAACAAGCGGTCCTGGGCTTGAACTTCCCGTATTGAACAGCTATATCGATTCTGACAATGCCGCAACGAAGGATGCCTTTAGAAGTTCTGGCTACACTCTTATTGATGTTGAAGAACTTTATTCTGACGGAAACGAAGATGAAAACTCTCTTGATGTAGTGAAGATTCCCAAAGACATGAACTACGACGACTCCGTTGCACTTTTTAAGAATTCCCTGCGCCGTGCCAACGTCTTAGATGCTGCCCATTATCTTGCGGGAAGCTGGCGTTTTACGGCGTATAGGTCTGAAGGTGTCGACCTTAAAGTTAAATATTCTGATCTTCAATCCGAAACCATTGAAGAAGCCATTACGAATGCCATTGCTGCACAAGGATGGAGCGATTCGAACTTTGGCGAAACAGGCGTCGACCAGTCGGGAAACACCTTCCAAAGCGGTAGCATCATGATTAACGACCGAAACTTTAACTGGACGGTATCAGCCTGCCCACTCGACGAAGTCTACAGCGTTAACGGTCTACCCGAAAATTCCTTTTATGTGGGTGCACGCTTAGTTAGCTAGGGTAGTACCTTGATAGATTTTTCAATTTTTACAACAGCTGAAGCGTGGATTAGCCTGGTCACTCTCATTTTTCTCGAGATTGTTCTCGGCGTTGATAATATTGTTTTTATTGCTATTACCACCAACCGTCTCCCTGAAGAAAAACGGCACATAGGCAGAAAGCTCGGCCTTGCAGGTGCCATGTTGATGCGCATTCTATTTTTGTGCTTTGCTTCGTGGCTCATTCATATGACTAACCCGCTCTTTTCGCTCGACCTTGGTTTCTGGTCACATTCGTTCTCTATACGTGACATCGTTCTTTTGCTGGGTGGTGCCTATCTTATTTATAAGGGGATTACCGAATTGCGCGAAACCTTTGCCATGGCACCCCACATCGACAAAAATGACGAAGAAACAAATATAGGCAAAATCATTGGACTTCCCCAAGCTATCGGCACCATTATGCTTATGGACATAGTTTTTTCAATCGATTCGGTCATTACTGCTGTAGGTCTTGCAAAGCACCTCATCATAATGATTCTTGCCGTTATCATTGCCGTCATCTTTATGATGATTTTTATCGATCAGATTTCTGAATTCATCAATCGTCATGTCGAAATGAAAATACTCGCCCTTGTGTTTATAGCGACCATCGGCATTCTGCTTATGCTTGATAGCCTCGGTATAACGACTGGCATCGAATTACTTGATATGCATCTCGAAAAGCTTTTGGTTTACTTTGCTATGCTCTTTGCCTTTATCTTGCAGCTTATTCAAATGGCATATAACAAGAGAAAATCAAGTTCAAGGAAGAACGTAATCGGCGGAAACGATTCAGCACTCCACTAGCGGCTGAATTCTTCAATGCATTCATCGCTCACCACGAGACGAACCGCTTTTGGAAGAGCCCTCACGGTAAAAGGCGTGGTAAACGACGTTGCTTCACCATCATATTCAACATTGAGCCGAGGCTTTGTTGTAACCTGTATTTCCTGACCACGGAAATACTGCAAAGCATCACTTTGCTCAAGCGCTTTACCGCTTCGGTCAAGGGCGGCGCCAAGGGCAGAGGGGAGTAGCTCCCAAGCATTTTTTGTAGCAAGAACACATACATCAAGAAGCCCATCGCTAGGCAGATTTGCAAGACCGAAGCTTACATCAAACTGAATCTTGGAAAAATTCATGACAATAAGGCCAACGCCACTGGTCTCATAGTGTTTTCCATCCACGTCTAGGCTGATATGCGAAAACGTTGGATTAGGATTTTCAAAAGCAGCGCGGAAATACGCAACGGCACCAAGCCTATCTTTATGGTTGTTTGCCGTAGACATTATCTGTGCATCGTAGCCACAACCAGCCATCATCATAAAACCTTGACGATGCATACCAAAATCAAACTCACCGAGGTCAAAATCCATGGTTTTGCCTTCACGCGCCACTTTTGCAAGAGCAGGCACTTCTATCGGCTGCAATATATTCTGTGAAATAAGATTTGCAGTACCCGAAGGAAAAATCATGATAGGTACGCCGGTATAACGCAGCTCGTAACTTACTTCGGCAATAGTTCCATCGCCACCACTTGCTACGACCATGTCAAAACGTGAAGCATCGGCTAATGCAGCAGTAAAATCAGTGGACGCATCAACACTACGAAGCACAATTTCGTCATTGGGCGCCGAAAAGAGGCGTATAAAGTCGTAGATAGCGCCGTCACTTATGCCCGAAGATATATTATTAAAGATAAGTACCTTCATAATATCCTTTCAATTGGTATCATAGACCAAAAGGAGCACCCAAGTAAACGAGTAGGTTAATTCTTGTACATAAGCACCCAAAACGAACTCATTGACTTTATTGCCCGCGCTCGGTCTTCAGAGATATTAGCGATAGATACGGAATTTCTTCGCGAAAAAACTTATTACCCCATGCTTTGCCTCCTCCAAATGGCGACTGAGGACGAAGACGTTATCGTCGATCCCTTTACTATTGATTCTCTTGAACCTCTTGAAGAACTGTTCGCAGACCAAAACATCACTAAGCTATTTCACGCCGGGAGCCAAGATATTGAAATCCTCTACCACGAAATTGGTCTTATCCCACGCCCAATCTTTGACACGCAGGTCGCTGCTGCGCTGCTCGGGCACTCTTTACAGATTGGCTATGGTTCACTTGTACAAAGTGTCTGCGGCGTAAGTTTAAAGAAGGGTGATTCATATACCGACTGGTCACACAGGCCTCTTTCGAAGTCACAACTTGCGTATGCAGCAGATGATGTCATCTACCTTCCACGGCTCTATCGGAAAATGTCGGCTCGTCTTATAGAACTCGGCCGCCTTGACTGGCTTGACTCAGACTTTGCCGAACTGAGTGATGAGAGCCGCTATATAAACCTTCCGCGTGAGCGGTACAAAAAACTGAAACGCGTTAACCAGCTTTCACGCCGTCAGCTTTCTGCAGCACGCGAACTCAGTGCCTGGCGCGAGGAAACAGCCATCAAGCGAAACATACCGCGAAAATGGGTTCTGGCAGACGAACAGATTGTTGAGGCGTGCAAGCAAGAACCCGATTCGCTCGATGCACTGTTTCTCATACGCGGGATGTCGACTAAATTAAACACCAATGATGCCCGTCAAGCGCTTGCTGCCATACAACGCGGGCTTAAAGCAGATCCGAGCACCTGGCCCAAACTCGACAATGCTAATACCAATGAAGCAAGCGTCGATATCGAAGTATCTGCGCTTGAAACCATCGTAAAGCTGCGGGCAAAAGAAAACAGTATCGCCCCTCAGGTGCTTGCATCATCGGGCGATTTGCGCGACTTAGCCCGCGGTTATTCCAACGCAGAAGTGCTTAAGGGCTGGCGTTATGAAATCGTAGGGAAGGATTTGCTCGCGTTCATGGAAGGCAAACTGGAGCTAAAAATAGAAAATGGTGTCCTTATGGTTACAAATAGGCAATAAGCGTTCAGCACGGCTTATAGGTGCCTAGATTTCCTTATAATGGTACCGACACCTCAGTGAGAAAGGCAGTTCATGTCAAGCGGATATCTCTTATTGATTCTTATCTCGACCATAATTGGTGCGGGTGCCCAAGCCTATGTCAATCGTCAAATTAACAAATACCAGCATGTTGCAACAAGCACGGGTCTAACTGGTGCAAGTGCCGCGCAAAGCATGCTTTCGCGTTATGGCATTTCACATGTTCCTGTTTCCCAAGGCAAGAGCGGGCAAGACTACTTCGACCCACGCAGCAATTCAATCACCATCGACCCCCACGCCTACAATAGCAATTCCATTACTGCCATGGCTACCGCCTGCCATGAAGTGGGGCACGCATGCCAGTATGCCGAAGGCTATTCCATGATGAAATTCCGTACGGCTTTGGTCCCTGTGGTTAATCTTTCGTCGAATGCATGGATGATATTCCTTATTCTGGGCATTTCGCTCGTGAGTGCTGGATCTATTGCTCCTGGTAATATGCTTATCACCATCGCGATTGTCCTATACGCTTTTGCGGTGCTCTTTCACCTTATTACTCTTCCAGTGGAATTTAACGCAAGCCACCGCGCTATGAACTATCTGCAAGAAATAGGTCTTCCCGATGCAGAGCGTGCAGGTGCATTTAATGTATTGCGCGCCTGCGCCTTGACCTATGTTGCTGCAGCCCTTGTGTCGGTACTACAGCTGCTTTGGATTTTAGGGCAGCGTAACTAATAATGGCTCAAGGCGACAACTCTTCAAAACCCTTAAGCGTAAGTGAGGCGATGGCACTTGCAAAAGGAGTCCTTGAATCATGCACGCTAACCTTAATTGGCGAAGTATCGGAAGTATCCAATAAACCAGGCTATAAGGCTGTCTATTTCACCGTTAAGGATGAGGGTGCCAGTCTTCCTGCCATGATGTGGATGAACCGCTTCCAAGCAGCAGGCATCGAACTTACGGTAGGCATGCTGGTTCAACTTACTGGTAGGTTTACGCTCTATGCTCCTAAGGGGCGAATGAACTTTGACGTTTTCAGTCTTACACTGGCAGGTGAAGGGGATCTGCGCCAACGCGTTGCCCAACTAGCGAAAAAACTTCAAGCTGAAGGTCTTATGGATCCATTGCGCAAACGCAATTTACCACCATATCCGCACACCATAGGGCTTGTCACATCACCGCGCGGAGCCGCCGTGCATGACGTCTTACGTACTCTTCGCCGGCGTTTTCCATCAGCAAAGGTACTCCTTGCTGGTGTTCCCGTCGAAGGCACGCAGGCTGCGAGTTATCTTGCATCAGGAATTGAATGCGTTGCCCAAGCAGGTGCCGAGGTTGTGCTCCTTGTTCGTGGTGGGGGGTCATTCGAGGACCTCATGCCCTTCAACGACGAATCCCTCGCTCGATGCATAGCCGCATGTCCCGTGCCCCTCGTAACGGGAATTGGCCATGAGCCCGACAATTCTATTGCCGATATGGTCGCTGACTTCCGCGCATCAACACCCACTGCTGCAGCAGAAGCCATAACCCCTGACGCCTTTGAATTGTCTGCCTCGCTTGCATCGTGCGCCTCGCAACTCAACAAAACGCTTCTCTCGAGGCTCGATCGTTCTCAAAGCGTGCTTGACAATTATGCTTCGCGTCCCGTATTGCACAATCCCAACCAGCTTCTTGCAACACCAGCGCAGTCACTCGATATTGCACTCGAGCGCCTGAGCCGCGCGATACCTACAAACCTCATGCGCGATAAAGCTGCTCTTTCAAAAAGCGCTGTTCAACTGCAATCCTTCGGCAGAACCTTCATCGAATTCTACAAAGCACGCATCTCTACGGCAGCAAGCAGACTTGATGATCTCTCACCTCTTTCAATTCTTGCACGAGGCTATTCCTTGGTTAAGGATGAAGACGATGCCCTTGTTAAAGAAGTGTCGCAGGCCAAGGCAGGCGACAAACTTGTCATTTCAGTATCTGACGGCACCATACACACAACTGTCGATTTTACCGAGCTATCAAATCGAGAAGTGTTTACCTGGAAGGATGACTAATGGCTGAACTACCAAAGCTTCCCAAAAACCTGGATGATCTATCGTTTCGCGACGCCATGGCAGCGCTCGATGACATCGTCGCATTACTGGAAAGCAACACCCTTGAACTTGAGGACAGTCTTATTGCCTATGAGCAAGGCGTCGGGCTTTTACGCAATCTTCGGAGCAGGCTTGAAAACGCGCAGCAAAAAGTGGACGTCCTTATGGGCGAACTCGAAGAAACCGAAAGCGACGAAGTAATCGATTCGACCTTGCAGAAGGCCTAGCTTATTGCGCCTGTGCTTGCACGCAGGTAATAGCCACAACCCCAGCAATATCGTCAGCATTACAGCCACGAGAAAGGTCGTTGACCGGCGCGGCCAAACCCTGGGTAATAGGGCCATAGGCTTCGGCACGGGCCAGACGCTGAACAAGCTTATAACCAATATTGCCCGCATCAAGGTCGGGGAAAATCAAAACATTGGCATGCCCAGCAATAGGGGAGTCTGGAGCCTTTGATTGCCCAATTTCGGGAATAATGGCAGCATCGAGCTGAAGTTCGCCATCGAGGGCTACATCAGGGTTCATTTCATGGGCAAGGGCGACGGCATCAATAACCTTATCGCGGTCAGGAGTCTGTGCTGCAGAACCCTTCGTAGAATGGGAGAGTAGGGCAACACGCGCTTCAGTCCCGATAAAGCTTTCCCAATTCTTGGCAGTACAAACTGCCGTCTCTGCAAGCATTTCAGGTGTCGGCTGCACATTAAGCCCGCAGTCCGCGAAGAAGAAACGGCCTTTATCGCCCAGGTCGCAATCGGGCACTTCCATAATAAAGAAGGAGCTTACATAATTGGTGCCTGGCGCAGTTTTTAGAACCTGCAATGCCGAGCGCAAAACGTCACTCGTAGAATGGCATGCACCAGCAACCATGCCGTCAGCATCGCCTAGTTTGACCATCATGGTACCGAAATAGAGGACATCGTCCATCTTAGCAAGGGCGTCCTCTTCGCTCACGCCCTTATTTTTACGGAGCTCATAAAAAGCATCGGCATAGCGTTGTTTGTCGGGCGAAGATGCAATATCGACAATTTTTGCACCACTCAGATTCTTTCCCGATGCCACAATGTCAGCTTCATTGCCGATAATAACAAGATTCGCAAAACCACGTTCAAGAATAATTTCAGCTGCTTCGAGAGTACGAGGATCGTCTCCTTCAGGAAGCACTATTGTCTTAACATCTTGACTAGCTTTTTCAAACATGGATTCAACCAGAGAGCACATTTTATCCTCTTCTCTTATAGGGTCTACAGCTTTAGAATAAGTTAAATAAAGACGTCCACATAGTCAAGTATTTGATGCTTTACAGAAAGGCCTAAACAAGCGATGAAAACTATGTCCTTTGTTGTTCCTTGCTACAATTCTGCATCCTATATGCAGACTTGCATTGACTCGCTTCTTGCCTGTGGAAACGACATCGAAATCATTGTCGTTAACGATGGTTCGACAAAGGACAATACATCCGAAATTGCCCACACGCTCGAAAAACGATACCCAGATATTATTCGCGCCATTGACCAAGAGAATAAGGGTCACGGCGGTGCTGTAAACACAGGCATTGCTGCAGCTCAGGCCCTTTATGTAAAAGTAGTTGACTCCGACGACTGGCTTGATGCAGAGTCAATGAAACCCTTGATGGACTACGCTCGCCAGCAACTAGAAAGATCCCACCCGACGGATTTAATAATTGCAAATTATATTTACGACAAGGTACACGAGGGGAAGCATCAAACCATAGACTATGCTAACGTTTTCCCCGTGGATAGGGAATTTACCTGGTCAGGCATTGGGCGCTTTAACCCGAGCCAATACCTGCTCATGCACAGCGTCTATTATCGAACAAAGCTCATACAGGAGTCAGGCTTAAAACTTCCAGAGCATTGCTTTTATGTTGACAATATATTTGTGTACGTGCCCCTTCCGCTCGTACAAACGATTCGCTATTTCAATACCGATGCATATCATTACTACATCGGTCGTGAAGACCAAAGCGTTAACGAAAAAACGATGCTCTCGCGCATAAATCAGCAGCTGCGCATTACAAAATTCATGATTGACGCCGTTGACCTTGAATCAGTGCCCGAAAAGAAGCTTTCCTCTTATATGTATAACTACCTATCCATGATGCTTTGCATTTGCAGCGTATTCTTGCGAATGGATGAAACACCAGATAATGAAGTAAAACGCAGCGATATTTGGAATTACCTTAAAGAGAAAAAGCCGCATATGTATGCAAAAGTACGCGGCAACATTCTTAATTTCTTTACCAATTTCCCAAGCCCTGCAGGGCGCTCCCTCGCATTAGGGGGCTACCGCGTGGCACAAAAAATCTTTAAGTTCAATTAGTCCGAGAATTATTTGTAGTCCGCAGGATTCTTGGAAGATGAACCCGTAAGGTTCTTTCGCGTTTTGAGTTCTCGTCCATAGAGCAGGGCCGAGTCGCCAAAGCGGTCACGCACGGCATCGGTTGCTTCAACCAGCTGCTCTTTTACCTTGCTATGTAAATGGGCATCATCTGAACCTTGTAATTCATCATCGAAGAGGCGTAGCTGCTCGTCTTCAGTTTCGCGCAAATGATTCGCGGCGCAACCCACCAGACGCAAGGGCATTCCTTCTATCCATATATCATTCAGTAAGAGATTGAGTACTGGAATAAAGTCGTATTCGTTGTTGCTCGCAGAAAATAGCTGGGCACTTGTTGTCTTTATGCTTAAGTTTGAATATTTTATCTTGAGCACAATAGAGCCAGCATAGAGTTTCTTCATACGAAGGCGTCGTGCCACCTTTCCTGCCGTAGTGGCAAGAGCTGCTTCAATATCGCTTCTATCATTTAAATCAACAGCGAAACTCATTTCGTTTGAAATGGACTTCACTTCATCAATGCTTTCAACAGGGTCGGTATCAGCACCAAGGCAGCGAAGGCGCATCATTTCAGCATTTTTCCCAAAGGCTTTCTTAAGCACATCTTCATTGGCCTGCGCAACTTGCCCTAAGGTATGAATACCGAAGCTTTTTAAAACTCCCTGGGCAACAGGGCCAATACCGCTCATCACTTTGGTAGGCAGTTGCGACAAAAAATCTTTTTCGCGGCCAGGATACACAATGGTCAAGCCTTGTGGTTTGTCCATATCAGATGCAATTTTTGCAACCGCCTTAGAAACACCTAGCCCAATGGAAGCCGTAATGCCCAGCTTGGCAACTTTTTGCTGAATATCTTGAGCGACTTTGACTGGGTCTTCGGCATTAAACTTCGAAGGGCTAATGTCGAGGAAGGCTTCATCGATGCTTACTTGCTGCAGAAATGGACTCTTTGAGCGCATAATATCCATCACGGCCGCAGAAAGTTCAGCATAGCGTGCAAAATTTCCTGGTGTCCAAATAGCATCAGGGCAGAGCTTAGCCGCCGTTGAAGCAGGCATGGCGCTACGAACGCCAAAAGCGCGCGCTTCATACGAACAGGTTGAAACGACTCCGCGTTTGTCAGCATCGCCACCAACAATGACGGGCTTTCCCCGCCATTCCGGATGATCGAGTTGCTCTACCGAAGCAAAAAAGGCATCGAGGTCAAGCAGGATAATAGCCCGCCCATTCCATGCCGTATGCTTGTCGTTCATATTCACAACTAAAAGTCTAACATTGTGCCTTGCGGAAACGATAGCTTGTGTTAGTATGTTCAATCCCGCATCATGTGCCACTACATTCTTGCTCATTTGATTGAAGATGCGCTTTTAGAAAAACCTAAAGCCAAAACAAGCAAATGAGGTGTGATGGCTTCTCTCTTTAACAAAAGTGCAACACTACGCGAAACGGTCGCTGCGCTTCCCGATAAACCGGTCGCCATGCCCTATGACATGCGCGCTGAAGTAAGCTGGATAGACTTTTCCAACCGTTCGAACCCCCTTGGTGCTCCAAAGTCCTTTATTCAAGAAATTCACACGGCGCTTGTTGACGGCGAACATACCTATGTTCCTGACCGCGATGGGCGCGCATTTCGCCATGCGGTAGGAAGCTTTCTTCACCTTGAGCCCGACAACGTGTTATTTGGAACATCAGCAACTCAGCTTATCACCTATGCCGCCTGCGCCTTTGACTACACAACGGTTGGTGTCAGTGTTCCGTGCCCCTTGTCGTATGAAACAGCCATCGGCAATGCAGGGCACAGCATCTTGCCACTCATCAACACAGTTTCTTTTGCACCTGCGTCTGCCCATGATGCTTTAGAGCAGGGGAGTTTTAAGGGTGTCGTTTTAGGCAACCCCACCTATCCTTCATCGCGCCTGCTTCCACGTCAGTCCCTTATCCAGTATCTCGACAATCTCGACTGGGTCATCGTAGACGAAAGCAATATTGAACTTACCATCAGTGGCGAAAGTATGGTTGACCTTGTTGGCGACTACCCGAACCTTATTATCGTTCGCAACGCGTCTACTGCTTTTGGAATGCCAGGGATTCCCCTTTGTTATATCGTGGCTCACAAAGAAATGATTGCCCATATTGAGCAATTCTATGCCGGAGCCGATATCGGTATGTTTGGCGAAGTGCTCGCACATCAACTGGTGGCTCAAACTTCTTACATTGAAACCACCCATGAATTCCTCGATAAGGAAATCCCTTGGATGCAATGCATGCTTAATCTCTTGCCTGGGGTAAACATCTTCCCAGCTGAAGGAAACTATGTGTTGTGCGAATTCAACCCCGCTCCAAGTATGAAACTTGGCGTTCGTAACACAAGTGAGCTTGTCGCCAGCCTCCAACTTGCGGGCTTCCTCGTCGACGACCTCCACGACACACCGGGGCTTCCGCATAATAACTTCTTCTGTGTTGCCGTACGCCTGCGCGAAGAAAACGAGCGTCTTTTGGAAGCTATGCGCTCAATTATTAAAGCTAACGATTAATTCTTCCTTCGTGAATCTATTGAATCTATTATTTGTACCGCGTTTGGCGAGTATAATGTTCTAGTTTATCTCTACAGGGCTAAGTAAAAGCAAAGGGACGATTCATGGCTAAGGACTATAAAGACACTTTGATTTTCCCCGATACCGACCTCGACATGCGGGCTAATTTGCCTGAAAACGAACCCGTACGTCTTGAATGGTGGGAAGACATTGACATCTACCATAAAGTGCTTGAAAAGAACGCTGATGGCGAACCTTTTATCCTTCATGATGGCCCTCCTTATGCTAATGGACCCATTCATATCGGCCACGCCTTCAACAAGATCTTGAAAGACTTTGTCAATAAAACGCATGCTCAGCAGGGTTACTTCACTCCCTATATTCCTGGATGGGACTGCCATGGTCAGCCTATCGAACATGAAGTAGAAAAGAAGCTTGGCACCGAAAAGATGAATCAGATGTCGCAAGCTGAAATTCGTGAATTGTGTCGTCAATGGGCGGAAAAGTTTGTTGACGTCCAGCGTGAAGGCTTTAAGCGCCTTGGTGTCAACGCGGACTGGGATCGACCCTACCTTACCTATACACCAAGCTACGAGTCTGCCAATGTAGAAGTTTTTAAGCAGATGTACCTCGATGGTGCCGTATACCGCGGACGCAAACCCATCCATTGGTGCAAGCATTGTCACACCGCCCTTGCTGAAGCTGAAATCGAATATGGTGACGAAACGTCTCCGTCGATTTATGTCAAGTTTAAGATGGATTCGGTTCCGCAGGCATTTGCCGATGCTGGTGTTACGGCAGATTGTGCCTACGTTCTTATTTGGACGACGACCCCCTGGACGCTTCCCGCTAACGCCGCAGTTACCCTTGGGCCAGACTATGATTACTGCTTTGTCAAAGTAGGGGATGACTTCCTGCTCTTCGCCAAAGAAATGCTTGAAACTGTTTCTGAAGACTTGGGATGGGAAGCCTTTGAAGTCGTTTCGAAAGACAGCGATCCAGTTCTTATGAAAGGCTCTGAACTCGAAGGGTTGACTTATCAAACCCCCATCATGAACGAAGTCCAAGGGCGCTTCATTTGCGGCGACTTCGTTACCATGGATGCGGGCACGGGCGTTGTCCATACCGCACCTGGCCACGGCGTTGACGACTATTTGGCAGGGCAGAAGTATGGCATCGAAACCATCATGCCCGTTGACGACGATGGGCGCTTCATGGACTATGTTCCTCATTTTGCTGGAATGGACACCGACGAGGCCAACCCGCACATCATCGAATGGCTCCGCGAGCAGGGAACCCTGGTCGGCCATCAAGACATTGATCACAGCTATCCACATTGCTGGCGCTGCCATGAACCAGTTATCTTTAGAGCAACCGATCAATGGTTTGTATCCATGGATAAAACGGGTTTGCGCGAGCGCGCTCTCGACGAAATCCACAATCATGTGAACTTTATTCCCGAATGGGGCGTTAACCGTATTGGCGCTATGGTTTCAGAGCGTCCTGACTGGTGCATTTCGAGGCAACGTAACTGGGGTGTTCCCATTCCCGTGTTCAAGTGTAAAAGCTGCGGCGAAACCGTAGCAAGCGAGGCGACCTTCGATGCAGTTATTGACTTGTTTAATTCTGAAGGGGCCGACGCGTGGTTTACGCGCAATCCAGGCGAATACCTTCCTGCCGACACCTGCTGTCCTTCATGCGGCGGTACCGAACTCATTCCTGACGAAAACATCCTTGACGTCTGGTGGGAGAGCGGCGTTTCGCACGTCGGTGTTCTTAAGCACCGTTCGGAAGAAGACCGCCTCGGATGGCCTGCCCAGATGTATCTAGAAGGCTCCGACCAGCATCGTGGGTGGTTCCAAAGTTCGCTGCTTTGTGGTGTAGGCGCCTATGGAAAAGCGCCCTATGAAAACGTATTCTGCTGCGGCTTTACCGTTGATGAAAACGGTGAAAAAATGAGTAAGTCAAAGGGCAATGGTATTGACCCTGCTGACGTCATTGCCAAATACGGTGCCGATGTTTTGCGCCTATGGGTTTTCTCGAGCGACTATTCAGTTGACGTATCCATTGGCGACACAATTTTAAAAGGCACCTCGGATGCTTACCGCAAGTTCCGCAACACCTTCCGCTTTATTCTAGGTGCCTTGGCTGACTTCGATGACGAAGTTCACTCGGTGGGCACCTTTGAAGAATTGTTGCCTGAAGACCAATGGGCCATGGCACGTCTTGCGCAAATCCTCGATGAGGTTAACACCCATTACGATTCCTACCAGTATCATAAAGTTTTCCATACCCTTTATGACTATATTGGGGAAGTATCGAATGTCATCTTGGACCCACGCAAGGATCGTCTCTATGCCGAATCGCGCAACTCCCATGCACGTCGTAGTGCGCAAACCGTGCTTATGAATATCCTTGAAGTGCTGGTCCGTGTGCTGGTGCCTGCGTTGAGTTTTACCACCGAAGAAGTGTGGCAACACTATCCAGAGGCCATACGCAATCGTGCGGAACGCCCCATCAGTGTTCAGCTTGCTGGCTGGCCAAAGCGCGAAGATTTCGTTCCTGCGCTTCCTGACAATACTGAAAAATTACTCGCTGACTACAGGGGCGCTCTTGAAATTCGCGACATTGCTAAGAAAGCCATGGAAGATGCCGGTTTCAACAAAAGCCAGGAAGCAGAGCTTGTTATTAGCCTGCCTGAAGATCTGCTCCAGATAGCCCAAGCCTACGACAAGCGCGTCTTTGAAGAGCTTTGCATTGTTGCAAAGGTTTCTTTTGCCCAAAGTGACGAGGCCCAGTGTCTTACAAAACATACGGAACATGAAAAGTGCCCCCGTTGCTGGAACTACCGCGAGCTTGGCAGCAATACGGCTCATCCTCATGTCTGTGAGCGCTGCGGAGACGTCCTTGATGAACTGGGGTATCAAGAAGCGTAATGAAACATGCACGAACACCGATACGGGCTCCTTTTGCACCCAAATTGGTGGTCTTTGTGCTGCTGAGCGCCGTGTGGTTGCTACTCGACCGCATAACTAAAGTTTGGGCCAATACTCACGAAGTGGGCGAGGTATTCGTTGACGACATTGCTGGTCTCTTTGAATTTCGCCTCGTCCACAATACCGGTGCTGCATGGGGCATGCTGGCCGATTCAACCTTTGCCTTAGGTATTTTTAGCATTATCGTCTGCGTTGTTTTACTTGTAATCTTGTTCACCTATATCCGAACTTCAGCCTCGCTAGCTTCAGCGGTCTTTCTTGCGCTAATTTTTGCTGGGGGGCTGGGCAACGCTATCGACCGGCTCAGCTTCTCCTATGTAATTGATTTTATCAATGCCAAATTTATCAGCTTCCCCGTGTTTAACGTTGCCGACATTGGCGTAACCTGTGGCATAGCGCTCCTTCTTATTAGTATGTTTATTCATGAACGCAGGGCAAAGGCCCATGAAGGAGCTTAGTTATGGCCCGTTCGGTATCAATAAGCGTTGACAATAGCAATGCTTCAAAGCGCCTCGACTCCTTTCTTGCAGAACAAGGTGCCTACATAAGCCGCAACGCTGCCGTTCATGCCATAGAAGATGGTTTGGTTTTTGTAAACGGACAGGTTCAAAACAAAAAATACCTCGTAAACCCAGGCGACACGATAGTCTATGAAGAAATTGAAGACAGCCCCCGGGCACCACTTGTCGGAGAAAACATCCCCCTCGACATTCGTTATGAAGACGACTACCTGCTCGTCCTCAGTAAGCAAACGATGCTTTGCGTTCACCCATCGCCAGGGCATGAAGGGTCAACTTTGTGTAATGCGCTCATCTACCATTATGGCCGCGAAGGCCTGGCCCATATCCAAGGCGATGACCGGCCCGGTATCGTGCATAGACTCGACATGGAAACAAGCGGCTTGCTGATGTGCGCTAAAACCGATGAAGCGGGCCACCTTTTGCAGGACATGATTCGCTTGCGCGATGTAGACCGTCGCTACCTTGCCCTTGTTCATGGCAATGTGGCACACGACACAGGCCTTATAGATCAACCCATTACCCGCGGTTGGGAAGACCGTCTTCGCATGGTGGTAAGTGACCGCGGCAATGCCCGCGAAGCCATTACTACCTTCACCGTGCTTGAACGCTTTGAAGCAGGGCAAAAGGACCAGGGTTACACCTTACTGGAATGTAAGCTCTTCACGGGTCGGACGCACCAAATACGTGTCCACATGGAATACATTGGCCATTGCTGCGTGGGCGATCCGCTCTATTCCTGGGGCCCCGATTCCATCCAGCTCGGGCTTTCGAAACGCCAGTTCCTACACTCGTATGCGCTTGCCTTTGAACATCCCTATACCCATGAGCAGATGAGTTTCGTGGATGGCCTGCCACCAGATTTGCGGCAAGCCTACGAAAGTCTTGAAAGCAGAAGCATGGGTAAAACCGATGCAGGGAAGCGCATTTTTGAGAGCCTCCAAAGTGCACAGACACAGCCACTTGACATTCAGCTCTAAGGAAACGCTCCTATAACAGTTTTTTGGTAAGCTTCCTGAGCATATATAATGTGCGAGACCGTTCGAGAAAGGGCTTATATGGCACAGAAAACCGTTGTTTTGGGCGTAAGTGCTTGTATTGGCGCGTATAAGGCGTGCTATATCGTGCGCGGCCTTCAAAAGGCTGGCATACGTGTGCGTGTTGTCATGACCGAGCACGCTACCGAACTGGTTGGCCCAAAGACTTTTGAAGCGCTTACCCATGAGCCTGTTCTTGTTGGCATGTTTGACGAAACAACGGAGGACCCCATTCCGCATATTACGCTTGCAAACGAAGCTGACCTGATGATTGTGGCTCCATGTACCGCAAACACCATGGCTAAACTTGCTAACGGTATCGCTGATGATTTACTGACTTCAGCTGCCCTTGCCATGCACTGTCCCATGCTCATAGCACCAGCGGCAAATGTGCATATGTATGAGGATGCAACAACGCAGGCCAACCTTGCGACTCTGCGCGACCGCGGATGGACTATCGTTGAAGGTGGGGAAGGTTATCTTGCCTGCGGCGATGAAGGCTACGGACGCCTGGCAGAACCAGATGCCATTGTTGCCGCCGCACTTGAGCTTCTTGATATTACGCCAGACATGCAGGATATACATGTCCTTATTACCGCGGGCCCCACGCGCGAAGCCATTGACCCTGTGCGCTTTATCACTAATTACAGTTCAGGGAAAACGGGTTATGCCCTCGCTGAAGCTGCCCGTGACAGGGGAGCGAAGGTTACGCTTGTCGCAGGCCCCACGGCACTTGACGACCCAACAGGAATTGATGTAGTTCACATCAATTCGGCACAAGAGATGTTTGACGCCTGTAACGAAGTATTCCCTTCGGCAGACATCGCCATTTTTTCTGCTGCAGTAAGTGATGCGCGACCAAAAGAAACCGCAGATCACAAGCTCAAGAAGGGAATAGACGATGCAGCGCTTCGCACTATAGAGCTCGTTGAAAACCCCGACATCCTGGCAACACTTGCAGCTCAGGCGGAAAAACAAGCTGTTATTGGCTATGCAGCCGAAACAGATAAAGTGCTTGAAAACGCACGCATCAAACGTGCAAAAAAGCATGCAGACTGTATTGTCGCAAACGAAGTTTCTCCCACCAAAGGCTTTGGCACCGATGAAAACCAGGTATGGTTAGTCACCGAAGAAGGGGAGAGCGAAGTTCCAACTGCTGATAAAGATAAGATAGCACATGTAGTTTTAGACAAGGCTTTGGCTATATTGCTTGAAAAACGAAGCTAGAGCATTTACTATATCGTTCGCTGCTTTTTGCAGTGCATAACGGGTTGTGGCGCAGTTTGGTAGCGCACTTGACTGGGGGTCAAGGGGTCGCAGGTTCAAATCCTGTCAACCCGACCAGAAAACCGCAGGTCAGAGTACTAGTTGCTCTGACCTTTATTCTTAGTTTGGTTAATAAGGTGTACATCGAGGTGTACACTTGCAGCGTTTTGTCGCGCATCGGCCAGGGCATCAACCGCTTTCTGCATATCCTCTTGATGGACATGCGTATAGATTTCCATGGTGATTTCGCTAGAAGAATGACCGAGTAATGAAGCCATTGTGGAGGGGTGGACATTCGCCTGCGCAAGATTCGTAGCATAGGTGTGGCGCAGCTCGTGGAGTGTCCACCCTTCCATGTTGTAATCCTTGGCATGTTTTGCCCACCAGTGCTTCATGGCGTTGTAGGTTGTTTCTCTTCCATCTTTAGTACAGCAAAGGCATTCTTCACCATTCAACCCGTCTTCTGCTTCACCCATATACCGAGAAATAAAGTCATATCTTTTTCTAATCATTTCTTTTGCCGCTGAATCAAGCGGAACAATTCTCTCACCGCAATCTGTCTTGGTGACTTCTCTGCGAATACTAATTCCTGCATCGCTAACATCTGACCATCTCACGCCAAGGCATTCTCCCGCCCTCATGCCGGTTCTAAGCATTAAGGCCATGGCAAACTGGTGAGCATCTTCAATATCTAGCATTGCGAGTAACTTCGCTGAGTCGTTAAGCGATAATGCTTTTCTTCTTTGGGTATCAGCTTTTGGGGCTTTGATAGACACGCAAGGATTTGACAGGACGCTACCACGTGCCTGGGCGTCGTCGAACATCTTTTTTAAGACCTTATAAGCCGTTCTAAGGCTCGTTCCTCCCCAAACCCTACCCGATGGGCTATGTCCTTCTCTCAAGGCGGCTAGCGCGTTCTCAATGTCTTCTGCACGCACTTCTTCTAGTCGTTTGTCAATATGAAACGATAATCCGTTCAGTAAGTATTGGTAGTTATCATGGGTGGACTTTGAAATCGCGTTGATTCTGAGCCGATTGTCATTCCATTGTATGCAGTAGTCGGCAAATGATGGAGTTTCCTCTGTTGGAAGCAGGTTGCATTCTCGCTCGTATTCCTTTAAGGCTGCTATCGCATCGCGTTTGCCGCCTATGTATACACGCGACTTGCTAACACGCTCACTCCCGCGCCCACGTGTCCAGCGTAGCTTCCACTTCCTGCATCTACTTCCAGGATCCATTTGTTCAATCCATGCGCTCATGCTAGACTCTCCTTTGCAGTCTTTTCTGATTGCTGCACTGCGCCCCGTATGCCCGGCCTGGCTGGGGCGCGTCTTTTTATTCGCTTTCAAGAAATACCTTTTTATTCACTTCGCCCTCCTGGAAACGAAAAAGGCCGCCAGTGGCGACCCTTTCGGATGCTGGGGGACTTACCCTTCCAACACCTCTTCACGCCACATACTCTAACACAAAAGTTGGTTACATTTGCCTGTGAAGTAAATATTTTTTTTACTTTTGTCAATTAATACTCCCAATCAAAGGGCATCACGTGATACACCACGCGCCCGATGATTGTTACCTCATCGTCTGTCGGGTTGTCCGCGTCATAAACCTTGGGCTTAAAGGTCGGGTCGGTTGAGTCGGGCGCCAGTTCAAAACCACGTTCCAGCTTGCGCACGCGCTTGATGGTGGCGTCATAGCCGTTCACGCACACGGCATAAGGCTTGTTGTCAACATCTACACTGTCGCAACGGTCGATGACCGCATAGCACCCATCCGGCATGATGCGGTCCATGGAGTTTCCCGTGACCGTCAAACAAAAGCAGCCAGGGTAGCGTGCGTGTATGGGGGCAGGGATTAGCAAGTAGTCGTCGATAGCGTCCATTTCCAGCGGCACCCCTGCGGCTATACGCCCGACTAAGGGAACGGGTACCCAGCCTTGGGGTTCGGAGCTGTCGCTATCAGATAGTTCCAAGATGTAGTCACTTGTTGTTTCAAAGCAATCAGCGAGACGAAGCAACACATTGCCAGGTATGTCACGCTCACCATACTCATATCGTTGATAGGCGTTGTCTGATATGCCGACAAGTTCAGCTACTTTTGCCTGTGTTAACCCCGACTTATCGCGCAGCTCTCTTAGCCTATTTGTATATTTCCTCTCCATATTCTCAACCTCCGTACGTGGGTTTATGGATAATCTGTGACCCCCAAGTATAAGCCAAATATGAGACTTGACAACCCCTAAACGGTGGTATAAGGTGCATATGTGACTACCACCGAACGGGGGTAATTATGAATAACATAGGTAGTGAACGTATACGCGCCGGCCTTGACCAAACCAAACTTGCAAAAAAACTAGGCGTCTCAAAATCGACCATTTCCAGATGGGAACGTGGCGTACTTACACCGTATGGTTCTGAATTGATTGCCATGCACGAACTTTTCGGTTGTTCTACCGATTACCTGCTTGGCATATCCGAGGAAAGAAACCATCGAGTAGCCGTCTAACACGGCACGAATCCCAGGTACCCAAAGGAACAAAAGTGAACATAGAAAACGTTACATACAACGAAGTTCTTACCGTAGATGGGCGCATATACACGTTCATGACGGACGGTGACCCTTATTTCACAGCACGCTCCATGGGTAAATACGCCTGGATTAAATCAACCAAGCTTCCCAAGAGTGATGGCAGCGAGCCCACCAAGGAGTGCAACGGCAAAAGTCCACAGGAAGCCGCCGACGAGCTGTACAGCGAGCTCTCTGATCGCGTAATGACCCCTAGGGAGCACGAGGAACATGGGCGCGTAGGGAACGCTGTCCCCAGGGTTTCTGTAGACGATGTGCCCAGGGTCAATCTCTTCGACAGGCAACTGAGCAAATTTTTCGGCGGTTTCTTCGGGAAGGGCGATAAACCCTAATCTGTGAAGCTCGCGCAGCATGTGTGCTTCAAGGGCGACACAATCAAGGGGCTTGTCTTTGAAACGCTTCACGAGGTAATCCTTCTCGCCATCGTGAGAGCGAATGCGCAGGAAGAACCAGAGAAGGTATGCAGGTGTTTTATCCATGCAGGGATTTTAGCACGAACACAAAGTGGACTTTGACAATCGTATACAGAGCAACACTATCTAGGTGGTGGTGTTTATGGAAGTAAAAATTGAAACAGTAAATGTCTCTGTAGGTGACAGCGCGATACCGCTTCTTTTTGAAGCAACCAATGCATATACGCTTGCCGATGACATTACCAAGTCTCTTAAAAGATATAAGGCTAGCTGTTCGCCCAAACATGGTACTGACGAAGAGTTCCAAGCAGGAAAGGCACGATAACAGATACTGCGCTTGCTTTTCCATCTTCTTGTTCGGCAAGTGCAATGTGTTTTTCGATTTCTGCTAGCAAGCTATCGACATCAATGGTCTTTTCAAAGTCGGAAAAATCTTTCATATCCAATCCTTTCCGTTGCTCTGTATGCGGTTGTCAAAGACGAAATGATAGCACGAGGCAAAAGTGGACCTTGACAAGTGAATACCTACACGTAAGGCGGCAGAAGGGAGCTGCTATGACAGAGCATGTAACAGATACAGTAGTTGTTCCCGTTCATATTGAACAGGAAGAAATAGAAGCAACTAAAGAAAGCATGAGAGAGCTAAGAAGTCTGGCCAAGAAAGCCAATCAAGCTATTGATGCCGCCATAGGGAGAAAAAGGAAGATGCAAAATGTATTGCCTGATGACGAAGATATGGCTCAAGTACTCCGTGAGTTCGTAGTAAAGACAGCAAGGAATACGCATGCCACCCCTGCTGAACTAGAAGCTATGGCAAAGGTGGCAAAACTGTTGCTAACTTAGTCTATTTCCGGTTCATCGACCTTAACTTCAACAGGTAATCCGCATTTTGGACAAGTAACAGCAGCAGCGTTAACTTCAAATTCTGTACCGCATTCAGGACATTCAACTGGTGCAGGGGATGACTGAAGTATTTCGCCAATTCCATCTTCAATTACCTTTGCTAACGCATCAGGGAAAAGCTCAACGTCAACTTTCACATTCTTAGGCATTACGTCCACCTCCTTCCACTGAGATTTTACCAGCCGCCTCGCGTGTGGGTATTCGCTTGTATTGACAACGACATAGGGCAACGGCGCTGCTGCTGGGAGAAGACCTCTTTTCTCACTTTCGAGCCTCGCAGTAACTTACTCGGAAGAAGCGCGCAAAAAGAAGCGGATTCATCTGCAATCAAGGGGCAATAGCTACGCCACCTAGCAGCAGCACCGCTGTCCTATGAGAAACAGGAAGGAGTTGTGAGGTGAGTGTATCTACTAAAGACATCGGAGCTTGCAAAGAAGCTAAGCATCCACCGCAACACGGTATACCGCATGCTATCAGATGGGCGGATACCACAACGCTTTGTCACCAAGATAGGGGACGAGTACCGATTCAATGGCGAGAAAATCGCGCAGTATCTAATGGAGCAACCCGTGGACTTACCACAGAACCCGTAAAAGAAAACGCCCCCAGGTGGAGGCGCATCCTAACTACAACCATTCAAGTAGTTGGCCTAACTATAGCACCTTTTGTCATATCTGTCTTGGTTGGTGTTATCGAAGTGGGGTGGATAGCATGAACGACTACGTACAACCTGACCTGTTCGACCTAAGCAAGGGCGAAGCAGATATGCAAGCAGCGCATGAGTGGCGTGTACGCAACTATGCCATCTATTGCGCCATGTTAAGACGTGCGCAGTCGCAAATGCGACAACAGAACCGGGTAGCAATTGACGAGCTGTTTAACTGGGCGCGTTATTCACTCGACTGGGAACACAATCCATCCGACTACAAGCTAAACAACAACCTACGTGCACCACTGGCACGCCTGATGATTAAGGACTATCCACCGCTGGCCGATTACATGGAAACACGTGATGCTCGTTGCGATGTGGCAGTTGCTGTCAGGGGTAAGTAATGCAGTTTTTTGTCAAAGGCATACCTACCAAGCGACGCCCTCGTTTCACAAAGGCAGGCAAAGCGTATGTGGATGTAAAAACCAAAGAAGAGGAAAAGGTCATTCGCTCTAAGTACAGGGGCAAAAAGCACCGGGGGCCAGTCTATATCCGAGTAGATATCTATCCCAAGTTGCCGAAAAGTGCTGCCAAGGGGTTGGAGCGAGTTCCAGCAATGAAGCGTCCTGACGTGGACAACGTCTTAAAGGTATTCCAAGACGCTCTTATAGGTGTTGCTTTTGATGACGACAAACAAGTAGTACACGCAGAAGTTATCCGGCATGACATGACACGTATTGAATGGGACTACTGCGTGTGCACTGTGAAAGGAATTGAACGTGAGTAAGCCGAATAAGATAGACAAGCTTTTTGCGCTTGAGGCTTTGCGCAAAAAGATAGTAGACGAA
>JAFUCE010000133.1 GCA_017459805.1 Eggerthellaceae bacterium
GGATGAAGGCGTGGAAGCTTATATCAAGGCCATTAACAGCTTAGCCGACGAAGTAGCCGGTGAAGCGGAGGTCTATTCCATGCTTATCCCCAACGGTGGAGCTGTGCTTTTGGACAAAAGCGAACTTGACGCATTGGGCGGGTCTGACCAAAACCAGGCCATCGAATACGTCTTTGGACGCCTTAGTGACAAGGTCCA
Source organism: Eggerthellaceae bacterium (assembly GCA_017459805.1). Lineage (GTDB taxonomy): Bacteria > Actinomycetota > Coriobacteriia > Coriobacteriales > Eggerthellaceae > CACXMZ01. The sequence goes on from JAFUCE010000133.1 coordinate 199, forward strand.
TCCTGTTGACATTCGCAGCACGCTTAATAGCCACAAGGACGAGTACCTGTTCTGCCGCACCGACCACCAATGGACTCAACTTGGTGCCTACTACGCTTATACAAAATTCTGCGAAGAGCGGGGTTTTGAAGCACAAGACATGCAGTCTTGGGAATCTATGGATTTCGATGACTTCCTAGGGACCTTCTATAGCGAAACTAACGACCCGAGCCTTGTGGCTGACACCGTTCATGCTTATATTCCACCGCAAACTAACGACATGGTCTTCACCGACACAGACGGAAGCGAAACCGAGTCACACGTTATCAACGATGTCACTGACTGGGGACCAGGCACCGGCTATTACTGCTACGGCATTGGCGATTACCCGCTCACGCATGTAAGCAATCCTGAACTAACGGACGGTTCGGCCTGTCTTTTGCTCAAGGATTCATATGGCAATTGTTTTGCGCCAGAACTTATCGGGCACTACCAAGACCTTTGGGTGATTGACTACCGATATAGCGACACCGACATCTGTGCATTCGTGCGCGAACACAATATCGACGACATTATCATCGAAAATAACATCACCATTGCGTCTAACATTCAGGTTACTCAGTCCCTTCTTGACCAGGTAGAAAAAGGACTGACGGGTACTGCCGAACAGACCGTGGAAAACACTGAAGCCCCTGCCGAAAATCCGACAGAAGCTTCAGACGAAAACTAGGCTCGTAGGCTTTTATTGCAGCTCGTCTTGCGAAAGCAGGGTAAAGCCGGCCCCTTCAATAACATCGGCGGCTTTTTCTGGGCAATCGACCTTAAACACATCGACCGAACGATTCTCGTCGATATTAAAGCAATAGCCATACTCGATGTTGCACTCTAGCTTATCAAGAGCCTCGAGCAGTTCAGCCAGGCCACCGGGACGGTTGGGGACTTCGACAGCTACCACCTTGGTGGACATGGCGCGAAAACCAGCCTTGTCAAGGACGTCAACAGCACGTGCCGTGTCGTTGCAGATAATGCGCACGAGGCCATAATCGGCCACTTCGGCAATGGTGAGCATGCTCATATTGATGTCGTTGTCGGCAAGCGTACGGCACAGGGCACTCAGGCGCCCTTCAGAGTTTTCAAGAAAAACGGTAAGTTGGTTAATCATTTAATCGGTCCCTTCCCTTAGGTCGACAACGCGCTTGGCCTTGCCTTCGCTGCGCGGAATGCTTTTCGGCTCGACAATTTTAACCTGCAGGCCAACAGACAATGCAGACTTCATGGCAGACTGAATGTCTTTTTGCAGGCGCTGGATAGCACGCATCTGGTCAAAGTCAAAATCGGGGTTCACTTCGGCTTTAAGCGTTACTACGTCGAGTGAATCCTTGCGGGTCAGTTCAATCTGATACCACGAGCTCATTTCTTCGAAGGTCTTCATGACGTCTTCGATTTGGCTTGGGAATACATTCACGCCGCGGATAATGAGCATGTCATCGGTACGCCCATGGAGCCGGTCGATACGCCTGTGCGTACGTCCGCATGAACACTCGCCTGGAATGATACGGGTAATGTCGCGCGTACGATAGCGCACGACTGGCACCGCTTCGCGGTCAACACTCGTAAGAACAAGTTCACCCCATTCACCGTCGGGCAGGCGCTCCCCTGTTTCGGGGTCAATGATTTCGGCATAGAAATGGTCTTCTGCCAGGTGCAGGCCATCTTGTTCCCAACACTCGATTGCAACACCTGGGCCCATAGTTTCGGTCAGGCCATACACGTCGAGCACCTTGTAATTCAGCTTTTGCTCAAGGTCTGCACGGAAGTTATCGCTAAAGGGTTCCGCCCCATGAATACCGGCACGCAGGGTGAAATCCTTAGCGGGGTCGAGCCCCATTTCAATGGCAGTGTCGGCAATGTGCATGGCATAACTAGGCGTGCAGCACAAAATGGTGGAGCCCATTTCACGGAGCACGCGAATTTGACGCTCGGTGTTGCCTGCGCTCATGGGAATAGTGGTGCATCCTGCTGCTAGACCGCCATAGTGCGCACCCAGGCCGCCCGTAAACAAGCCATAGCCGTAACATACATGGCACACATCGTCAGGGCCGCCATTGGCATATTCAATACCGCGCGCAAAGCAGTCGCCCCATATTTCAAGATCGCGCTGGGTATAACCGCCCACCGTAGCGACGCCAGTTGTGCCGGAAGACATATGGATTTCTTTTACATCGCTCAGCGGCACGGCAAACAAGCCATAGGGGTAGTTGTCGCGCAGGTCCTGCTTGGTTAGAAAAGGTGCTTGAGCAAGATCGTCAAGACTGCTAAACAAATAGGGATCAAATCCAGCTTCATCAAAGGACTTCTTATAAAAGTCGACATTCTCGTAACATGCTACAAGCGTTTTCTTAATACCCTCAAGCTGGATTTCCTCAATCTGGTCGTGTGGCAGCTTGAGTACCGATTCTTGGCTGCCCATAGTTTCACCTTTCTTGTTCGAGCCACTTTACTGAAGTAAAGCATTCTACACCTCTTGTTTCTGTTTACGTGTAAAAATGAAAGGAATTTGGCTAAAAGCAACAAATACGAAACAGTGCTTGCATATAATCAAATCGTTACAGCCATTTACGAGGAAGGTAGCCTTATGCAAACTGACGTCCGCCCCGAATCCATGGAACGTATTACCACCCCTGAACTTGCACAAGCATTTATCGAAGAACAAGTTGCCGCCGTGCGCGAGCAAGTGGGTGACGGCAAAGTATTGCTGGCACTTTCCGGTGGCGTTGACTCATCAGTAGTTGCCGCACTTTTGATTAAAGCGATTGGTAAGCAGCTGGTGTGCGTGCATGTTAACCACGGCCTTATGCGCAAGGGTGAAAGCGAACAGGTTATCGAAGTATTTGGCAACGAACTGGACGCCAACCTGGTCTACGTGGATGCTACCGACCGCTTCCTGGGTCTGCTGGAAGGCGTGGACGACCCTGAAGCCAAGCGTCATATTATTGGCGAAGAATTCATTAAGGTGTTCGACGAAGAAGCTGCCAAGCAAGAAGGCATTGGCTTTTTGGGGCAAGGCACCATCTATCCTGACATTCTTGAATCTAAGGACGGCGTGAAGGCACACCACAATGTGGGCGGCCTGCCAGAAGAACTCAACTGGGAACTTGTTGAACCCGTAAAGCTGCTGTTCAAGGACGAGGTGCGCGTTGTGGGTCGCGAACTTGGCCTGCCTGAATCCATGGTCGAACGCCAACCTTTCCCCGGGCCTGGCCTTGGTGTACGCTGCACCGGCGCTATCACGCGCGACCGCCTTGAAGCCTTGCGCGAAGCCGACGCTATTGTGCGCGAAGAGATTGAAGCAGCAGTTGCTGCAGGTACGGCTGACTTACCATGGCAGTACTTTGCGGTCGTGCCCGACTATCGTGCTACGGGCGTGCGTGATGGCAAACGTGCCTACGAATGGCCCTGCATTATTCGCGTCATTAATTCGGTGGACGTTATGACAGCAACCGTGCCTGAACTGGATTGGGCGCTGCTCCACCGCATGTGCGACCGCATTCTTGCTGAAGTGCCTGGCATTTGCCGCGTGGCCTACGAGCTTTCACCCAAGCCCATCGCCACTGTCGAGTGGGAATAACAGCTCGGCAACAGAACAATAGAACGCTTTTCCAAAAAGGCTTCGACATGATATAAATACGTTGGTGGTTCGAAAGAACTACTTCCAAGTGCCGGGGACGTTTTCCCCGGCTTTGTTGTATCCGGAGGTTTGATTGCGCGAGCTCAGCGTATTCATAGACGAATCTGGCAGTGATGGGCTACGTGACAGGTATTATCTCGTTACTTTAGTGCTGCACGAACAAGATGATGATTTGTCGAGAGGAATTGCGCTCTACGAACAATCACTCTTGTCTAAAGAACTGCCAAACATCCCGTTCCACGCTTCCCCGCTGCTAAACGGGCATGATGAATACAAGGGTATGAATCTTGCGTTGCGAAAAAGGCTGCTTTCGGCATTCAGAGTCTTCTTTCGCCACACGCCGGTTCGCTACACATGCATTGCACTTAAAACAAGCAGGATGAATATGCTGGGCACGAACTTCTTCACTTCAGCATCACAGCATCGCAAACAGTTCGGAAGAGACAAGCTCTGCGGCAGCGCGCGGATCATACGCAAGATCATCACTTCTCACGAGTAGCTTGATGTCCGAAACAAACTCCTCGTCATCTAGCTTCGCCGCAAGGTTCGCCTTCATCATCTGCCCGCTCGTCCCCTCGGGACGGTAGGCCGGGAAAGCAGCTATTATGGCCTCAGGGTCGGTGCCGAGCGCAGTGAGGACCAGCCAGAGGTCGAAGAGGTCGCGCCCTTTCGAGCGCTGGTAGAGCGCGCGTAGCTTGGTTGCCGCAAGCTCCTCCACCTTGAACGTCTTTACCTCGGCGCTCGCCTTGCAGTAAGGGGACTCGATGTGGTGGGAAACGTAGTCGAATCCGAGCATGGGCGAGCGCTCGAACGTGTTTATCTCGACCTTGATCCGCGCAGGACGGCCGCCTTCCGTCTTGTACTTCCACAACACCTTCGGAAACTTGCCCATCTTCGTGCTGGGCCTGAAGCCGAGCTCGGCGCCGAGGTCGGTGAGCCTGCGCATTATCTCGCCGATGCCGCCCTCGGTCGACCGCACGTAGTCGAGGTCTTCGCTGTAGCGGAGCGGTTCGGGCAGGAACATCTTGTGGAAGGCGGTGCCTCCCCGCAGGGCGAGCTCTGAGCCGAGTAGCTCGTCGTTCGCGATGGCGCAAATGGCCTGAGACAGCAGTAGGTCTTGCTCGACCTGGTCGAACTCGGGCCAGGGGTGGTCCACCTGCCACGCCACTTTGTCTTGTCGGGGAATCATACGTCCGCCTCCACTTCCCTGTTGACGATTACGTTCCACTCCTTGTCGATGGGGCCGCTGCGCCCCGCATAGGGGGAAAGCATCGCGGGGTCGCCCGTCGCGCGGCAGTAGGACGACATCTGCTCGAGGCCCCGCATACCCGCCACGTGGTCGAGCAGCCACCCAAGCCTGCACACCGCCGAGTCGGGAAACATCGGGGCGCATACGAGGATGGCCTCGACGTCGGGGTCGGCCTCGTCGGCGAGCTCGGCGACCACCGTGGCGGCGTTGTCAATTCCCCCGCTGTAGAGGAGGTCGGCCGACACCATGAGCATGGTCGCTTCCGGCGTCGCCGCGAAAACCGAGCCCGCGGAAAGGGAGACGCGCCTCTTCGGCAGGTCACGGACGTAGGACCTAGCGTGGAACTCCAGCCTGCTGCGGCCAACTTGCCTGTCGCGAATCTGGCGCTCGGTTGCCACCTGGAAAACCTGGGGGGCCTGATGGCTCGCGCCGTACAGGGCCGCAGCGGAAAGCCAGCCCACGCAATAGCTGCAACCGTAGAAGTCCATGAGGCCGTCGACGTAGCGGACCGGCTCGGGCGCCCCCGCCTCGCGGTACTCTGCGGGCACGGCGGCCCAGAGTCCGCGTGCCACCGAAACGATCTTTGTCTTGGCACGGGAGCCGGTGAGGCGCTGCGAGAGCTCGCCCATCGCCACGCCGAGCAGGTGGGCGCACTCCTCTGTCGTGACGGTGGCGACGCCGTGCGAAACCAGCCAGTCGCTAAGCTCGGCAGGCTTGACGCTACCCTGTGGCTGTCTCTCGATTACTGTATTCATAATGCGTATTCTAAATAAATTTGATAGATTACGCAATACTGCGCCACCAGCTACCCTAGCCATGTGTTGTGATTCACATCATCAGCATTAGCGTTGCTATGCCTCATTAAATGGCGAAGGCGAAGGGAAACCCTCGAACTCGAGCTGAGGGAATAGCTCGCGCACCATCTTCTCCGCCTCGCCCAGGTGCTCGGCTGTGAAGTTGCCGGTGACGAACTTCTTGCCGTTGGCCAGGTGGAGCTCCAGGAAGTAGCCGTCCCGTGCTGGATGCCCGGGGCCGAGCTCTTCCTGCACGTCGCGGCCGCCGGAAACCTTGACCACATTTGCCTTCGGGATGCACAGGGGGTTGGCCATGTCTTGCCCGAGCAGCATCCAACTCTTCGAGATTAGCATGCGGTAAGTAGTCTCGTAGAGATCGCCGTCCTCGTCTAAGTAGGGCCCGAACTTCAGCGGCTCGGCGTACTCCTCCGCCTCGACGCGCTCCTTGAGCTCCCCAAACGACATCTCGCCCTTCACCGCATCCATGCAATACTGGTACTTGGGGCTCACGGCGACGTAGAGCGCCCAGGCGAACACCGCCGTGATGAGCGGATTGAGCAGGTATGGCCAATTGTGAAATACCCCATCGCCTGACAATCCCGCTCCGAAAATGACGACTGTCGCATAGCCGAAGAACAGCGTCAGAAGCGCGAAGAGCACCACGCTCCCCGCGCGGTCCTTGTCCCATGTTTTCAGCGTCACTTTCATAGCTTTACGGTCGCTCTCCTCGGTAGTTTATGGTCGCCAGATGCGAGTTCGGCAGATACGTCACCTTCACGTATTCACCTTCTCTGAGACCAGTCGATAA